>JBJEMO010000001.1:0-3442 GCA_051879715.1 Bilifractor sp.
CAACCAGATCCTTTTCAAATCCTATCACATGATCAAGGACTTCGTAAAGCTTTTGCGGTGAAACCATCTTGTCCTTGCCTGTTGCTCCGCAGGCAGGATACCTCGGACTCAGAGGTGGCGATCCAGATGCTTCCGGATCTCCGGAAGAAGCGAACGGTCTGCCGGGAGCCAGTCAACATCTTCCAGATGAGCTGAATCCAGCCATCTGGCTGCCTCGTGTTCTAAAAGCGTAAGGCTGCCACTGCGAACAGTACAATAATAGCATTCCATGACCAGATGAAATCCAGGATAATCGGTCTCGATGGTATCGATCAGAGAGCCTGGCGAAATTTCGGTATCAAGTTCCTCGCGAATTTCCCGGCGGAGTGCCTCCTGCGGAGTCTCTCCGGGCTCTATCTTCCCTCCGGGGAACTCCCATTTGTCCTTAAATTCTCCGTAGCCTCTCTGGGTAGCGTATACTTTCCCATGATGAATGATCACGGCGGCAACCACATGTTTTGTATCCATTTTTTATTCTCACTTTCTGTATTGTTTATCTCAGCAGATGGGTATCCTTCCGGCCTTTGACGAATAGTATCATTCTTTCACAATATAATTGTAAAGATCCTGACGGACCGGAACCTCAAGCTGATAGTCAACCTCAAAAGCATCATCTATCCGTGTCCCGATGACTGCTCCGGTTTCATCGACTTTATCAAATTTCATTCGGATAGGTTTCGGATCTCCCTGTGCCTGCATTTCACCGAGGAAATAAAACTCCTTTGCCTCCCGGTCGTCCTTATTTTTCCGAAGGAAAAGAAAAATCCGGTTTTCGTGGTCGGCTTCGGTGCGTTTGTAAAAATGATCCGCATCGCTTGATGTGATCTTTCTTGGGTGTTTGGATAGTGCTATGAGTCTGTCCGCTGCAAGAAAACGGTCTTCATATGCGATGGCATCATCGGTCTTGTCATAGTTGATGAATACGGGAAGGGTTTTCGTTCGTGCGTCATAAAAATATCCGCCTAGGTTCTGTGCGTTCATGTTTTTGTCCCAGTTCAGCAGAAGACAGACCTCTTCATATGTATACTTTCGGTACAATTGAAAATTCGTATCCTTATACCGGTTGCTGTAGTTCTTCTGATATTCCTCCAAACCAAATTCCACGGTTTCTTCTACCATCTTTCGGAACGTGTCATTATTCAGTACCCGGAGAAATCCGGTGGAAGCCTGGTAGGTTTCCTCTTTTGTTTTTTCCAGAAAGACACAGGCAGACAACTTCTTCTGATCAGAGTCTTTTGCAAAACGATTTGTCAGGTTGCGAACAGCAGAGGCAATGGTTGCATCCTTTTCCCGGATTCCACTCCGTGACAGGGCATCTGCATAAGCCTTTATACGAAAATGGAAGCCGTGGTTATGAAGAATATCACGAAGGATGAGTAATTCTTCCGGACGTTTTCCAAAGGCAAGCTTTTTTGAGATAAATCCGAGGATCTGCTCTTCTGTGGCGTCCAGTCTTACAGTATATTCCTGTTCATACTTTTTGAGGAAGCCATAATAGGAATTGAATTTTATAAAATATTTTGTTATGTTGACGGAGCCGTAGGTAGAGAAATCCGTCAGTGAAGGGATTCTGCCGAGCTGGTATTTTAACTTCCGATAGGCATCGCAAAGAAGTTTTGTGTCGTTCAGTCGGACGCTGTCAATTGCACTGAAGATTCTCTTACGGGAAATTTCGTCAAAATGTATGGTCGAGCAGCCCGGGATCATGCGGGATCCCTCCTGCACATAGCGGCGGATGTTATCCTTGTTGTAAGAACGATCTCCGGATAGTGCGATCGGAATCATGTAATTATTGGTATAGGCACCGATAAAGTCCAGAATCACGACAAATTCTTTTCCGACCGCTTTCCGAAGACCTCTTCCAAGCTGCTGCACAAAGATGATCGGGCTTTCTGTTGGCCGGAGCAGAATGACCTGATTAATTTCAGGAATATCGACGCCTTCATTAAATATATCAACAGTCAGGATATAGTCGAGCTGTCTGTTCCTGGGCATGTCATCGCTGGTCAGGCGCCGGATTGCCTGCTCTCTTTCGAACTGAGAATCTTCACCGGACAGAAAAACTGTCTGTTTTCCCATCTGATTCATTTTGCAGGACAATTCTCGTCCAAGATCCTTACGACTGCAAAAAATTATACCTTTGACACGATTACCACTATAGCCATAATAATTTGCTTCTCGCAGGATATATTTTACACGGGCTTCTCCCGTCAGATATTGAAAATCTCTGAGGGACAGGGTTTCGTTGTTCTGGAGATCGTGTGCGACCTGCCCATTAACCTCAAGTTCTGTGATGCCAAAATAATGAAATGGACATAACAGATTCTCTTCCATCGCATCCTGAAGGCGAATTTCCGTTGCAATGTTGTGGTCAAACAGGCTGTAAATATCAAAGCCATCGGTTCTCTCCGGTGTAGCTGTCATTCCCAAAAGAAGCTTAGGCTTAAAATATTCCACAATTTTCTGATAGGAAGCAGCACCTGCCCGGTGAACTTCATCAATGATGATGGTCTGAAACTGATGCTTTGAAAAATTGGTCAGTGTTTCATCTCTTGACATGGTCTGAACGGTAGCAAAAAGATAATCTGCGTCTGGTTCCTTCTGGTTTCCGGATATAATCCCATAGGAGACTTTGCTGCCCAGAACCTTGCGAAAGCTTTTTTGTGCCTGTTTTGCAATTTGCTCCCGATGAACTAAAAATAGCACCTTTTCCTGGTTGAGTTCTCTCATAGCGAAGGCGGCTGCATAGGTCTTTCCTGTGCCTGTTGCAGAAATCAGAAGTGCCCTCTTTTCGCCTCTTTTCATCAAATTCCTAAGGCTGGTGATAAAGGTGGTCTGCATCGCATTAGGTTTCAGTCGGTACAACTCAAAATCCAGCGCGCCGCTCTCCTGAATTGCGTCCCGGGCGATCTGACGCTGTTTTCTTGAAATCTCAAATGCTGTTCGGTATTCATCGATAAACGAATGGTATTCTCTGGTTTTGTCCGAAGCCCAAAGATCTTGGAATTCTGTGAGAATACGCTCGGAATATTCTCCGAATTCCGTGGATATGATTTTCGTATTCCATTCTTTATTTTTGGTGAGAGCCGTCAGCGTCATATTGGAACTTCCGACGATGATCCGATATACATCGTTATTCTTGAAAATATATCCCTTCGTATGGAAGCCCTCGTCATCATCAGACATGTACATTCGTATATCCAGATTGGACAGCTCGTGAAGCTTCTGAATCGCAAGGGGTTCGCTGAAATTCAGGTAATTGGTGGTGAGAATTTTGCCCGGAATCCCCCGCTCCTCTAACTCCTTAAATGTCTGAAGAAGAGGAGTTATCCCGCCGAGTGTGATGAAAGCGACACTGATGTAAAATTCTTCACATTGAAGCAGTTCATTCTCCAGTGCCGAC
>JBJEMO010000002.1:0-24251 GCA_051879715.1 Bilifractor sp.
AGCTTACTGTCCGTTTATGAACGGAAACAGCCAAATGAGAAGTGTCCTCTGGACACTTCTCATTCTTTTGTGCAGTTGCTTACACAAACTGTGCACAGCTATTTTGTGCAGGTACTTAATTCTTGAAGCTGTGTACCGGTGCCGGGATTCTTCCGGTACGATTGATCAGTGCATCGCAGCCGAAGCGGCTGACCGGCATGATCGGTGCGCTGCCGAGCAGGCCGCCGAACTCCAGGGAGTCTCCAACGTCCTTTCCAATTGCAGGAATGACACGGACAGCAGTCGTCTTCTGGTTGATCATTCCGATTGCCATCTCATCTGCGATGATGCCGGAAATCGTGGTGCTCTTTGTATTGCCGGGGATCGCGATCATATCCAGACCGACGGAGCATACGCAGGTCATCGCCTCCAGCTTTTCCATGCAGAGGGAGCCGCGGTTTACGGCATTGATCATACCCTGGTCTTCACTGACCGGAATGAAGGCTCCGGAAAGTCCGCCGACATAGGAGGAAGCCATAACGCCGCCCTTCTTGACCTGATCGTTCAGGAGCGCCAGCGCCGCTGTGGTTCCGGGTGCGCCTACGGATTCCACGCCGATTTCCTCCAGGATATCCGCAACGGAGTCTCCGATAGCCGGTGTCGGTGCCAGGGACAGATCGATGATACCAAAGGGAACGCCGAGACGGCGGGATGCCTCCTTTGCTACCAGCTGGCCGACACGGGTCACCTTGAAGGCTGTCTTCTTGATCGTCTCACAGAGAACCTCAAAGTTCTCTCCGCGCACCTTCTCCAGGGCATGCTTTACGACACCGGGGCCGGATACACCTACATTGATGATGGCATCCGCCTCTGTCACGCCATGGAAGGCACCCGCCATGAAGGGGTTGTCATCCGGCGCGTTGCAGAAGATCACAAGCTTGGCGCAGCCCAGACAGTTGTTGTCCTTTGTGGCTTCTGCAGTGCTTCGTACAATCTCTCCCATCAGCTTGACAGCGTCCATGTTGATGCCGGTCTTTGTGGAGCCGACATTGATGGAGCTGCATACCAGCTCCGTGCGGGCCATGGCCATGGGGATGGAGCGGATCAGCAGCTCGTCTGCCCGGGTCATTCCCTTGGATACCAGGGCAGAATAACCACCCAGGAAGTTCACTCCCACCTTATGGGCAGCCCTGTCCAGCGTTTCCGCAATCGTCACAAAATCCTCTGGAGTCTTGCAGGCTGCTCCGCCGATCAGCGCAATAGGAGTGACGGAAATCCGCTTGTTCACGATCGGAATACCATATTCTGCTTCGATATCCTTTCCGGTCTGTACGAGATTGCGGGCAAGGGTGGTGATTTTGTCATAGATCTTCTGGTTGAGACGGTCCAGATTGGAGTCAATGCAGTCCAGCAGACTGATGCCCAGCGTAATGGTCCGGACATCAAGGTTCTCATTTTCGATCATCTCATTTGTTTCATTTGCTTCAAAAATATTGATCATGCGTATGCCTTTCTATCAGCGGTGCCCCTTGCAGGGCTTTGACAACGGTTTTTCTGATTTCAGATTCTGTGCATCATGTCAAAAATATCTTCGCGCTGACAGTGGATTTTGACACCGATTTCCTCTCCGACCTTGTTCAGGTCCTCAGCGAGCTCAGCAGTGTTCTTCTCGGATTTGGAAGCATCTGTAATCATCATCATGTGAAAATATCCCTGGAGGATTGTCTGGGAAATATCCTCGATATTTACATTGTTTTCCGCAAGATAATTGCAGACCTTTGCGATAATGCCGACAGTATCTTTTCCGGTGACTGTGATGATTGTTTTCTTCATGATCATTCTCCTCAATGCTTGCGGTGTCTGTTCTCTGATTTAAGATGGATTTTCAGATGAACTTCAAATGAGATGACACCTGCGTTAACGGGTTGCAGTATTGCTTATCAGAATTCCGCACATTCGCTCACGCAGTCTCTGCGTGCGACTGTGATCGGGAAATCGCTGGATTTATACGGGTTGTCACCGAGGGTTACCTCGCTGCAGACCGTCTCATAGGCAAGTGCCGGGTAATTGTTCTCGGCACTTAAGTGACCGAGGAAAATGTGCCGGATGTTGTCGTGCAGAATCTGGCAGAGGAGCTGTCCGGAGGTCTCGTTGGAGAGATGTCCTTTGTCGCTGAGAATCCTGACCTTCAGCGGATAGGGGTAGCGTCCCGCCTCCAGCATATTCACATCATGGTTTGCCTCCAGCAGGATGGCATCCAGAAACTGGAGATGGCGGATGGTATAGTCTGTGTATGTCCCCATATCTGTGGCAATAGCACAGGAATGGCCATCCTGACAGATTCTGTAGCCCACCGGGTCCGCGGCGTCATGCATGATGCTGAAGGGTTCCACATCCAGATCGCCGATTCTCAGCGTGCGGTCCGGTTCAATTTCGTGAAAAAGCTCCTCGGGGATTTTGCCTGTCGACGGATTTTTGCGGATTGCGTCCCAGGTTCCTTCTGTTGCATAGATCGGGATACCATGCCGTCTGGCAAGAACCCCCAGCCCCTTTATATGATCCGCATGCTCATGGGTCACCAGGATGCCGTCAATATCGGTCCCTGTGTACCCAATGGTATTCAATCCTGCCTCGGTCCTCTTGCCGGAGATGCCGGCGTCTACCAATAGGCTTGTATGTTCACTTCCTACAAAAATGCAGTTGCCGCTGCTGCCGCTGGATAAACTGCACATTTTCATAAAGATGGTTCTCCTTAAATCTCTGGCTGTATCTGAGAAAGCTGTTATTCTGAGAAATTATCAGTCAGGATATTCTGAGCCTGCATTTCAGGAAACAGGTGGGCGTCTCAAAATGCAGAATGGTGTTCTGAGAAGCAGAGCTGTTCTTTAAGAATCAGAACCGCAGGATGTCAGGAAGTGTATCCTGCCGTCAATCTGACGGATGGTATCCTGAAAGGAACCGCTGTTGTCAATTACGAACTGACAGGCATTCCGGAATGCAGATTCCGGAAGCTGACTTGCCATGATTCCTCTGATCTTCTCATCGGAATACCCGCGGCTTTCCTGAAGCCGCCTGCTTCGGACTTCGATATCTGCATAAACATACCACAATTCATCGCAGATTTCATTAAATTTTTCTTCGATCAGCAATGCTGCCTCCAGAAAAAAGAACTGTCTGCCCGCCTCGTCCGCTTTCTGTATGGATTCCAGAATGCTGTGCCGGATTGCCGGATGTGTGATCTGGTTCAGTTTCTCCAGAAGAGCCGGATTGCCAAAGACCTTTGCGGCGACAGCCTTCCGGTCAAATTCCCCGTCCGGGTCGAGGACCTCGGGGCCCAGCAGGGCGAGTACTGGATCATAGCAGATATTTTCCTTCCGCATCAGAGCGTGTCCAAGCTCATCAGACCTGATCAGTGTGCAGTCACAGCTGCGCTCCAGATATTTCATGACCTCACTTTTTCCGCTTCCGACACCGCCGGTAATTCCGATGATTTTCAAGATTCTGTTCCCTCTCTGTTTTTTCGTTTATATGTATCTGTATGGTCCGTGAGAGTTTTTTGCATCTGTTTCTGTGTGGCAGGGCAGGCTTTATCAGCATACAGCTGCATTATCAACTTCCATCATTCAGATTATTCTGTCCGCAATCTGTCTGTCGGCCCCTCTGGTGATGCAGTGACAGTTATTCAGAATCAGTTGTTTTGAACCAATTATTTTGCTTCGTACCAGGATGCACCGTCGTGCACATCGATTTCCAGGCGGACGGCAAGATCAGCCGCGCCCTCCATCTCTTCCCGCAGGATGGTCTTTACAATCTCTTCCTCACCCTTCGCCGCTTCGATCAGAAGCTCATCGTGCACCTGTACGAGCAGTCTGGACTTCAGATGCTCCCTCTTCAGACGGCGGTTGACCCGGTTCATTGCAATCTTGATGATGTCAGCCGCTGTACCCTGGATCGGCGCGTTTTTTGCCACGCGTTCGCCGAAGGATCGCTGCATGAAATTGCCGGACTTCAGCTCCGGCATCGGACGGCGGCGGCCGAACATGGTCACAGAATATCCCTTTGTCTTCGCAGATGTCACGAGTCCCTCCAGGAAGGAACGGATACCGGGATAGGTTTCATAATAGCTCTCGATATAATCCGAAGCCTCCTGCCTGGATATGCCGAGGTCCTGACTGAGGCCGAAGGCGCTGATACCATATACGATACCGAAATTCACGGCTTTTGCATTCCGGCGCATCAGAGGTGTGACCTCATCAAAGGGAACGTGGAACACCTGTGATGCGGTGATGCGGTGAATATCCTTTGCCTGGCGGTATGCATCGATCAGCTTTTCATCGCCTGACATGGAGGCAAGGACCCGCAGCTCAATCTGTGAGTAGTCTGCATCTATAAAGATGTAATCCTTTTCCGGAACGAATACTTTCCGGATCTGACGGCCAAGTTCAATACGGATCGGAATATTCTGCAGATTCGGGTCTGTGCTGCTGATTCGTCCTGTGGCAGTGATCGTCTGCCGGAATGTGGTGTGAATACGGCCGTCTGTGGAAATGAAGCCGGCAAGTCCGTCTGCATAGGTGGATTTCAGCTTGGAAAGCTGTCTGTATTCCAGAATGTCGCGCACCATCGGAACGCCGGGGGCCAGCTTTTCCAGTACCTCTGCTGAGGTGGAGTAACCGGTCTTGGTCTTCTTTCCGCCGGGAAGTCCCATCTTTTCGAACAGGATGACACCGAGCTGCTTTGGTGAATTGATGTTGAAGGTTTCACCGGCTTCCTGATAGATTCTTACCTCCAGCTGTGTTATCCCGTCGGCAAGCTTCTGTCCGTAATCTGCAAGCTCTTCCGGGAGAACACGGATACCATTTGTCTCCATATCATACAGTGTGAAGACCAGAGGCATTTCGATATCGGTCATCAGGTGGTACATACCGGATTCTTTCAGTGCCTCTGTCATCGGGCCCATTACCTTCAGGGACGCGTCTGCAATGGCACCGGCATATTGTGCTGCCTTCTCCTCTTCCATTTCAGAAGGAGCGGGAAGCTTTGCAGATCCGAAGATTTCCTCCGGGGAGAGGACCGGATCCGGCAGGTATGCGGAGGAAATAGAATTATAAGGATAATCCGTCTTCAGTGGATCCAGAAGATATGCGGCGATCCGGATATCGAAAATGCCGGTAACTGCTGCATCCACTCCGGCCCCTTTTGCATCGGCTGCAGGGACCGTATCGGAAGGTGGGGCTGGTTCAATGAAGTCTTCCTCTGACAGAGGCACTGCCTTCATCTGGTCCTTCAGTGCATAGGTGGCAAGATGGCAGGTCCCTTCTGCAAGCCGCTCCAGTTCTTCCTGTACTTTTGCCTGCGGGATTTCAGAGGATACGGGGATGTAACAGGTACCTTCATTCTCCACAGAGATGGCGAGGCCATAAATCCGTGGGGTTCTTGTGTGCGGCTCAAAGCTATGCAGCAGATAAAAGCCTGCCTCCCTGGCGTTTTGCGCATGAGAGATCACCTGATCCGCCTCGTCTGCGGACCGGATGAGGCGCGTTGCTGGCGCCTCGCTCTGTCCTGATGCGGAACGGTTAAAATGTGTCAGCAGCTTTTTGAACCCGAGCTTCCGGAACAGCTGATAAGCCTCCGGTGTGAAAATATCGGTAACCCTTGCCTTTTCGTAATCCAGTTCAACAGGAATATCAGTGTGAATCGTTGCAAGGTCCCTGGAGAGTACGGCCATATCCCAGTGGTCCCGCAGGGATTCCATGGCCTTTTTGGGCTTGATCTCTGAAAGGTGGTCGTGTGCATTTTCGATAGAGCCAAAGCTCTGCAGAATTTTGGTGGCGGTCTTTACGCCAACCCCGGGAATACCCGGGATGTTATCTGAGGAATCCCCCATCAGTGCCTTCAGCTCGATCACCTGGGCCGGTGTGATCTGATATTCGTCGATGACATCCTGGGTATGGTAATCCAGGATCATGTTCTGTCCGCCCTTTGTCTTCGGAATCCGGATCATCACTTTATCTGTTGCCAGCTGCAGAAGGTCCCGGTCGCCGGAGAGGACGGTGACATCCATGCCCTTTGCCTCGCTGGCCCGGGCTACTGTTCCGATAATGTCATCTGCCTCATAGCCCTCCAGCATCAAAATCTGGATGCCCATGGCGCGCAGAACGTCCTGGATCAGTGGAATCTGTTCTCTGAGTTCCTCCGGCATCGGATGGCGTGTGCCCTTATAGGCATCATACATCTTATGGCGGAAGGTCGGAGCATGCACGTCGAAGGCAACTGCCAGGTAATCCGGTTTTTCCTCATCCAGGATTTTCAGCATGATATTCAGAAATCCCAGGACCGCGTTCGTATGCTTACCTTCTGCATTTGTGAGGTCAGGAAGCGCATAAAATGCACGGTTCATCATGCTGTGTCCATCAATGATCAGAACTTTTTCGCTCAAAA
Organism: Bilifractor sp.; assembly: GCA_051879715.1. GTDB lineage: Bacteria > Bacillota > Clostridia > Lachnospirales > Lachnospiraceae > Bilifractor. Next base: position 6,421 of record JBJEMO010000002.1, read on the forward strand.
TGTTTCTCCTAACTTGTAATCAATACATCCAATCCTGCAAGCACTCAGAAGCCCATGGACCGGAAGAAGTCAGATATGACCTCCGAGATACCGAGGACGTCGGTAAGGTCCAGGACCACCAGGGCGGCAAGCAGCAGAATCATTATCAGAACAAAGGCTCTGAGCTTCTTCATTCTGTGCTTGTGCACCAGATGTGCGGTCTTTTCGTTCAGGTCCTTCTGCAGCATCGGTTTGAGATTGAAGGAGCCATGGGGGTTCTCTTCATTCAGATACTGTACGGTCAGATCCACCATAAAGTTTGTCTCCAGCTCGTCATGGCATTTATTGCAGTTGTTGACATGGTTCAGGAAGGCGGCAAGGTCTTTGTCAGACAGATTGCCGGCAAGATAACGGGGAATCATAGCCTCTGCTTCCCGGCAGGTGATTTTTCTGCTATTGCTGATAAAATCAGAGGAATCCATCGATCTTCTCCTTTGCTTTTCTGCCCGTGGCCCGGTTTTCTTTCAGATGCCGATTTCCCGAAGAAAACGGGAGGGCTCTGTTTTTTTCTCATATCTCTCCTTCACATAGCAGATGTGAAGGTCGCGTCGTGCTCTGGTCATTCCGACGTAGAGCATACGCCTCTCCTCCTCCAGATCAGCGTCCAGCACGGCTTTATGATAGGGTATGATACCCTCATTGACATCCAGAATGTAGACTGAATCGTATTCCATTCCCTTGGAAGCGTGCAGGGTGGATACCATGACACCGTGGTTTTCTGCTGCATTTCTGTTTTGCTGCCGTTCCAGTTTCTCCCGGTACTGCTCCATGGACTGTTTCCAGTCGTCGAATGTTTTGTAGTTGCGGGCACTTTCCGTCAGCTCATCAAGAATCTGCAGCAGTTCTTCTGCAGGAATATTCCTCTGGGCCGCATACTCTTTTACATATGCCTCATAACCGATTTCGCTGCGGATGTAATGTACAGCACCATAAGGTGCCAGGTGGGAAAGCATGCGGAGGTTGGTCTCCAGCTCATCCATGCGTCGCACCATCCAGTCCTTGTCTTCATAGTACTGGTAGAGACTTTCATAGGTGACCACCGGGTCCATAAAGGCGCTTCTGGAAAAATACCGGTTCGGGCGGTTGTAGATCCGGAGAAAATCGCTCCGTCTGCCCCAACGCTCCCGGCTCTGAACTCCCAGCTCCATATAGGCCAGAATATCTCTTGCGATCCAGTGGTCAAAAATACAGGGCATCGCATCGCCCATCCGAAAGGGAATCTGATATGCCATAAGCTGTTCCACCGCTTCTCTGCAGCCCACATTCGTCCGGAACAGGACGGCCATCTCCTCATAATCAGCACCGCTTTCATGGGACTGACGGATCTGCTGTGCCATGTGCATGCATTCCTGTCTTGGATTTTCAAATACGGTGACGGATACCGGGGATCCGGAGGCCCTTGCGGCACGTATGTTCTTCGGGAAACGCCTGCGATTATGCCGGATCAGATTCCCGGCTGCGTGCAGGATTTCCGGCGTGCTCCGGTAATTTTCCTCTAGAGCGATGACAGCTGCATTTTTGTATTTCTTTGGAAATGCCAGCATGAGATCCGGGCTGGCACCGCGGAAACGGTAGATGGACTGATCGTCGTCGCCGACGATGAACAGGTTGTTCTCCGGAAGGGCGAGCATCCTTACTACCTCGTACTGGAGTGGACTGATGTCCTGAAATTCATCTACGAGAATATAGGTGAATTTCTGCTGCCATCTTCTTAATATGTCCGGATGCTCTGTGAGAAGCGCATGACATCTGGTGATGATATCATCAAAATCCATCATGCGGTTTTCTTCCTTCCAGTTCTCATAGGCTGAAAATACGCGCCGGAAGGCATCCGCGGAGATCACACCGGAATAGAAATGGCTTACATCCATACGGCTGCCCTTGACCTGGCTGATTTCCTTTGCGACAGCGGCGGGAAGATCTGCCTCCTGGTTCTGGGGACAGGTATGATCCAGAATCTCACGCAGCAGCTGCAGCTTCCTGGTATCGGCGAGAATATTGCTGCCGTTTATGCGATAAGTATTTTTCAGGATACCATAAAAAATACCATGAAAGGTCCCAAACGTGACGGCACTGGAGGAATTTCCGGACATTTTCAAAAATCTCTCCTTCATCTCCGTTGCGGCAGCCCTGGTGAAGGTGACAACCAGAATGGAGGAGGGAGAGATTCCGTTTTGGATCAGCTGCACGGTCCGGCCTGTGATGACAGCGGTCTTGCCGGATCCCGGTCCGGCAAGTACCAGCATAGGGCCCTTTCCGTGCGAAACAGCCTTTAGTTGTGAAGTATTGTACTGCATCAGCCCAGCTTCTGCAGTGCAGCCCTGATTCGGGTAATCGTCTCGTCCTTGCCGAGAACCTCCATCAGACCTGTGGCACCGGCGGGGGTTGCCTGCTTTCCGGAAACAGCAGTACGAAGCGGCCACATGACAGTATTTACCTTGTAGGATTTTTCCGCGGCGTAGGATTTCAGAATATCGAACAGAGTATCATTGTCAAAGCGGTCCGCGCCTTCCAGAATCGGGAGTACTTCTCCGAGAATCGTGCGGGATGTCTCGATTGTGCTCTTGGACTTCTTGTGGTTGTAGAGATCTACATCGTAGTCCGGGACCGCATTGAAAAAGTCAACCTGTTCTTCGATATCCGGGAAAATCTGGATACGTGGCTGTACCATATCGGATATCTTGCGAAGATCATAAGGCCCGGTGACATACTTGTGCAGCCAGGGCTCTGCCAGCTGATAGAATGTGTCTGCATCCAGTGCTCTTATGTATTCTCCGTTCATCCAGCGCAGCTTTGTCATATCAAAAACTGCCGGAGATTTGTTGATGTGATGGTAGTCAAAAATCTTTACAAGCTCCGGGAGCGAATAGATTTCCCGGTCTGTGGCCGGGCTCCATCCCAGAAGGGCAACGAAATTGACGACTGCCTCCTTCAGATAGCCCTGATCAATGAGGTCCTCAAAGGATGAATGACCGGAGCGCTTGGAGAGCTTCTGTCCTTCCTCGTTTGTGATCAGCGGGCAGTGCACATAGACGGGTACATCCCAGCCAAAGGCCTCATAAATTCTGTTGTATTTGGGTGTCGAGGAAAGGTATTCATTTCCTCTCACGACATGGGTGACACCCATCAGGTGGTCATCGACAACATTAGCAAAATTGTAGGTCGGATATCCGTCTGATTTGATCAGAATCAGATCGTCCAGCTCTGCATTTTCCACAGTGATAGACCCATAGATCTCGTCATGGAAGGTAGTACTCCCCTCTGTAGGCATATTGAAACGGATGACATGGGGAACACCGGCATCGAGCTTTTCCTGAATCTCCTCCTTTGAGAGGTGAAGACAGTGCTTGTCATATGCCGAAATTTCCTTCCCTCCGACGGTGCGTCGCAGGCCTTCAAGCCGTTCTTTGGTGCAGAAGCAGTAATACGCATCTCCCTGCGCAATCAGCTGCTCTGCGTATTTCTGATAGATGCCAAGCCTGCATCGCTCACTCTGAATATATGGTCCTACACCGCCGTCTTTGTCCGGCCCCTCATCGTGCTCAAGACCGGTATCCTTCAGTGTCTGATAGATGATATCCAGTGCTTCCGGGACAAAGCGCTCCTGGTCTGTATCCTCTATACGGAGCATGAATTTGCCGCCTGCATGCTTTGCGATCAGATAGGAATATAATGCGGTGCGAAGATTGCCTACATGCATACGGCCTGTGGGACTTGGCGCGAATCTGGTTTTTACTGTTGTCATTCTGAAAATCTCCTTAGTTTCTCATATCCGAATATTTTGTCCTGCTCATCCACATGCTTTGCCAGTGGGTATGCCTCGTGCATGATCTTTGAAATATTGCCGATGCATACACAGTCCGCTGCTTCATCGGAATAATGCTCTGTAGTATTGACCAGACAGATTTTATCTCCCGTGAAGTATTTGGCCATGGACCCAAGCCGTGACTGGAGATCAGCGCCGATCAGAAGCAGGATATCTGCGGAGCTGATCAGCTCAATGGCACGGTTCATGGTGCGACTGTCCAGCATTTCGCCGGACAGGGCAATGCCCGGGTGAATCAGCGTGCCACATTTCTCACAGAGGGGAAGCGGCTTATGCGTGAGAATATAGTCTGCGTCATAGATCTTTCCGCAGTGCGGGCAGAAATTGCGGTCAATATTGCCGTACAGATGGATGACGTTGTGACATCCTGCACGTCTGGAGAGGTCGAAGAAGCCCCTCGTGACAATGCCCCGGAGCTTTCCGTCATCTTCCATGCGTTTCAGACAGAAATTTACCTCATCAGGTTCCCCTCTTCTTTTCAATATCTCCTCCCGGTAGAATTCATAAAAGACTTCCGGGCGGTTGTTATAGAAAGTGCTGTTCACTATTTCACTGGGGGAGCGTCCGTAACGCACTTCAACATCGTAGCTGAAATCCTCGCGATACAGGTCGCATCCCTGTTCAGCTGCCGGTCCTCTTCCGAGAAGGCACACGATATTTCTCCCGTTCTGCAGGATGCTTTTCAAGTAACCGACGCTCATGACAAACGCCCCCTTTTATGATTCTCCGGTTTCAATACCCTTCGACTGCAGATAGTCAATGACCTTTCCGACGGTCGTCAGACCCTCCATGTCCTCTGCAGGAATTTCAATATCATACTGTTCTTCCAGGGTCGTCAGGAGCTCAAAGAGATCCAGGGAATCAGCATCCAGATCATCCTTGAAGTTGGAATCCGGTGTGATCTCATCTTCATCAATGTCCAGTTGTTCCGCAAGGATTTTTTTCATTTTCTCGAGCATGTTCAGTCACCTCTCTTAAGTATAATTTTTTTGTTTTCTATAGAGTATTAAGATCTTGTTCACAGAATTCTGTTATTTAACTGCAGATGAACCGGCATCCGGGAATTCCCTCTGGAAGCGCCTGACATCCTCAGTTTCGTTGTTTCTGATGCTCCGCGCGACGTTCAGGGCAATGCCCATCTCCAGCATGATGAATAGCACGGAGGTGCCTCCGTAGCTGACAAATGGAAGGGTGACACCGGTTGTAGGAATTACGTTCAGGACGACGGCGATATTCAGAATGACCTGAAGGGATATATGGATAAAGATACCACTGACAATCAGGGTCCCATACAGATCCGGCGCGTTCTGCGCAATCACAAACAGGCGGTACAGCATATATCCGAACAGAAGCATCAGAAGGAGCGCGCCAAACAGACCCAGTTCTTCACAGATAATTGCAAAAATCATGTCGTTCTGCGCCTCCGGGATAATAGACAGCTTCTGCACACTGTTGCCCAGACCCTTGCCGAAAATTCCGCCGGAGCCTATTGCATACAGTCCCTGCAGAACCTGATAGCTTTCAGAGCTCAGGTTATCCTCCGGATGCAGCCATGCCAGGATACGACGCAGGCGGAAGCTCGTGCTGGTAGAGACATACTGATTTAACAGCACCAGCGCAACGATAATAAAGGCGGCTGCTATCAGGGCAATGACAATAAACGGCCGGGTTTTGGGATGGGCCAGAAAAATAATGCCGATAACGATACCTGCAATGATAATGGCTGTACTCAGATTGTCTGTAAATATATAGGCACCGACTGCCTGGGCACCGCCAAAAACCAGAAGCCAGAAAACCGCCTTCGGAGAATTCAGATTACGGCCCATCAGCATGATCATGTAGGGCATAAATACGATGATTGCAATCTTGGCAATCTCAGCGGGCTGGAACTGGATACCGATTTTCAGCCATCTGCGGGCACCGTTGACCGTAACGCCAAAGGGGGTAAAACGTACCATTGCCATCAGAATCATGGAAAGCACATAGATTGCCGGAGCCAGACGAATCCAGAAATGATAATTGATTCTTGATACTACCAGAGCAACAACGATGGATACTGCGCTGAAAAAAGCCTGCCGGTTGAAATAATACATGTCGTTGTTGATCAGGGGATCATTCTTCGCCTCGTAGGCACTGGCGCTATAGAGCATTACCAGACCAAAGCAGATCAGAATGATGATGACCGCCAGAAGGCTGTAGTCGAAATATCCGGGCTCTTTTCTTCTGGCACGGACTTTGGATCCGGCATTTCTGCGGGTATGTGATTTATCTCCCTGTGCCGATATGCTGGATATTTTCTGATTTCCAGTTTTCTGAACCTTATCAGCTGTTCTTCTTCCAGGTAAAGGCATTAGAATAATTCTCTCCTTTGTAATCCGGATTTTTCATTTCCGGTCCATCTTTTAGCAAAGTATAGCACATGCAGGTTGAATAAGCAAAAAGAAAAGAAGCAGCCCTGCTCGGTGGAGCCTGACCGCTTCTTTTCTGAATAACATCATATTTCCGGACCTGTACGGATGTGTGACCGGAATTAATCCTCTACATATGGAAGAATTGCCAGATGTCTTGCACGCTTGATCGCAGAGGTGATTGCCCTCTGATGCTTTGCGCAGTTTCCGGTAACACGTCTGGGAAGGATCTTGCCTCTCTCAGAGATGAATCTTCTCAGCTTGGCAGCATCCTTGTAATCAATTACATTGTCCTTGCCACAGAAAATGCAGACTTTTCTTCTTCTGCGCTGAACTCTTCTTCTGGCCGGAGCTTCAGATCTTGCCGGTCTCTCATTTGTTGTTGCAGTTGTTGTATTTTCTACTTCTGCCATTACTTTATCCTCCTTATAAATAATATAATTACTCTTCGTCTGTGCGAACGATCAGATACCGAAGTACATTGTCCATGATACGGCAATGTCTCTCGATCTCAGCCGGTGCGGTTACCGGTGCCTCAAACGGGATAAAGTAATAATAGCCTTCTGTTTCCTTCTGGATCTCGTAAGCAAGCTTCTTCTTGCCCCACTCCTCGATCTCTCCGATTGTTCCCTCGTAGCGGGTGACGTAACCTTTTGCCTTTTCAAGGACAGCAGTTCTGGTTTCCTCATCCGGCTTTGCACTGATGACCAGTGCCAGTTCATACTTATGCATTCTGTTTCTCCCTTCTGGACATTAATGGCCTTCTGCTTATGCAGGAGACAAGGTGTAAGAATAATCTCACGAGGAGCAATTGTAACATAAGGTTCACCTGTTGTAAAGCGTTTTTTCGTTTTTTGCACTTGCAGGGCAGGCCGGGATACTGTTCAGAGGTGCGTCAAGAGGACACTTCTCATTTGTCTGTTTCTGTCCGTAGTTACTCACTCCAAAGGCCTGCATGAGAAGTGCCCTGCCTGACGCACGAGTGAACTGTAACCAGGCCGGCAAGCAGTAGCCGGATATTAGACAAATGCAGAAATCTGACCGTTTGAATACTGATTCTTCTTTTATATAATATTTCGGAAGAAAAAATGCCTGTGCACGGGATTGCAGCGTCCGGGCGGAATTCGAGGAATTACATGAAAGATAAGAATGGCAAGGCGGTACAGGGCCCGAATAACATCACCCGGGCCCTGATTGATGCATCGGTTGACCGGGGACTTCGTGAGATTGAAGAGGATCCGAAGCGGAGCATCCGGAAGCTGACTGATATGGGCCGGATGTTCAGTAAGGGCAGGTTCATGGACGAGGTCCTGAGTATCGTACAGGATCTTCTGCGCAATGATGACAGCCCTTATTATGAGACAATTGAAAAAATGCTGCGAAATACAGATCGGAAGAATCTGAAGGATTTCGGAATCAGCTTTGGTTACAGTGGGCTGACCTATGGAGGCAAGGTGATACGGGAAAATGATGCTTCCCTCTCCTACCAGGTTCCCTGGGCCCTGTGTCTTCGGATTAATCCCACATTGAAGGACAGTATGTCGGTCAGTGAGCTTGCAAGCTGTGTGCGGCAGGGTAAAAGTATGGGCATTTACTGCTATTTTATCCGCCTGTCCGGGTCAGCTTCCTGTCTGGGCCGGCTGATGGACCTGGTTCGTCAGAACCCGGAGTGTGCCTTTGTCTCTTTGTTTCCTGATGAGCATCTCAATTCGACACAGATTGCGGGCATCAAGGAATGCACCAACAGCCTGGTATTATTCAGCAGTAAGGGCCTGCATTCCCAGGCTAATATTGAGGCAATGAAACAGAACAAGATTCTCTTCGGCGTATACGCAGAGTATGGAAATGAAGATGCCGCTCTCTGGTATAATGATCAGAAGGCGGAGGATCTGGCCCGTATGAATACAGGCATCAATCTTCTGGTAAGCGATGACAGCTGTTCCAGAAGAAATGAGGCAAGGGTGGCGAAATATTGCCGTTCCCTGCGAACCCATCCGGAATATCCGATGATTCTATTTGATCTGATTGGCGACGCAAAGCAGATCAGTCATATTATTTCCGAAGACGAATGCTATTTTGAATTGCTTGAAAATGGGGATATAAAGACTGCTACAGAAACCATCTCCGATTTCCGGCATACAACTGCACTGGACCAGTTGTTCTCTGTTGGTCTTCCAAAGAAGCCCATGACGGACAGATAGATGCATGACAGAGTGATAAATGATTTGTGTGTACAAACAGCCACAGGCACGCGAGGAAGTTACGCGTTAGCCTGTGGCTGCTTTTCCATTCAGGTTTCGATCTGTCGGGTATCTGTTTCCATAATATATTTTCCAATGTTAACCAGTACCTGCTTGAGCCGGCGAATGAATTCCTCCGGCGTCTGGTTCTTTTCTTCGCTGAGCCAGCGGTACATGATTACAAGGAAAACATCAGTAAGATAATGCGTATCAAAGGCGGCGTTATCTGACTCGGAAGAATCGGAGAACATGGAAAAGATCGGGACTGTAGCCTCGTAGAAATAATCCCGGAAGGAGTTCTGCCCCTCAATCTCAAGGGCTGCCTTGTAAAATGCACGGTCATTTGAAAAAAGCTCTACAAGGGCTGTCAGAAGGTCCCACCCGTCAGAATAGGATCTCTTGCTGGCTGTCTTGATAAAATCTGTATAGAATATCCAGTTTACCAGATCATATTTGTCCTTGAAATGATAATAGAAGCTTTTCCGGTTCATGCCGCAGCCTTCACAGATGTCGATTACGCTGATCTTTTCAAATACCTTCTCCTTCATCAGCTTTTTCATGGAAGAAGCAAGTGCGTTTTTGGTTATATTTGCATCCGGCACGAAATCACCACCTTCTATTGCAATCAAATATTCTGCTGATTATTCCCCCTTGATGGAAGCTGCCATCGTATCTGCGAGAGCGAGAAGGTCCGGACGCTGCTCTGCCTTCAGAGAGGATTTAATCGTAACGGTCTGATCAAGAATGGTCATGTTCTTCATCTGCTCGAACATAGCGCGGACCTTCTTGCCAGCCTGCGGTGCCCAGGTACCATTTTCTACAATGGCGATGGTCCTGTTCTGCAGATTATGCTCCTTGAGCTCCAGGAGATAATGCTCCATCTTTGTAAAGATTTCATTGTTGTAGGTTGCGGAGGCAATGACAATATGACTCCTGCGGAAGGCCTCTGCTACAAGGTAGGATGGATCTGTGGCCGAGACATCATATTCAGCGATGTTCCGGATGCCCCGGACTGCCAGCTCGCTGGCGATAATATCGGCGGCGTTTTCTGTATGGCCATAGATTGAACCATACACAATCAGTGCAGATCTGTCTTCCGGTGTATAGGTTGCCCACTTCTGGTACTTGTCAATAAACCATCCCAGATTCTCTCTCCATATAGGACCATGCAGCGGGCAGATGCGCCGGATATCCAGGGTGGCAGCCTTCTTCAGAACGGTTACGACCTGGGTGCCATATTTGCCGACGATATTTGTGTAATATCTGCGTGCTCTGTCAAGCCAGTCCTTGTCAAAATCATATTCATCTGCAAATATATTTCCGCTCAATGCGCCAAATGTACCAAAGGCGTCTGCAGAGAACAGTGTGCCATCCGTTGTATCAAAGGTGAGCATAACCTCCGGCCAGTGAACCATCGGAGCCTGAATGAAGGTTAATGTATGCCGGCCAAGGGAAAGGGTATCTCCCTCCTTCACAACATGGATTCTGCCGTTGATATCAGAATCAAAGTACTGAGAGATCATTGTCTTTGCCTTCTGGGTGCAGACGATGATGGATTCCGGATGGCGGGATGCCATTTCTCTCAGTGTTCCGCTATGGTCAGGCTCCATATGGTTTACAACGATGTAATCCAGCTTGCGGCCGCCGAGAACGTGAGCGGCATTTTCGTAGAATAAGTCACTGATGGAATGATCGGCCGTATCCAGCAGAGCGGTCTTCTCGTCGGTCAGGATATAGCTGTTATAAGAAACACCCTCCGGAATCGGATAAACATTCTCAAAAAGGGGAACTCTGTGATCAGATCCACCGATCCAGTACAGGTCATCTGCTACTTTTCTGGTATTGTACATGATAAGCCTCCATAGCTGCGTCTGGTATAAGGTATCGCGCAGGAATATGATATTTATATTTAACAGATCAGATTTGGAAACACATTTCCAAATCTGTGTCACATTATAGCATAGTCGGCAATTCAGTTAAAGACATAAAATGCATCTGACCTGCCAGGATGCTGTTCTGCATAGTAAATGTCACACGCAGTTCACCGGTTCAGTTCACAGTTTATATCTGTTCCGAAGGTCTGCCCTGGATGCCTCTATTTCCAGAAGCAGCTCCCTTGCAGACATGCGTCGTGCCCCCTCCCCGAAGATGATAATCTGTTCAAGGCCGTCAGATGTGGCAACCGTAACGCTGCCCTGGTGGCCGATCTGATGAACCGTCTTCTCGATATAGGCATCAGCAGTCTCAGCCTCCTTTGTAAAGACAACATATATATTATGGAATTTATAGACTTCTCCCCGGCCCCCATGTACCTTATAGGCATCAAAGACCAGGATCAGTGTGCCCGGCCTTGTGCCATGAAAATTGGAGAGAATATCGATGAGGCGGTCTCTGGCAGCATCCATGTTTGAGGCGGCAAGATTCCTGAGCTCCTCCCAGTTGAATATCATGTTGTAACCGTCAACCAGAAGATATTCCTCCTTTTTCCGCACGGGTTTTGCAGTCGGGATTTCCCGTTTTCTGTTTTCCTGTATTTTCTCCGACTCCGCTTTTTCCAGAGAACCATCCCTGCTCCAGATGCCGGATTCATTTGACCAGGTGGGTGTGGAACGATGGATCGGGGTATTCCAGCTGGATCCGGTAAACGTATTCTCAAAAATCTGCTGCAGTTCTTTCTCCTCCTTTTCTTTCTGCAGCTGCTCCTCCGTCCAGGATTTTTTTCCTGTCTTCCGGTCTTTTCGCCATGTGGCGGAAAAGGACTGCCCCGGGACTCCTGAGAGATTTTCATTATCCTGTGCAGGTTCATCCGGAGCTTCCTGGAAAGCCTGACCTTTCCCCCACGGATCTTCAGGTCTCCACCCGGTGTCTACATGCATGTAACTGCGGACGAGATTCCAGGGAACCTGTATTCCTGCACCGTGGGAACAGAATATAGATGAAGAGGGATTGTCAGGGTCTGCTTCCGGATCGTAGCCTTTCTCCAGAATGATTTCTTCCGCATGCCTGCAGGGCTCGTATCCCTTCAGGGATAATGTCATCCGCCCCTGCCCATGTGTGTAGGAAATCATCTCCTTCTGGTAATCCTGCAGGGCAGCTGCCGGGACTGTACCTGTGATGCATGCTGTTGTTCCGTTATTTCCCTGCAGATCTGCCGTGCCTTCCATCCGCTGCAGATCAGTCATAAAACGGCCCATCATCCCGGCAGGAAGCTCCGCCTGATACTGGTAGACCGGCTCAAGAAGAACATTCTTTGCCATCATCAGTCCCTGACGGACCGCACGGCACGCAGCCTGCCTGAAATCCCCGCCGACAGTATGCTTTTCAGATGCTCTTCCGCCTGTGACGATGATTTTCATGTCGGTGATCTCTGATCCGGTCAGCACACCTCTGTGCGTCTGGCCCTCCAGATTGGAGAGGATCAGCCGCTGCCAGTTCAGGGACAGATCATCGGTGCGGCAGTCTGTCTCGAAGTGCAGCCCGCTTCCTGGTTCGCCCGGTTCCATCAGCAGATGCACCTCGGCATAATGCCGCAGGGGTTCAAAATGACCGACGCCCTCTACAGGCTCTGCAATGGTTTCTTTATAAAGCACAGAGGGAGGGGCAAAACGGATCGGCATCTGAAAACGCTGTTCACACAGACTTTTCAGGATTTCCATCTGAACCTGTCCCATGATCCGTGCAGAGATATTGCCATCAGGTGTATCCGCATCGATATGCAGAAGAGGTTCCTCCTCCTCCAGGCTCCGCAAATTGCGCAGTGCAGCTGCACGGTCCTGTTCCGGGGGAAGAATGATCCTGCTCTTCCATACCGGCTGCAGCAGGAAGCCTCCGGCATCCTTTTCAAAGCCCAGTCCCATACCGATGCGCGTTTTCTCAGGACCGGTCACCGCACAGATCCGGCCTGCATCCGCCTGGGCAACCTGTGTAAAGTGATCTCCGGAATAGATGCGGATCTGATTGATTTTTTCTCCTCCGGCATGGTCCGGAAGCACTGAACGGACCTTCAGGCTGCCACCGGTAATTCTCATCCACGTAAGGCGGCTGCCATCAGCGTCTCTTGAAATCTTGAAAATGCGGGCACCAAATTCCTCTGGCCAGGATTTTATGAAGGATAAAGCGTTCAGACCGTCCATTAGATGATCGACACCTTCATTTTTCAGGGCTGCACCGAAGAATACGGGAAAAAGCCTGCGGTTCCGGATCATATTGCGGATCTCGTCATCCGAAAGGGTCTGTGTCTCCAGATAATGCTCCAGTACAGCATCATCACAGACCGCAATGTTCTCCATCTGTTTCTCCGGGATTTGCAGTGAAGGAGAAAACCGCATTTCTGAGAAATCCACACAGGCGCTTCCAAGATTTGTGTGTATATCTTTTAGAACCTTTGCGGCATCTGCTCCGTTCTGGTCCATCTTGTTGACAAAGAGGAATACAGGAACCTCGTAGCGTTCCAGAAGGTGCCAGAGGTTACGCACCTGCCCGGTTAGGCCGTCAGCTGCGCTGATGATCAGAATGGCATAATCCAGAACCTGCAGGGTACGCTCTGTCTCCGGCGAAAAGTCAGCATGACCCGGTGTATCCAGCAGGGTCACGGACAGGCCCTCTTCCCCGCCAAGCTGCAGCTCAGCCTGCTTGGAAAAGATAGTGATGCCACGGTCTTTTTCCAGCTGCCAGGTATCCAGATAAGCATCTCTGTGATCTACCCTGCCCTGTTTCCGTATACGCCCGGACAGGTACAGGAGACTTTCAGATAAAGTCGTTTTGCCGGCATCTACATGCGCAAGTATGCCGATGACGATATGTCTGCTGCTCATAGCAAAAACCTCTTTTTCAATCTATATATGGCGATAGAACGTCGTCAGAAAAGAAAACTATCATAAGATAAAAACCTTCAGTAAAAAATGTGCCTGTGGAAATACAATAGGCGTCTGCTACCGTGCCATTTTAACATGCTATGCGCAGGGACACAATTGGACACCAGGTATCATTACTGTTTAAAGGACTGCATGATTACTGTTCAGAGGTGTAGCAGGAGGAGAGAGCTGTAACTTAAACAGAAGGTGGCAGGAAGCTGTGTGATATGCTATATTTGGAAACGACATATTTTGATTTGAGAAGCAAAAGTTGTATGCTCATGAAGTTGTCTTTTGATCCCAATATCATTTTAATTATAGTTAAATTTCAGGAGGAAGAATATGCCCGGAGAGACAGAAAAAAATCCGGCTGTACCGGAACATGAAAAACGAGCGCTGACAGAAGGCTGTTCATTTGTGGAAACAGATAAGGAAAGTCTGACATTGACCTGTGCAGATGGCCGTCAGGTACGCTGTACCATTGTCAGAATCTTTCGGACGCCGGGTGCGGAGTATATTGTGCTGATTCCGGAGGATGGAAGCACAAAGGGAAAGGCTTATCTCTATCATTTTGCATTGGATGCCGGGGGCTCGCCGCTGGTCACAGAAATAGAGAGTGATGCGGAATACGAAAAGGCATCCGCCATCTTTCAGGAGATGGTAAAGGACATTGACTATTCGGAGGGGGAATCATGAGGATCAGAGTTAAAAGGTTATCAGAAACAGCGAAGATGCCGGTCCGGGGAAGCAGGAGTGCGGCAGGCTATGATCTCTGTGCAGATCTTGACAAGCCGGCGGTCATTGCGCCACATACGACTGTCATGGTGAATACGGGACTGGCTATGGAAATACCGGATGGGTATTTCGGAGCGGTTTTCGCCAGAAGCGGTCTTGCGGCAAAAGAATCTCTCCGCCCGGCGAATTGTGTCGGCGTTGTAGATTCGGACTACAGGGGGCCTTTTATGATTGCGGTGCATAATGACGGGGAAACACCACGCGTTGTGACACCGGGTGAACGGATTGCCCAGCTGGTCATCCTACCCTATCTTGCGGCTGATTTCGAAGAGACGGATACACTTTCAGAAACTGATAGAGGTGAGGGAGGGTTTGGAAGTACAGGAAAAAACTAACGCACTTATAATGAACAGGCATAAATATGCTGTAAGGGTCAAAAGCAGCATGCGTTTAAAAACGTCTTTAAATTCTCACGGTTTCGACATGTCCGATTTTAAGACAATTTCTTATACATACAATTTCTTATACATACAATTTCTTATACATTTACCTTTTGATCCAAATATTATAAAATAGAAAAAGAAAAGCTGCCGCCTTTCGGACATTATCCTGGCGACAGCTTTTTGTATTTCTGACGGCTGTTTATTTTTCTGTTTTTAATAATTAACCCTGGAAGGTGCCCTTTATATCACACCAGTGCGCGTCTGCATAACCCAGAAGTTTCTCTGCCTGCTCCAGCGACATTTCCGGATAGTAGAACATTACGCTGGATGAACCATATTTCTGTACAATCCGGTCGCAATTCCTGATCCAGTCCTCCAGGCTTCCGCTGTAGACCTTGATCCACAGGGATTTTCCGGCAGCGATGACCTTGTCGTAGATCTTATCCCATTCTTCATAGGTACCGTCCGGACCGGTATCTCCCGGTGTCCACTGCAGAGCATTGATGCCTGGAATCTCCATGAGATGATCCAGATGACGGATCGCGCCCGGTCCATCCAGATGATACATCGCGTAATCCAGTTTCTCAGTCTGTTCTTTCAGAGAATCAAAGACAAAATCATCGAAGAACTGTGTCGACATCATTGCAGAGGCGTCGCACTGAAGCTTTGCCATCCTTCCCGGTGCCCAGATCTGGAAGCAGGAGTAGGAATTGCCGCCATCCTTTCCCTTCACCAGATCATAGAAGCGATCGAAAAATGAGAAGTAAGCCTTCGTGACCTGTGCCACCCGCTCTTCAATGGCATCCGGATCCTCAATCATATCCATCATCAGTGTCTGTGCTCCACGGAGTGAAGACAGAACGTCAACATTTTCCATCAGGTCAGGCATATCAAGGCAGAAATCCTCTCCGGCATACTTCCGGCAGCCTTCAATGACTTCGAGATGCTTTTTGAACCACTTGTTATCGGGATCGAACTTCAGCTCCGGTACATCATCCCAATCGCTGTCCTCATCGATACAGGGCTTGAACCAGACGGTGTCCTCCTTGAATCCGATATCAGACCCGAGATAGGCTGCAGTAGATCCGGGTCCGAAGTTGGTCTCCAGATTCGGAAACGCTTCTGCGAGAAACAGGTGCTTCTTGCAGAAATCACGATAGCGCAACACCATCCGCTCCGGATTCATGTACTTGTCATCCATATCCTTCCATTTCAGATCCTCTGGAAGATCATAGTAAAGTCCCTGACAGAAGACCTGATCCATGCCGCCCTCGTGGGGCTGTCCGTCAGACAGGGCCTCAATCTCAGGCTTTCTGGCTACTACGTGCATCAGTGGTCTTCCGGTGTTGCTCTGATGCCACCAGCCGTCAAATTTTTTCTTTGTTTCCTCCCAGTTTTCTTTATACAGCATGCTGCCCTCCTTGATTTATTAAGTGTTTCCAGTAAATGTCAGAATGTAAAATCAGAATCATTCAGCTTTGCACAAGCATAATAGTGATGCTTTCTCCTGTGTACAGAACGTCCTTCACCTCATGGCAGTCTTCCTGTATCAGACAGATCTCTCTTCCTGCCATACCGTTATCAAAGTGATGTGCGGAAGCGCCAATGGTCAGTTTATGCGCTCTCTCATTCCAGGTAATCGGAATCTCATTGAACATGC
The DNA here is from genome assembly GCA_051879715.1 of Bilifractor sp. Lineage (GTDB taxonomy): Bacteria > Bacillota > Clostridia > Lachnospirales > Lachnospiraceae > Bilifractor. The sequence continues at coordinate 22,625 of JBJEMO010000002.1, forward strand.
CGGATTCATAACCGTATCCGTCTCCGGCATCCTCATAATAGAAAATCTGATGTATATCAGTGCAGGGAGAATCACCTTCGGTATTTTCTATACTGTTTGTGTTTTCTGTATTCTGTATATCTCCTTCCAAGGCAGAATCAGTTTCTCCAACTCCGGAGTGGGCAGGCCGTGAAGGGTAGAGATGCAGCTCAAACGGTGTTTCCGGGACTTCATCTGCATAGGTAATGCACTTCTCCATCGGCAGGATGCTGCCTGCCTTTACAAAGACAGGAATATGATCCAGACTTACGGCCATCTGCAGTGTCTGCCCTCCCTCATACCAGGCATTCGTGTAAAAGTCATACCAGCCGCATCCCTTTGGAAGATAGACGGTCCATGTTTTCGGCCTGTCGGGTATATTCCCGTCAGGTCCGTAATACATCGGCTCCGTCACCGGGAATACCAGAAGACTGTCTCCGAACATATAGGCATTGTCCATTGCACAGGCATCCGGATCATCCGGAAAATCAAACAACAGGCTTTTGACCATCGTGCTGTTCTTCTGCACCACCTGCCCTGCCATGGAATATATGTATGGTATCAGGCGGTAACGGTTGCGGATCGCGGCTGCCAGCGCATCATAGAATATCTCACCCGGTTTTCCGAAGTGCCAGATCTCCCGGGGAACATCTGTGCCATGGGAACGGAACATGGGAAGAAAGGCGCCAAACTGGAACCAGCGCACATAGAGCTCCCGATAGCCCGGGTCATCAAGACCCTTCTCAAAATCTCCATGCCAGAACCACTTCATCGCCGGATCGTTGTTGCACTCGCAGCCGCGCTGCTGCCAGTTTTTGTGGAATACAAAGAAACCGCCTATGTCAAATGTCCAGTAGGGCATACCGCTCATGGCCATATTGAGGGCTTCCGGAACCTGCTTTTTCAATACGTCCCAGCGTGCGGAAATATCGCCGGACCATAGCACCGTGCCGTACTGCTGACTTCCGGCATAACCGGAGCGGGTAAGGTTCAGCACCCGCCGGTCTGGCGCTTCTTTTCTCTGATTCTCAAAAATACCTTTTGCGTGGGCAACCGCATAGAGATTTGCTCTGGATGCGCCGAGGAATTTCTTATGTTCGTTTCCAACCAGAAGGAATCGCTCCCAGGGCTCTCTCTCATGTTCTCCATTCCAGTCCGGACCGGAGAAAGGTTCTGTGGAGTCGCACCACCAGGCGTCAAAGCCACCGGAGAAAAGCTCACGGTCACACTGCTTCCAGTAGAGCTCCCGCGCTTTTTCATTGAAGGCATCATAGGTTGCAAGATCATTGAGCAGGAAGCCTGCATCAGACATTTCCTGGTAGTCCTTTGTACCGTAATTCATATTCGGCCATACTGATACCATGGCGTGTACATGAAGCTGATGCAGTGTATCGGTAGCCGCCTTGATATCCGGATAACGCTTTTTGTCAAGAATCTTGCATCCCCAGTCATCCGCCGGCCATGTCTTCCAGTCCTGCACCACACAGTCGAGACCGACGCCGAGTTCCCTGTACTTCCGCGCAACCTGCACAAGTTCCTCCTGCGAGGAATATTTTTCTCTGGACTGGACGTATCCAAACGCCCATTTCGGCAGCATGGCTGCTTTCCC
>JBJEMO010000003.1:0-3415 GCA_051879715.1 Bilifractor sp.
GCTGTAAAAAACCTTGATTTTAAAGGAAAAAACACTTGACTAAATAGGGAGGAAAAGCAGTTATGGATGAACAGACAAAAAAGATCTATCAGGAGAAAATAAACCGTGTGAATGACGCCATCGCGCTGAGGCCCACGGACCGGGTGCCCATCGCACCGTTCATCGACTCCTATGCCCAGCGGGCGGAAGGGTCCAGTTACCGGGACCTGTACTATGACTTTGACAAGGCCGGACAGGCGGCTATCCGCTTCTACAAAAAGCTTCCCATGCTGGATGCCTGCCCGGGCATTTGCTTCACCAGCGGCAGGGCCAATGAGCTGGCAGACTCCCAGATGATCGACTGGCCAGGGCGTCCGGGAACAAAGGTTTCCGATTACAGCACCCACCAGGTCATCGAGCGGGAATTGTCCGCCCATATTTCCCCATCAAAATAGAGAACCCGACCTAAGCCAGGCTCTCTGTACATATCAACAGTAGTAATCAATCACGCCAAATTTCTTGACCCATAATGCCTCTACGTCTGCATGTCTGGCTTCTATGACATCCATTATGATCTGAAGCTTTCTTTCTGGTATCTTTGAAGTGTTATTTGCAAGAAGCGTCCCACCGGTTTTCGTAATCCATATCTTTGTCCCATTTGCCTGCGGAGTTCCCTCTGCAACATGAACATGAATCGGTTCAAGAGGCATCCCTTCATTAATCCAGAAGTACACGAGATAGCTGCCAATCTTAAAAACCTGAGGCACGGTCAAATCCTCCCTCTCTGGCAAGCCGTATGATTATGTGGGCAACGGATTCTATGATTTTCTGATATCTCATGATATCATCCTGCGTAAACCCTTGAACATTTCTCCATTCATATTCAGGAAGAATGCATTCTGCAGAATGAAATCCCCCTTCAACAGGCTTCTCAATCTCAACACGAACATGTTCTTTATTATTTTCGATGTAACTCTCCGAATGGACAATTTCCGTATTGTCTTCCAGTGTCATAAACGGATACAACATTTAAGGTCTCCTTTCACAGTCTTTATTTTCCATCAAAGTCAAAGCCCTCATTCTCATGCTTCTATCCGGACAAACGGATATTCCTCTGCCAGATCCTTATTCTGTTCCATCATACTTAAAATCCGGCTCGAGGATCCCGCCGGATGATTTGTACCAGCCTCCCAGGCTTCTACCGTTTTCCCAGAAACCCCGAGGTATTCAGCAAACAACTTCTGGGACATACCAGTACTCTTTCTGATGCTTTTCACCTCTTCCGCACTGTATGTCTTTACCGGAATGACCGTCACAGTTCTGCGTGGGAGTTTTTTCTTGCCACTGGCGTCGTCAAACGCCTCGTTCAGACTGCGCAACAGACTATTATATAATTCACTCATTGTCACTGCCACCATCAAATCCTAACGAGTCCTACTGCTTTGTAAACTCATTAGTCTGGATAAAAGCTCGGTTGATGCATTCTTCTAACATTTCAGGCATCCTTATCTCTTCATCTAGGGAAATAGTACCCTATCTGATAGGGTGTGTCAACCCGGATCTTCTTGTTCGTACCATCACACTTCTCCCTTCAAAATCTTATCGATCCCCCTGGCTGTTTCTTTTACGTCCGCAGGATTCATTCCAAACGCATCAAGGATCTCTTTCTGCGTTTTGGTTATCAGTTCACGGGCACCTGACACCTTCGTTGCCTAGAAAAATGGCAGGATTGCCGTAAATCTAATATATCGCATTTTCTTACACCCCTCTATTCTTCATAGGCAAAAGGTTTATAACGAAAACTTCTATCTTTTACAAATTTAGGGTATCAATAACCTAAACTTTACTTTTTCCAGGATTTAGGTTATTCTGATCTAAAGGAGGTAACAGCCATGCAAAAGCGCATTGAAGAATTGAAGCCACGTGATTTCTATTTAAGCAAACTCATCGGCTTTCAGGATACAGAGCCTGTGAAGGTGGTCACAGGGATAAGACGGTGTGGAAAGTCCAGCTTATTGAAACTGATGCAGCGGCATCTGTTAGACACGGGAGTAACGAAAGAACAGATTATCTCCATGAATTTCGAATCCATGGAATTCCGCGAGTTCACTGCCAGCTCATTTTATCAGTACGTGAAGAGCCGGGTGCTTCCGGATAAAAGGATGTATCTGTTTTTTGATGAATTGCAGAGACTTGATAAATGGGAAGATGCGGTTAACTCGTTCCGAGTGGATTTTGACTGTGACATATACATCACCGGATCAAATGCATATTTGCTTTCTTCAGAATATTCCACATATCTGACCGGAAGATATGTAGAGATTAAGATGCTTCCTCTTTCATTTAAAGAGTTCATCAGTTTTAATGGCTATGAAATCCGGAGCTATGAAGCAATCGGTGGGGAGATAAAAAAGAGAGCTTATGACAAAGACGGCAATCCGGTAAGTATTGATGAGCTTTTTGAAACCTACCTTCATTATGGAGGAATGCCTGGGATAGAGGATGTGGGCCTCTTTCAGGATAAGGCACTGGCTTTTCTTGACGGGATTTATTCCACTGTCGTGGTACGAGACATTCTGGAAAGAGAAAAAAGAAGAGGCAGCCGTCAGATCACGGATCCAATTCTTCTTAAAAAGATAATTCTTTTTCTGGCAGACAACATCGGTAATAACACATCATTATCTTCCATCAGTAACACACTAGTTTCTGAAAAAATGCTGGAAGATCGATCAAAGAAAGGAAAGCCCGCGACACAGACCATTTCAGCCTATATAGAAGCCCTTCTGGAATCCTACTTTTTTTATGAGATCAAGCGGTTCGATATAAAAGGCAAGGAAGAGCTCAAAACTCTGGGTAAGTACTACATTGTTGACATAGGCCTAAGGAACTATCTGCTCGGATACCGGGATGTGGATACCGGGCACATCATCGAGAATATTGTGTTTCTTGAACTGATGCGAAGAGGTTACGATGTCGCCGTCGGAAAAATAGGCAACAAAGAGATCGATTTTATCGTCCGGAAGGACAACGAGAAAATCTACTACCAGGTAACTGAAGACATGTCAGCTGAAAGCACCAGAGAACGGGAGCTTGCTCCTCTTAGGATGGTAAGGGATAACTATGAAAAGACCATTATCACCCTGAATACGACTTCAACCGCCTCCGTTGATGGAATCAAGATAGTCAGACTCCTTGATTTTCTTTTACAGTAAGATTGTTCAAATAAAAAAAAGCTCCTTGTATCGCGATAACAGGATCCTCTTGCGGATAATTTCCACGTTGGAGATCCTGAAAAACGCGTACAGGGGCAATTGCAAAATGTTGTTGAAACTTTGATCGAAGTTCAGAGCGGCAACTGGTTGATTTGTGGGGATGCAAATATGTGAACTTCCAGTCTTTTTACAACTCGAACAGCCCCAACAGCACTTGCTTAAGC
>JBJEMO010000004.1:0-3397 GCA_051879715.1 Bilifractor sp.
CTCCGGGCCGAGTACTACTTCTATGACAGCCAGGGGTACCTGCGCGAGTGCTTTGAGTATTACAACCTGGGACAGCCCGCCTGCCACCTGACCCTCTACGACTACGGGGAGGGGAATGCAGCGCTGGAGGCGTTCACGCCAATCATCCCCACCACCGGGGAGGAAGCCTCCTGACACAGACGCCCTTGCACCTTGTCCGTTCTTTTGTCACTGACGAAGGCAAGAGCCCGGATCGGCATCATCGCAGTTGCCTGTCGATCCGGGCTCTTTTCAGGTCTCTGGCATCTGTTCCATTGCCTCCAGATCGACCAGCAGACAGTCCTTTGCCTTTTCCCTTACGGTGTCGGTAAATCCCGATCTGGAAAACAGCGCATACCTGACATTTCTTCCCCCGGAAATCAGGCTCCCGCGATGCCGGAGTTCTTCATATACATCAAGCGTAATCGGGTCTGTCTTCCATTTACATTGTACTAAGCCGCTTCGCGGCGGCGTTGCTACCTCAAGTCTTCGGCTAAAGATTTACATTTTCGCTGCATCAAAAAAAGCAGCCCTTGATGGCTGTGGTAAAGTTAAGTTACGACACAAAACAAACCCAGCGCAGAAGAACTGCCGGGGTTTATATTACCACACTCGATCATTACCAACAATGGCATATCCTCCTGTCGGGTTTGCTTTCTGCCAGCAAATTTACTCATGCAGGAGGCTTTACCATGGACGATTACCTTGCTCAATTCAAAAAGATGCTTGATTGCAGGAACCTGTCACCACACACTCGTGATCAGTATGCATCTACAATTACTCAGTTTCTGGACTACTTCGATACTCAGCTTCATAAGGATCCTGCCAGTTTTGAATGGGGCGAAATACGCGCCTTTTTTGACCGGCTTAAAGCTACAAAAAATCTGAGCGACCGTACCATCAACAGCGACATTGCACATCTGGAAAACTTCATAATCTATGTTCTCCATAAGCATTGGGATCCAACTCAGGTTCCCAAGCGCAAGTTCGATAAATATATCCCGTTTGTTCCTACAAAAGAACAGTTCCGCACTTTGCTCAATGCAGCAGATAACATCAGATACAAAACCATGCTGATTATCATGTATTCTGCTGGTCTGCGCTGTCAGGAGACCTGTAATCTCAGATACTGTGACATCCATGTGAAAGAGCATCGTATTTATGTTTCGGTATCCAAGAACAGATCTGATCGTTATGCAATTCTTGGGAAAGCGACCGTTCAGGCTCTTACTGACTACTGGAAATCTCTTGGCAGTCCGGAGATAGAGGATAAGACCGAGTATCTGTTTCCGTCTCCGATGATCCCTTCGATGCCGATCTCTACAACCAGTGTCCAGACCTATGTCCGTAAGATCGCAGATTCAATTGGACTGGATAAGCTGACCTGCCACAGTCTGCGGCACGCCTTTGGAACGGAATGCTATCGCTCTGGCGTAGATATTTTCCGTCTGAAGGAGCTCATGGGGCATAACAGTATTACTTCAACCCTGATTTACATTACTCTGGCACATCAGGATTTCAATGGAATCACAAGCCCTATCGATACTCTTTGAGGTACCGATCATGAGTATAAAGATCGTATCACGAGAGCAGGCAAAGGCTGCCAATAAGAAGACTCACCCCATTCAGAAGATCTTTCAGCTCGGATGGCCGCAGTATCAGAAAGACTATGCAGGACACATCACTTCCGAACAGTACAAAGCTGCCGATTGTATTTCCAAGTGTCGGACGGAAGCAATGGGCTATAACAAAGTAGAATGCCCCCGCTGTGGTTATACCGAAATTCACTACAACTCATGTGGTAACCGTAACTGCCCAATGGATCAGTATGTCAACAAGGAAATCTGGGTTGATGAACGCCAGTCTGAGCTTGTGGATTGCTCATACTTTCATGTCGTCTTTACCGCTCCATGTGAGCTGAATCCTCTGATCTTTGCCAACAAGAGTCTGCTCTATGATCTGCTGCATAAGGCTTCAGGACAGACACTTGTGGAACTGATGCAGAATAAAAAGTTTCTCGGTGCAACACCCGGTGTCATTCAGGTGCTTCATACATGGGGAAACAACATGATGTTCCATCCGCATATCCACTGCATTGTTTCCGGAGGCGGGCTGAAGGGAAAGCCAAAGCGATTTGTTAAAGGGAAAAAGAAACACTTCTGTCTCCCTGTAAATGTCCTGAAATCAAAGTTCAGAGGTAAGTTCATGGCCGGCCTGCAAGAGCTTTATGATGCCGGGAAACTGATCATGCCCGGTGATGACAGCATCAGAACTCCTCAGGACTGGCAGGCTTTCAAGGACAGCATGTATAAAAAATCCTGGGACATTGATATCAAAGAGACACTATGCGGCAAGGGCAATGCCATCCAGTATCTCGGCAGATATGTTAATCGTGTCGCAATCAGTGAGGGCAGGATTCTCAGCTATGACAGAGAAACAGTAACGTTCAAAGCCAAAGACAATAAGCAGGGTGGAAAATGGGTAGTTATCAAAGTCCGCTTACAGGAATTCATTCGCAGATTTCTTCTTCATATCCTACCTAAGGGCTTCCAGAAGATCCGATACTATGGGTATCTGAGTAATTCTCAAAGGAAGAAGAATGTAGCCCGTATTCAGAAACAGCAAAAGAAGCAGAGGTTTGTCTCACGTTTTGCTGGCATGGGTAAAAGCGAGATACTCCTTGAGCTATTTTCGGATGATTATCATATTTGTCCAAGGTGTGGCGCTGATATGGTGAAAGTAGATTTCAAGCCAAGGCCTGAAGCTAAATCCAACAGCGCATAAAAAGCAAAGCCGAATATCTTTTATCGGCTCCTAACCATGGGGCCTTTTTGTTGTACTCATTTTTAATTCGAAGATGCAGATACTATGCCTCTAAGCAGTTGATTTCCAGGATTTTAGAAACATCAGCATTGCATCTACGATGTTACATTTGAATACAATCTACATACGAAAAACTGAGTTTCACCGTCTCCGGGAGCTCGCTCCCGGAGACGGAAAGCGGGGGCCGCCCGCTCAGCGTCTTACCACAAACGCGAAGTATGAGGTTCGTCCATCCTGGGCTACGCCCAGCTCCTCACCTCATACTTCGCTTAGGTATTCTGCAGGCCCTGGGCCTGCTCCTTCTCCTGCTTTAAGGCATTCTCCACGCCGATGGCGAGCTGGTCCGCACAGGAGGTCCCCCGGAAACCGCACTGGTTTCCCTTCAGGATCTCCACGGCCCGCTCCGCATCCATTCCCTCCAGGAGCTTGGCGACCGCCTTGGTGTTGCCATCGCACCCTCCGTGGAAACGCACGTTGTGGAGCTTTCCATCCTCGATGGAAAAGTCCACCTGGCTGGAACATGTGCCCCGGTTCCTATGAGTGTAATTCATCTTAT
>JBJEMO010000005.1:0-3380 GCA_051879715.1 Bilifractor sp.
CAAAATGATACACCGGAGGGAGGTTTGTTTCATCGAATGAACATGAACAACGAGCAGAAAAACACCTATGTAAAAAAGCAGATCACCACTGCGCTTCTTGCGCTTCTAAAAGAAAAGCCCCTTTCAGATATCTCCGTCAGTGAACTTACTAACAAGGCCAAAATAGGTCGTGTTTCCTTCTACCGGAATTATCAGAACAAAGAGGATATTCTGAAAGAGGAGTCAGATCGGCTCATCAAGGAATGGGGAAAGCTTTATGAATCAAGTCCGGAATCAGCACCGGAGACCTTGTTCCCATCATTGTTTGATTTCTATCGGGATCACAGGGATTTTTACACCACTCTCTACAATGCTGGTATGTCATCCATTATGATGGAAACGATCATAGGCACTATTCAGATCACGCCTGAAATGCAGAATCTTGAGGCATACATGAAATCCTTCTGGGCTTATGGCATATATGGTTGGATGCTCGAATGGATCAAGCGCGGCATGCAGGAAAGTGGAAAAGAACTATCCTCCCTCTTCTTGCTTGCTCGCCATAATTAATGGCACCCGACCAGCAGATTAAGTAAAATCTGATGATCGGGCGTTTTCTTCCACAATCCCTTTATTCCTGAACTAGGTCAGCATCTCCAGCATATGAATGCCGCTCTTCTCAGGATCATTTTCATAAGCAGCGCAGATGAGCTTCAGACCGTCTGGTGCGACAGTGAAATGACATCCAGGGACTTCTGTCTCAAGCTCAGATTCGATAAATCTGTTTTGTCCTCAAGTTCCATTTGGCTTTCAAGAGCAGACAATTTTTCATACAAATCCGTCAGTAATAATGACAGAGTTGAAAACCTTTGCTGCCCATCAATCACTTCAAGAACCGTACCATTTAAGGAACCACTGTTTACACAAATATATGAGCCAAGGAAATAGCCGTAGATAGCAATATTGATCGGGGTTAAAGGTCGGAGACGCAAGTCGTTAATACGACTGGGCAGTTACAAGGGGGCTGTAACAGCTTATTCAACTGTTACAGCCCCTGTTTTTCTGTCCCCAATATCCTGCAGGTCATTATCGTTGCACCTGCAGGTTTTTCTTTTTCAGCGTCGCGAAACTGTCACCCGATTGATTACTCTATCGGCGAATACGCTGCCTGAACATCAATGGGCATTATAACTACACGAAAAAGCGGCCCATTTGCCAGAATTGTCTGTTAAATGTAGCATATCTCAGTTTAATACTGGCAATGCGTGCATCTCACATCGTTTAATAATTTATACCTGAGACCAAACGTCATCTATTCATCATAACTGCCACAGTTCATACCCCTGCCGTCTGGCAGAGTCGTAGACCGGCTGCATATTCTTCTGCAGAATAGAAGTAAATTCTTCTCTTGTGTTTCCGGGTCTGTACAGTTCCTGACCTGCCCAGATAGAATGAAGATTATCCCGGAAACATGCCTCATATAATCTTCTGATGCCAGGCTTTTCCTGAACCATCTCGTATAACAAATACTGATTACCTGCAAAACGTAGGAAAAACGGATCCCACTTGGGCAGTCGATTGCTCTTGGAGGAATTGAGTGAGGAATCCATCGGCATTAAATTCCAAAGCTCGTCATTCATCACAAAACTCCAAGGGATGAAATGGTCTACATCATAAGCTTTCCTCTGTATAAACTCATCTGTAAACACATCTCTGACTGGCCGGATTTCAATAATCGCATCCCAAAGCTTATGTACATGTTGCAGTTTACGCATCTTTTCATCCAAAGGTGCCAGCTTATATACCAATCCGGGAACTTCCGGATTATTCATCTGCAACCATTTAACCTTCTCGTACTGAATCCATCCAAGAATAGAAACTGTGTTGTCCTGGATCATCTTTGCCCAAACAGGACTGATATGGACTTCCTTTTTCAGCTTGCTGCTATTTCCAAGCGTATATGGCAGAGTAATCACCGTGTCATTGATACGCTGAATATACTCCACCATTCGCACAGTACTATTCCAGTTTGCAGCCTCATCACTGCGATGAAAAAAACCCGCCAGTGCTCTGTAGGGAACCATATTAGTAAGCTGCTCTTTTGCTGCTTTGAGTTCTTTGTTATGCTCACGAATGGCGTTTCGTATCTCCGTCTTTGATGCATTTGAAGGCAGATCACTAAGCTCAGCCAACAGTATAACCGCTCTTTCTAGGCCATCTCTGACAGTGCCAGCCTGTATTCCACTAAGGTGAATATGGAACTCTCTGACGGAATACCAGGCATTTGAGATCATTTCATCAATGATCTCATCAAAGGTTGTTTCCAGACGGCCTTCTGAAATCAGGATCACCAATGCCTCTAGCCAGTAAAACTTATAGCAGTATGAAGGATCCTTCATCATGAGAGAGAAGCTCTCTATATCCAGTGTATCGACATAATCGCCTTTTATCTTCAGCTGATGATCGACTTGCGAAGGATAATATTCAGCCATTTCTCATTACTCCGTTCCGGTCGGACATCCGAAGTCACCCACATCTTTTCAATCGTTAATTCAGGGAATGCTCTGATAAAGTCTCTGAAACCAGCTTCATCAAAGTCTGTAAAATATCGTTCTCCACGGAAGCCCTCAAATGCACCATACTTGAAGGACGTATAGATATAACCCTGTTCCTTCAATGCCAATATCATCCGCCGGAAAATGTCCGGTTGTTCCGTTCTTCCTACATGAAGGATAGAAGAGCAGGCCCAAATACCATCATAGCAATTCTCATCCTGCAGTTCCTGAAACAGCAACTTACGGACCTGAACTCCGGTATATGCTGACGCTACTTTACAAAGTTCTTCTGAACCATCCGTTGCCACAACATGATATCCCTTTTCAAGGAAATACCTGGTATCCCGTCCGGAGCCGCAGCCAAAATCCAATATAGAAGACCCCTTTGGGAGGAAAGAAAGGAATAAATCCTGCGTATCATGGAAATCAACGGTCTGAGTTCCAAAAACAAACTCATCTGTTTTTTCGTTGTAATATGTGAGAGTTTTCATTGTCCCGTGATCCATTGAAATCCCCTTCCTCTGTTAACAATTATAGTTCCAAAGCAAACCTATGTATATGTCATGCTGCTGCAGGAAGAGAAGTGTCTTAGCTGTCTGCTTCAGGTTGAAGCCCTTCGCCCAGCGCTCATAGCCTGTTCCTTTGCCCAAAGCAAAGTGAGAAAGTTCTTTACCAGCAGCCAGATGTGCCATGAATGCAGGGCATTGCACAAACTCACCAAAGATTTGTCTGTACGTGAGTGGACATGCCCTGACTGCGGACATCAACATGACCGTAATGAAAACGCAGCACTGAATATCAGAGATGAGGCAGTGCGGATCTACTGCACATGCTGAAATAAAGTAA
>JBJEMO010000006.1:0-23913 GCA_051879715.1 Bilifractor sp.
CTTGTAGGCTTTTCAATCCTGCATGATAATGCGCTTGTTGGTTTTCTGGATTCGTCGGTGTCAGGCTGGCTTGACAGAAAAATTTCAGATGACGAGGCTGAGCGTCTGGACTCAGATGCGTTTCGGGGCCATTGCCGTGTAGGAGAAGAAAAGGTCCGTATGCTTCCTTTTCTTACGCAGCAGAAGAATGTTGTACTTTACCACCATGAAAGAGCCGATGGGAACGGAGCGTTCAGAATCAGAGGGGAGGATACCCCTCTGATGGCACAGATTGTTCATATGGCGGACTCGATTGATGTCCTGTTTCATTCCGGACAGGCACAGGATACGGATTGGGAGAAAATCCGTGCCCATGTGCACGATGAGGCGGGTAAGGCCTACACGGAAAGAGTGGTGCAGTTATTTGACCAGACCTTCTCGTCCGCCTGTGTGAAAGAGATGGAAACCAGAGGCGTGGATGCCTGCCTGCGGGAGGATGTACCCGACCGGTTCCGTGATTTCAGCCGGCAGGATATCAATGGCATCACGCGTTTCTTTGCTGGAATTGTCGATTACAAATCCAGCTTTACCAGGAACCATTCCATGGGTGTTGCCAGGCGGGCGGAAGTGATGGCGCGTCATTACGGATGGAGCGAGGACAAGATCGAACGGTATTATTTTGCAGGGGCACTGCATGACATTGGCAAGCTCGTAATTTCGAATGATATTCTGGAAAAGCCAGGCAGACTGACGGGTGATGAGTTCGAGGTTATGCAGAACCATGCATCTCAGACGTATCACGTTCTGCATCAGGTCAAGGGAATTGAGGACATTACGGAGTGGGCTGCGAATCATCATGAAAAGCTGGACGGAAGCGGATATCCAAGGGGACTTAAGGCGGAGCAGCTGAGTTTTGAGGACCGTCTGATGGCCTGTATCGATATATATCAGGCATTGACTGAGGAGAGGCCGTACAAAAAGGGACTGTCCCATGAAAAAACGATGTCCATCATGCGTGATATGGTGTGCCAGGGCAAGATTGATCCGGAAATCACGGAAGAGATGGGAAAGGTATTCGGGGCAGAAGCTGCATCATCGCAGAAAAACGGGGATGACGCAACAGAAACTTCAGACGCGGCGGTCAAGAGGTGGCGCTGCCCGATCTGCGGTTACGTATATGAGGGAGAAAATCCGCCTGCAGTATGTCCGGTCTGTGACATGCCTGGAGTTGATTACGAATTGATTGCAGGATGAAAGGGATTTCCTTGTCTGCGTGGCTTTCTTTGGTCGTACCGTATGTTACAGAATAATGGTTTACGTGATCTTATATTTACGGTATCAGTAAATATGGGCAGGTGTGCTGGTTCAGGATAGGCACACAGATAAAAAATAAGTAGATAAGACAAGATCAGAAAAATGGAGGGAACAGGATGCTGTCGATGGGTAGAAAGATCTATCTGGAAATGCCCGTGCCGTCAGAAGAGGATAATCTTCCTGCGGATGAAAGAATCTATCGTTCCCTGCACAGAGAACAGGACATGCAGACCCGGGATGAGATGAAGTTTCACATACATGATTGTCATACAGGTGGAAGCACAGATCTTTCCATGACACTGGATGTACTGCGGAATCTGTATCCTCTTTGCGAGCAGGCAGGGTGGAAGGTTACGGTTTCTCTTGCATGGGATGGTCAGAGGTGGGTTATCGTACGGGTAGAGCAGGGAAAGCAGACAGAATCTCCCATTGGTCTTGCTGTGGATCTCGGGAGTACCTCCGTTGTCATGCAGATGATTGATCTGGATACTGGAGAATGTCTGGGAGAAGCCGGAACCCAAAATGCACAGATCCTCTATGGTGAGGATATTCTGACAAGAATTTTTTATAGTAAGGACCAGGTTGACCATCTGGAGGAGATACGTCTGGCAACCGTGAGCACGATTCATGAACTGATGGACACGCTTCACAGAAGAACTGGAATAAATCCGGAACATGCACTGTCCATGGTCATTGCCGGCAATACAACCATGATTCATTTCTTGCTGGGCCTGGATGCTTTTTCTGTTTTTCAGTCGCCCTATGCGGTACAGACACTTTCACCGGGATTTATACGTGGAAAGGACCTGGACATTCCGATTGCAGGATGGGTGTACTGCTTTCCAGGTTTTGCCAACTATCTGGGTGGCGATATCGTCAGCGGGATTCTGGCCACAGAATTATACAAAAAGCAGGATGTTTCCCTGTTTTTTGATGTGGGTACGAACGGTGAGCTGGTAGTGGGAAACCGGGATTTCCTTCTATGCGGTGCCGGAGCCGCAGGGCCGGCGCTTGAAGGCGGTGTGGTCCGCACCGGGATGCGTGCTTCGGAAGGTGCTGTGGAAGCGGTACAGATGAACTGTAAAGGGACTTCACCTGAATCTGTATTCCACCTGACAACGATTGGAGGAATAAAACCAAAAGGCATCTGCGGATCAGGAATCGTAGATCTGATCGCAGAGCTTTTTCTGCATGGATGGGTAAATATGCTGGGGATTCTGCAGCCGGAGAAGAGTCCTCTGGTTCAGAAGCGTCTGATCGAGGAAACCGGGGAAGAGGAGCTTGCAGTCTGCTATGCGCCGGGGCTCTGGTTCTATCAGAGTGATATTCTGGAATTTATCCGCACAAAGGCTGCGGCTGTCACGATGATCGAATATATGCTGGATACTACCGGAATCGGAATGGATCATGTGGATCATTTCTATATGGCGGGATCCTTTGGTGCGCACATCAACAAGGAGTCTGCTGTTGTCATCGGGATGTATCCGGACGTAGAGAGAGCACGCCTGATACCTGCAGGGAATACGTCCCTGATCGGGGCAAGAAAGCTGCTTCTGAATCGTGCTCTGCAGGAGGATATTGATCATATTCTCGGACTGATGAGTTATGTACAGTTTGGAGCGGTCGATGATTTCCTGACCAGGATGCGGGCAGCGCAGGCGCTTCCCCATACGGACCTGCGAAGATACCCTTCCGTATCACGCCGGCTGCAACCAGGTCCAGAAGAGCCTTCATGACACAGAGCATGGAATATGCACAATACGTGGTCTGACTGGGCGTCATATGATATTGCAGGTACATGCAAGAGGGGCAGGCTATAGGGCACATCATTGTGCTGCTGTAAGACGGTGTTCAAGCCTGATCCTCTGTTACACCGCCACGCTATCGTGACAAGGTGCCTTGTGACAAGCTGTCTGACCTCTGTCACGATTATAGCGTAACCGGGTTCCGTGTATGCACGGCGACCTTTCTTTCCCTCTTGTTCTGGTACATCAGTTCGTCGGCTGTCTGTATTGCCTCCCTGAGTGCTCCTGCTCCAGCCATACCCATGGTTTCGCCCATGCTGAACTGCACAGTGACAGGAAAGTGGCTGGCTGCACATTTATGATTCAGAATTTCCTGAAGTCTATATTGAAAATCAGGGATTTTGTGCCTGCCAATAATCAGAAACTCATCTCCGCCATAGCGCATGCAGAAATAGTTTTTGGAGTCAGTCAAGGATGCAATCCCCATCCCAAGCATCTGGATCGCTTCATCTCCCTTTTCATGTCCGAAGCTGTCATTGATCCGCTTCATACCATCCATATCAATGAAGCAGAACCAGGCAGGGTCTCCCTCACAACAGAAATCCTGAATCAGACTGATACCGATCTTATGGAAGCCATAACGGTTATAAAGCCCGGTCAGAGCGTCCCGCATGGAAATATCCTCAAGTTGTGCTTTTTGCCTGGTTCTTTCAAAGAACGCAGTGAGAAGCATAAGGATAATCTGAAGTGTATTTGACTCCATCCATGGAGAAAGCCCATCCATCATGACATAACCAAACGGATATTGATAAAACTGCAGCGGATAAAAGATGCACAAACGAAATTGGTCAGAATGCGGTTCCGGAAGCAGATTTTTGCGGGTGATGCTGGAACAGAATTGATTCTGTGGATTGTCAGTGTGTTTCCGGAATTCCGGATTCGTGACAATTGCCATATGCATGGGACAGGAAAATGCGTTCATTTCTGCTGTGGGTTCCTTACCCTGCAGATATTGGTCATTCAGAACCGCATACATATTGCAAATGTCATATTGCCCGAGCTTTTCTTCCAAAAGATGGCACGCCTCATATATGGAATGAGTTTTCCCCACGGATTGTTGCACTTCAGCTTCCAGACAGTAAAGCTTTCTCAGGTCTTCGGTCAGACGGATATACTTTCTTCGGATATCAGGATGCGTAATATCAGCACTGCTGCAGCCACAGGAATGTCCATGTACAATGCGGTGCGGACTGAAAACCCTGTCGGGACAAAACCTGCCACAAAGGCGCGTCAGGGCTGTTTCTACTGCACGGTACCCGATCTGAAAAAAATTTCTCTCGATCGTTGTAATGGATGGATTGTATACATCAGAAATGCTGAGATGGTCAAATCCACAAAGCCGGATATCCTCCGGAATCCTCAGACCTGCATCCTTCAAGACGTCTGCGACGCCTACTGCAAGATCATCATTTGCACAGACGATGGTGTCCGGATAGGGTGCGCCTTCATCCAGAATCTTATGTGCGGCCTGCTCTCCGGCAGTGACAAACCAGGTTCCGCCATAGAAACGGATACGGTCTATAGAAATGCCTCTGCTGCGGCAGGCATCGGTAAAGCCCTGTTCACGCGCCTTCGCCTCGTCACTTTGTACATTCCCCCGGACAAAAGCCAATTGTTTGGGCAGATGCATAGAGAGAAGATGAAGGGTCAGCTCCTTTTCCGCAAGATAGTTGTCTGTCCCCACAAGTGTACAGCCTTCCAGGGGATAGTTGATCGATATGACCGGAAGGTTCAGCTTCAAGGCATATTGTGCAACGTTGCGCCGCATCTCAAGAGGCCAGGCCTCATCCCCCTCAATAATCAGTGCATCCAGATCATCTATACTGGGAAGAGAAAAAATCGACATACCGGTTCTTGTTTTTTCCCGAGAGCCATTCTGTCCCAGATTCTCAAAGATATATAAGCGGATATCCTCATTCTTATGATCCTTCTGGCATGCCTCCATGCCTCTGAGGCACTCAAAGATAGCCTCTTGATTCCAGTCTGAGATAAAACATCCGATCCGCCAGATTTTATCATTGCTCATTCTTTTGCTTCCCTTAGCATACAATCAGATTAGCTTACAATAACAAAATAAGTATATATTTTTTCTAATATTTCGTCAATATACACATAATAATTCAGAAACAGCTTGCGATTATTCGTCAGAAATGCTACCCTCAATACAGGGAAATTTCCGGATGATGATTTTGGGAGTTTCCTGATTAATAAATAAAGCTGCAAAAACCTTGACTTTAGAGAAAAAATACGTGACACAATCAGGAGGAAAATGCATGGACGAAAAAGTACTGTTTAATCTCAGTTATGGATTATTTATTCTGACTGCAAAGGACGGAGAAAAGGACAACGGATGTATTATCAATACAGTCACACAGGTGACCAATACGCCGAATCGTATGGTTATCGCAGTCAACAAGGCGAATTACACACATGATATGATCCTGAAGACAGGTGAATTCAATATTTCTATCCTCAGTGAGCATGCAAAGTTTGATACATTTAAACATTATGGATTCCAGAGCGGTAAAAATGTGGACAAGTTTGCAGAAATAGAGTTCCGACGCTCTAAGAATGGCATTGCATATATTGATACAGATGACACGAACGGATTTATTTCCGGAAAGGTGATCCAGACCATGGACCTTGGTACGCATACGCTGTTTCTGGCAGATGTGACGGATGGGGAGATACTCTCCAAGGTTCCGTCTGCGACCTATACGTATTACTTTGCCAATATCAAGCCGAAGCCGGAGGTGAAGCCTGAAGAGAAGAAGAAAGGGTGGATCTGTACGATTTGTGGGTATATCTATGAGGGTGATGAGCTCCCCGCTGATTTTATCTGCCCGATATGCAAGCATCCTGCTTCGGATTTCAAACGGCTATAAAAGGCTGGCATAATTAAAGGGTACATCCATTAACACATTTATATACATACGACATATATACGAACAGAAGAAAAGTTCATAATTCAATATATTACATATTCAATCGAGTTACATATTCAATCAGGAGATTACACAGGCTTTCACCAGAATTGCATTGGCGGTGGCCTGTGTATTTTATAGCATTATTTCAAGAGGACACTTCTCATTTGTCTGTTTCTGTTCGTAAACGGACAGTAAACTGTAACCATTCATGTAAGGTGTTTTCATATTTATGAAAAATAATCTTGCCTTGAAAAATAAAAAATTCTATACTTTAAAGCGTTGAATAAATCAGATTTGAAAGGTTGAACATATTGTGGAAGTACCTGGCTGGCTGATATTAAATACATATGTGACTGCCATTGCCGTTATGCTGCTGGTGATGACACTGCATAAGAGGACACATGCACGGACAGATCAAAGCTTTGCATTCATGCTGGTGGTTATTCTGGTGCTCCTTGTGGCTGATTCACTTGGCAGGTTGGATTTTCAGAGTCATGCAGGTTTTTTGCTTCGGAAAACCGGTACCTTTATCACTTATGCAGGTGATCCTGTTGGCTATGTGGCAACCCTGCTCTACATTGATTCCTGGACAGCAGGGCAGAAGCAGAGGAAGGAAAAATGGTTTTACTGTGTGATCATTGCCTATGTAATCCTGAATGCAGTACTGGTCAGCATCAGTACGTTCTTCGGGCTAAGACTGTATTACTATTATGAAGGATTCATCTATAAACGTGGTCCGCTTTTTGTTCCGCGCGGAATCGTCAATATGCTGATCTGTATTTTTGTCTCTCTGTATATTATTTGGCGCAGGAATAAAATCCATACACAGTACAGAACGCTGGTGGTTCTGTTTCCACTGATTGTTTTTCTGGCGGGCGGTCTGCAGGTTTTTCTGAAGGGCGTTGCTTATGAATATGCAGGGGCAATATTTGCCTGTCTCCTTCTCTATGTGAATGTACAGGCGCATAATGTGGATTACGATTATCTCACTGGCCTGCTGAACCGCAGAGGTATTGATCAGGAGTTTCAATATCAAATTGAACATTACAGTGATCAGCGTCCGTTTTCCGCGTTTATGATTGATCTGGATTATTTCAAGCGGATCAATGATGAGAACGGGCATCAGGCTGGAGATGAAGCGCTGCTTCAGATGGCAGGTTTTCTGATTGATGTGTTCGGAAAGGATTCTTATATTGGCAGATATGGTGGGGACGAGTTCCTGATCCTATCATTTGTAAAGGACAGAGAGGAAGCGGAACAGAAGCTTTCTGCTCTGGAGAAACGATGTCAGGAGGGTGGACGGAGGAAAAGGACGCCATATAAGCTATCTTTTTCTGCAGGATATGCGGTTTTCGATTCTTCAACATTTAAAAATTTGGATCAATTCTTCCAATATATAGATGCCCAGATGTATCAGATGAAGGAATCTCACCATGCACGCAGAGCGTGACATGGAGCCTACTACTACAAAGAAGAGAGCTGACACCTTGTCACGCCAGAAAAGCAGCCGCTCCGGAAATTCTTCCGGGGCGGCTGCTTCTGACGTGACACGAAGAGAGCTTAGATGAATATGCGAGTTGATATGTATCAGAGGATAACTTTATTGTTTTGTTATGACAAGTTGCCTGGCACTTTACCACGTTGCTGCGTTACGATGACAAGGATGACAAGGAGCCTGGCACTTTGTAACAGCTGTCACTGTGTCACGTGAGATGCTTATTCACTCTTCTCGTTCATAGAATCGCGGATTGCTTCAGCGAGGCTTGTAATCTCATCTGCCTGCTCCTCTTTCATAGAGGATGCGAGAGAGAGGCGCTCGTTCAGTACAGTCATTCCCTTCAGCTCATTGTTGAGGAAGTCCTGCATAAGATCGCCGGATTTGCATGCCCAGGAGCCGTTCTCAATGATTGCAAAAGTACGGTTCTGGAGATTCAGGGCCTTCATATCCATCAGATAATTGTGCATTACCGGATAGATGCCGAGGTTATAGGTAACGGATGCCAGAACAATGTGGCTCACACGGAAGGTCTCGGAAATCAGGTAGGACACGTGAGTGTTGGATACATCGTATACTACTGTGTTCGTAATGCCGAGATCGGCAAGCTTCGCAGCAAGTGCCTGTGCAGCTGCCTCTGTGTTGCCGTACATGGACGCATAGCAGATCATAACAGCCTTTTCTTCAGGCTCATAGGTGCTCCAGTGCTGGTACTTGTCCAGCAGATAGTCAAAGTTGTTGCGCCATACCAGTCCGTGAAGCGGGCAGATGAATTTGAGCTGGGGCAGGAGAGGAGCAGCTTTCTTCAGAAGCTTCTGAATGTGCGGGCCGTACTTTCCTACGATATTTGTGAGGTAACGTCTGTTCTCGTCAATCCAGTCGCGGTCGTAGTTCACTTCATCATTGAAGAGCTTGCCATCATTGGCAATGAAGGAACCAAAGGCGTCTGCTGAGAAGAGAACGCCGTTGGTGGTATCAAAGGTAATCATTGCTTCCGGCCAGTGTACCATCTGAGCCTGTACAAAAGCTACGGTGTGATCGCCGAAGGTAGCAGTGTCTCCTTCCTTGACTTCTACAGTCTCATGACCGTCGGTGTTGAACCCGAACTGGTGCATCAGCATAAAGCCCTTCTCTGTGCAGTAGATTTTGCACTTCGGATAGCGGAGCAGTACCTCCTGCAGGGATGCTGCATGGTCAGGCTCCAGGTGGTTGACAACCAGTACGTCCAGTGGCTCACCGTTCAGAAGATACTCGACATTTTCAAGCATCTGACGGCACGCAGACCAGTCAACGGTATCGAAGAGCACGTTCTGCCCGGATTTGAGCAGATACGCATTATAGCTGACTCCTTTTGGAATCGGATGAATATTTTCAAAGAGATATGTGCGGTGGTCGTTCGCACCGACCCACCACAGATTATCTGTAACCTGTCTTACGCAATGCATATGATTTCCTCCCGTATTTTTTTTTATCTGAATTTCAACCGGATCCGCAGGGACCCTTTTGCGATTTTTGTTTCTTTTTCTTCTATATTGAAGCTTATGATCTTCCCTCTTTTTCTTCATATTTATATATGGAGTTTTTATTTATATATGTATATATGGAGCTATATATGTTAGCTACATTTAATAGGTTGATTCTCAGGCGATGCAGCCCTGATAGAAGAACAGGATCAGTCTGCCTTGGTGAAGTTTGCCTTCGGCTCAGCGCACTCCGGGCATACCCAGTCTTCCGGAAGCTTCTCGAATAGCGTACCAGGCTTGATCTCGGCAGCAGGATCGCCAAGTGCAGCATCATATTCATATCCGCAGCCATCACATACATAGATGCTGTACGGTGGCTTGATCTTCTTCGGCTGTGCCCGTTTGATCTTTTTCATCGGCGGAGCCGGCTTCTTCTTGCCCGTATCCAGTGCCTTGGTAAGGAGCGGGAGAATCTCGTTGACATCACCAACAATACCGTAATCGCAGTTCTTGAATATTGGAGCGTTCGGATTCTTGTTGATTGCGACAATGGTCGATGCCTCACGGATGCCCTTCAGATGCTGTACAGCACCGGAGATACCGCAGGCAATGTACAGGTTTCCGGAGAATTTCTGTCCGGACATGCCGACGTAGCGGTTCAGCGGCACATAGTGCAGCGTCTCTGCCACCGGACGGGAGGATCCGATCGCAGCACCGGCAGCGGCCGCCAGATCTTCGATGAGCTTCATATTCTCCTTGCTTCCGATGCCCTTGCCGGCAGATACGACTCTTTCAGCCTTTACAATCGGGGTGTCCTTCGGGATGCCGACGGTGAAGTCATAGCCGTCTCTCTTCAGATCCTTAACCAGCTCATCAACGCGTTCCTGGGCAGATCCCTCCTTCAGGATTTTCTTTCTGCGGGCGCCGGTTACATTCGGCTGCTGCTGGAAGAGAGGAGCGGATGCCTCCTTCGGGGCCTTTCCGAGAATAGAGGTAGCAATAACAAGACGCTGAATCTCATTGGTTCCTTCATAAATGGTAGTGATCTTCGCGTCGCGGTAAAATCTTTCTACATCCATGCCTTTCAGGTAGCCGTTGCCGCCGTAAATCTGCAGAGCCTCATTGCTGATGTCCACAGCAGTGTCTGAAGCAAACTGCTTGGCCATAGCAGCTTCCATTGCATAGGGCTCATGGTTCTGTTTGAGCTCGGCTGCACTGTACACGAGCATTCTGGAAGCGCGGATCTTTGTTGCCATGTCAGCAATTTTGAAGGAGATGGCCTGCTGGAAGGCAATCGGCTTGTGGAACTGTACACGCTCCTTGGCGTATGCAGCACAGCTCTCGAATGCACCCTGAGAAATACCAAGCGCCTGTGCTGCGATACCGATACGGCCGCCATCCAGGGTGTTCATGGCAATCTTGAAGCCCTGACCCTCAGCGCCCAGAAGATTTTCCTTCGGAACCTTTACGCCGTTGAACAGCAGCTGTGCCGTAGCGGAAGATCGGATACCAAGCTTGTCATAATGATCGCCGAATTCAAAGCCCGGCATTCCCTTTTCTACGATAAAGGCACTGATGCCTCTGGACCCGATTCCAGGGGTGGTAAGTGCAAAAATAACATAGATATCGGCCTCGCCGCCGTTTGTGATGAAGATTTTCTCACCGTTCAGCAGATAATAGTCACCCTGCAGAACAGCAGTGGTCTCAGTGCCGCCGGCATCTGAACCTGCATTCGGCTCAGTCAGACCGAAGGCGCCAAGCTTTTCACCTTTTGCGAGGGGAACCAGATATTTCTTCTTCTGTTCCTCAGTACCGTAAGCGGCAATAGGATAGGTTCCCAGAGAGGTGTGCGCGGAGAGGATAACGCCGACGCCCGCATCCACGCGGGAGAGCTCCTCAACTGCGATTGCATAGCTGATGACGTCAAGACCGGCTCCTCCGTATTCCTTGGGGTAGGGAAGTCCCATGATGCCGAGCTTTGCCATTTTCTTCACAACATCTGCCGGGAACTTGTTCTCCTTGTCCCATTCGAAAGAAAAGGGCTTGATTTCAGCTTCTGCGAATTCCCTGACCTTCGCACGGATTTCCTCTTGCTTTTCTGTAGTTGCGTAATTCATAGACCTGCCTCCTTCTTTTTGGATTTTGTACATTTCTGATCGTTTATTTTCAATTTTCCTGTTCCCTTGTGCGGATGCTGTTTCCGGCCGCATCCATGCAGAGAAGATCATGCAGGATTACCTTCCGCATTTCTTCATCAAGCTTATGCTGGATCTCCAGAAGCCTTGTGTGAATTGTGCAGACAGAGCAGTTCTTTTTCGCCCAGGTGCAGGGATAACCTGCCTTCATGCAGTCTGATATGGCATTGTCTGATTCTGTAATATGCATCAGATCAAGAAGGGAGAGATTCCGGAGATCATTGCATAACTGAACCCCTCCGTTAACGCCGCGCACGGTCTGAATCAGGCCGGCATCAGAGAGCTTGCGGAGAATCTTATAAGCGAACTGCTGCGGGACGGCTTCCTGCTGACAGAGATCCTTCATATTGTGCCGTTCACTGTCCGAAAGCGCTCTCAGAATACGCAGAGCATAATCGGTTTCTCTGGTAATCAGCATATTGTCCGGTCGTCCTTTCCTGTTGATGATTTCAATGTACTATTGTTGATAAAAACAGTCAACAATTAATGCGTGAAAATTCAAATTTCGTGAATGACGAATAAAAATAATATTATAAAATTGTGCATTATTCTGAAAACCATTTGGGGGAAAATGAATAAAATTGCAGCTGTCAGAGGTCCGCCAGGAAGGAAGCTTTTCTTTTTTCTGTTTCTGTTCGGCTTTTCCTGTCCGGGATCGTTACTCCGGAGGACTGCATGAGAAGTGCCATTCTGACAGGCCGGCAAGCTATGACGAAAAATTCTATTTCTTCTATAGGTAAATTGACTCTGTGGGCAGTTGTGCTAATATATAAATGAAATTTGTAATAGAATTGTAACATAAGGGTATTCCGTAGCAATTACGTCTTGAACATGTTAAAATAGAATATATTGCGGCAATCATTTCACACAATATGTGCCTGTTGTAAAGGATGCCATAATCTGATTTTTTGCAGTCAACGATTCATAAAGAATCTGATCGGTGGCTATTGCATTTTACATTTATGAAGAAAGCTTGAAGATATGAAGAGGAAAATCATCCAGATCCAAAAGAAAATAAGATCAGAAAAGGGAGCCAGCCTTTCCGTGGCGCTTCTTTTCTTCCTGGTATGCGCCATTGTGGGATCTGTGATTGTCGCTGCTGCTACCTCTTCCATGGGAAGAATGAAGGATCTGTCCGTAAATGAAAAAGAGAAGAACGCTGTGTATTCGACTGCCAGACTGGTTGCGCGCCGTATGGGCGGACAGAACCTGGTGGATTCGGACATTCTGCCGGATCTTCTGAAGGACTCCACCAGTGCATCGGGTACTACAGGAGATGGTTCCTCAAATTCAATCGTATTAAATTCCTCGGACAATACACTGACAGTCAGCACATCCTTTACCTTCTACAGGAAGGAGAAATCCGATGGAAGCGTCAGCTTTTCTGATACAGAAAATGGAACATATGCATCTGTTTCCGAGGGTAATGCATATCCGGGTGAAGTTCTGCCTGCATCCCCATTTTCGTCATTGAACAGCAAAATCGCCTCGCAGAAAGATCTTGGTTTCACTGGCTATGAGAAGGTGCGTGCCTGTCAGATTATCGATGCTTTCTGGAGCAGCTATATCCTAAGCGATGACGGAAAGCTGGGACAGAGTGTGACGGATTTTTCTTTGGATAATGCTTATGACTGGAAGGGCGACAATGTACCTTCCAATCACACCTGGATGTATGGACATATCGGTGCAGATACAACAATTGACAGTCTTCTTGAGGCAGCGCATCCCTGTCTGACCAGACAGACATACGTAATGACCGTGCAGGGAGATCAGAGCGATAAGAACCCGGTCTCCGTATGCATTGATCTCTATATGGACAAAAATCTCAATCTCGAAGCACAGATCTATCCAGAGACAACTGACAGTAATGGAACTGCTGTTTCCTTTAAAAACGCGGATAATCGCTGTCTCGTAAAAATACCTGCGAATGCCGGAGAGCTCCAATATGACCAGGATGAGGATGCAGCACTGATAAAGACAGATCAGGATGAAGATATCTACCAGGTAAAAATGACACGGAGCGTAATACTTGGTGGCTTCGGATGGGGTGCGGCAAAGATTTACACCGGATCGGCAATCACTGCGCAGAATCCGGCTGGCAGCTGAGATTCTGTTGAGAGGATGATGAAAATATGCATAACGAAAAGAGATTAAAAAATATGCATATGCAGAATAAAATGAAACAAAATCAAACATGCATGAAACAGCCGATACATGGTGCCGTGATTGCCAGACTGTCATCCGAATCCGGTGAGAGCCTGACAGAGACTCTGGTCGCCGTGCTGATCGTGGCACTTGCCTCTGTTCTTCTGGTGACGATGGTTCTGGCAGCCCGCAGGGTCATTACCCGGTCAGGGAAGGCTTATTCAAGCTATATCAGTGAACACAATGCCCTTGAAGAGATAGCATCCAGCAGTACATCGACTGATAGCACGGTCACTGAGCAGGATAAAAAAGAAATTGTTATTGCGCCAGCGAAGAATGATACGAAGGCTTCGGATTATAGCCTGCCACAGATCAAGGAATACGTGAATATAAGAGAGTCAAAGGATGGAAATCTGACTTTCTTCCCTGCAAATCAGGGCTGATCGTATGTGATCATTATTTGCGTTATTCATTGTAGAAGACGTCTTTTTATCCTGTTAATGCAGATACGATTTGTTGATCATACAGGAATACGAGCGGGAAAGAGCTGTAGATGAAACAGAATGAAGCATATAGAGACAAAAGAACGAAACTTTCGGCAGGGTTTTCTCTGACAGAAATGCTAGTGACTGTACTTCTGATGTCACTTGCAACACTTGCAATTGCTGCCGGCATTACGGCTGCGGTGCGCACTTATCGCGAGATGACTCTGAAGGCAGACGCGCAGACGCTACTGGGAACAGCCATTGCAGCTATAGATGATGACTTTGCTTCTGCAGACCTGTCGACGCTTTCTCTTGGTTCTTCCGGGAGCAATGGTTCCGGAGCTTCGGAAGTTTCCTTCTTTTCCGGAAACCGTGGCTATTCGGTGCATATCCACAATGATGCCGATACCATTTATGTAACAGATGCCGTGGCAGAGACGGATGGCACATCAGGATCATCGGGGTCTTCAGGAACGACAGCTGCAGATAAAGCTGGTGCCAATGGAGCAATTCCTCTTGTGACGACCAGGACGAGGACCCTGAATCTGCGTCTGCAGATCAGTGATATTTCCATCACACCTGCACCATCCAAAGATACTTCAGGAAAAGATGATTCGCAGACTTTGCAAAATGTAAATCCGTATTTTACCTATACGATTACGGTGTACAAGGATCAGAAAAAGATCGAATCCGAAACGGTCAGAACAGCCGTGATTGGGGGATATTGATGTTTTCTCTGATATGTAAATATGTAAAAATCAGACAATTACATCGTGGAGTTTACTGAATAAGGAAGACGATTAATATGAGAGATATAAGATATCTGAGAAAGGAAAAGAGGGAAGAGGGTTCATCCTGCAGAATGGAAAAACATGCATTGCAGGATAAACTCCATAGATCCCGGAAGGGCTTTACGCTGGCAGAAATGCTGATCACTGTAGCGATCATCGGCATTCTGGCAGCTTTTGGCTTTGTGGCGGTAATCCGCTACCAGAAATCCTTGAAACAGACTGAACTGGACAATACCGCAAGAGAGATCTTTGTGGCTGCCCAGAATCATATGACGGTGGCAAGAGCCAGCGGCGAATGGGATACCTATGTCTCTGACGCGGAATCCTTAAAGTCATCTACAACTCAGCTCGGCAATGCAATGGGAGCCGGCGCCAGCGATACCACTGGTCCATCCGACTATGACGGCACACTCGGCACCTGGAATCCGGATTGGGCGGACGGCACACTGGCAAAGGATGAGAAGCATGATTTCCGCTACGTTGTCACCAGCACAGATGAAACGAACGATCCCGGCATTCTCTCTATGATTCTGCCCTATGATTCTATCGATGAAACACTGCGCGGGAACAGGAATATTGTCATTGAATACGATGCAAAAACCGCGACGGTCTATGGCGTATGGTTCTGCAAACAGTCAGATCTGAAGAAGGCATTGAGCAGCACGGCTTCCGGCACTTCTATTGCCGATACCAATGCTTATCAGGATAAAAGCCGGAAGAGCAGATCGAACCGTATGAACGGCACACCAATGGTGGGATACTATGGCGGTGCGACAGCAAATACGAAAAGTGCGGATAATGACAGTGTTCTGCAAGGCGTCGGCATCACAGTAGAGAACGACGACCGTCTTGTGCTGCGCATTGCAGTGCCGGCTGATGGTTTCACGGATGAAGATACGCACAAGCCTCTTTATCAGATTAAGGCAACTGTCAAGGGAAAAACAAGCAATAAAGTAAGCAGCACAGTCATTGACAGTAACGGATCATCGACATCTTCCGAATTTGACAGCGCACCGAATAATGTAGATCTGGCAGGCAGCACGAAGAAATATTATCTTTACAGCTATGTTCTGGACAGTGTAACAGATGGGCAGAAATACCATTTTGCCAACCGCTTCTCAGATCTGATTCCAGGTGAAAATATCGCAATTACCGTGACTGTTACGAAGACCGGCTCGAAGTCTGACAAGATTTCCGAGACTCTCAATGTGAACAGTCTCTTTGGCAACGCAACGAAGGTTTCCAGCGATAATGGGAAGGCAGTCGTCAATTACGGAAGGCATCTGCAGAACCTCAGCAGCCAGGTTTCCAATGTTAATAAGACAAAGGAGAAGACTGTCGTTCGCAGTGCCAGCTTGCAGAGGGATATCGACTGGAGTCAGATGCACATGTCAGCAGTATGGGACAGCGATGCTGATACGGATGCACAGCCGAACCATATTAAACTGAGAGAGAACTGGACGGTCAGCCAGATCGACGGAACAGCAACACAGGACAAAGGTCAGTTCTTTAGTCTGTATAATACTCACCTGACCGGCTTTAATGGCGGCGGGCACAAGATCAGCAACCTGAAGATAGATACCTGTGTCGTAAACAGCAAAAATTATGGGGGACTTTTTGGCCTGATTGATCTCGCAGACAGTGATTTGGCAGAAAATTCATCTGCTATGACAATCAGCAATGTTTCGCTGATTGATCCGCAGACTGTTTCGGGCAAAGCGGACTATCTTGGCTTCCTGATAGGTGAAACGGACAATCAGACTACAATTGATCATGTAACGATCTCTGCCCAGAAGGATGGCACGACAAGTGGAAGTCTGACACTGCAGGCTAAAACCTCGACATCAGATAGCCCATATTCGTCTGGATGGTGGGACAATCCGGCCGGTGGGATTGCCGGAGCTTCTCATGGTGCTGATATTAAGATCACGAATTCCCGAATCAATGCAGTAAAGTATCAGATTGGCAATACGGATACACAATCCAGCGGTACAAATAGCACGTCTGCAACAGTTGGGGGTAACTCTGGAGGTATCCTCGGTTATCATGTCGGAAACGGCAAGATAGATCTGGAGAATTGTCAGATTCAGATTGCAGAGAACGGATCATACACAATCACTGAGCCTTATCGTACATCCGGAGGAATGGTCGGAACCGTAGAGCCGGAGTCTGATGAAAGCGGGAAGAGCGCACAAAAACCGGATCAAACGACGATCGAAAACTGCCAGATCACGGGCGGAAGTAATGCAACCATGAAGCTTAACAGCGCACTTGGATATGATAATGGCGGTCTGATTGCGTATGTAGAGGGTGCGCCTCTTTCCGTATCCAATTCTTCCATTAGTGGCTTTGCTCAGGTGGCAATTGGTGGTGAGCTTGGGTCTGACAGCAATGCATCACCCAGTCTTCGTGCAAGTGGCGGATTGATCGGAGAGGTGATTCTCTCAGATCAGGTAAAAATATCCTCTGCCTCAATACAGGTAGAGAAGCTCACTGTACTTTCCGGTGAGGCAGCAGGTGGACTGATCGGCAGGGCAGGAAGAGAACAACGGTATTCTGCTCCGGGTGCAGTCAGCAGTATTTCCATTGACAATTCAAATGTGAAGGCAGATTCTGTCCTGATCCATCATATGCTTCCAAATCCAAATGGAAGGGGCAGCTTCAATGACAATAATCAGAGCGATGCCTCGTACTCGACCGTTGGAGGCATTCTGGGACGAGCCGTCTCTACTACAACTACGATCAATAACAGCTCTGTAATTGCCGGTCAGAGTCTGTCTGTCATCTCCGACAGGAAGTCAAATGTCGGTGGTATTCTTGGCATGCAGGTTGGAACAGGTGCGTCACTTGCGATTTCCGGCTGCAATGTTAAGGTCACCGATAAGCTTCAAAGTGGCGCTGCGGCACAGACGACATCTTTAAAGATGAGCAGCCTCTACGCGGCAGGTGGCATCCTCGGGACTATGGAGCCGTGGAACGGAGAAGGCAGCAGTGAAAGACCGGGCAGTCTTACGGTCACAGACTGCCATGTCTATGGCGCAGGCGATGATGATACGATCACCGGTGGAAGCTGCGCAGGTGGATTAATTGCATACGTATGGATCAGCGGAGCTATGGATGTTGAAAACAGCTCTTCCACAGCTTACCTGCTGGATACGGATACTGCCGGCAGCTGGGCTTCTGATTATGGCACAGGTGGTTTAATTGGCTGTATCAGAAGTACAGGAAGCGGCAGCCATATTGTTTCCTCTTATGCAGGAGGACGCACAAGCGAGGGAAATTATCAGGATAAAACAGACGCCTCCGAAAAAGGTCGTTACAATGTAATCAGCACTTCCGGCAGTGCTGTCGGAGGCAGTGCTGTCGGAGGCTTTATCGGGCAGCTTGGAATCTATAATGGGGACAGTGTCAGTCTGTCTATCCGTGACTGCTTTACAACTGCGTCCTCGTATTCCTCCAAAGCTTCCAGATCCGGAAGCTTTATAGGCAACAGAAACCAGAGCACCAGCTCAGTCACGATACAGAACAGTTATGCAACCGGACTCACGAACGGAACCTGTTTTGCAGGTGGAACTTATGCATCTGTGTCAGGCAATTATTATCTGTCCGGAATCAACAAGAACACATTTACGGACAAAAACGCAACAGCAGCATCCAAAGGACAGATCAACACTCCCTTCGCTGTGCAGACAATTGTTCCGGAAACGCATGTCTATGATGCTGCACTTTCGGGCAAGACCTACCCATTCCACATGCCAAGTGGTGTAAGCAGTTTCTACGGCGACTGGTCTGAGAGCACCAAAACTTTTACGGGGGACTTTGGTATTCTGTACTATGAGATCGTGCAGCACGGAACTGGAACAAATGCAGGCAAGGATGCATATTATCATGGATATATGGGTAATACTGCCATATCCTCCGGCAATACAAATGTAACGGAGGTAAGCACCAAAGATACGCTTTCCAATACCCAGGATCTGAACGACCATGGGCTTTTGAAGGCGGAAAATGGGGGAGAGTATGTCACAGAGGATGGGTATATTGTTCTTGTATCTGATCAGTATGATACTGATCAGGTTGGAATTAACTTGTTTAGCAGTACTAAATCAACTATCTCAAATGCTATAAAAAGGGGGCTTCTTGAACCATATGATGCTGTTCTGGAGAAATTAAATATTCAGGGATACCATGCTTATTACATTAATGCTAAGAATAGTACTTTACAAGATACGATCGGGTGGAATAAGAAAGTGACTTTCTGGACCAATTCCGGACAACAGGATGAACAATATTCTATAGATAATTGGAAAAGCACCCTCTCTTGGACTGTAAATCCTTATTTTGCCGATTACATTGTGTCATCAGATAGTTCATTACCATATCAGATTCGAAGTGCACATCAGCTTAATCTCTTATTTGAGATAATGAATGGTTCTGACAATAATAATAATGTATGGTGGATTTTTAATAATAATTCTTCCGGTAATAATATTGAACAGACCATGGACATCTCCTATAACAATGATCTTATAGCCTTCACTGAACCGATCATGACAGGCACCTCAGATATTTCAAAAGATGTGAAGTATAATACTTCGCCAAAGTTAAATACTCTGGTGGTAACCTATAGTGGGATGATGAAATCAGATAATACATATTGTATGCTGGATTCATTAACCCAGACGCTGGTCGATACTATTTGGTACAATTCTGGTTATTGTTTACAGAATCTTGTTATCACCAATATGAATGCAGATTCTGTGGTTAAGAACAACCATGGGACAATGTCAAACCTGTCCGTATCAGATTCGAAATTCACAAAGTCAGCACTTATATCGGATCAGAATACAGGGACGATAAGTAATTGTACTGTCCGCAATGTCACAATCGGTTCCGATGGAATTGTTCCCACAAACAGCGGTACAATTACTGGTATAACGCTGGAAGCTGCAATGATAAGTGGAAACGGTTTTGTTTCAAGTAATAGCAATCAAATCAGCACATGTAAAATTGTGAATGCGCAGATTGGCAAAAATGGTTTTGCCGAAACAAATAATGGTACTATATCCAGTTGCCAGGTTTACGCTGATAACAGCCTTTATGAAGCTTATCAGAAGCAATACCCTGATCAGACAGGGAATTATACTCCGAACGAAAATACTGTAGATACAGATTTAGCTGAAAGCCAAAAACCAAAGGAAGGATACAACCTGATGGTATGTGGACTTAAGCCAAATGCCGCAATAAATGATGCAAATAAAAATGACAGCACTGCAGGTTTTGTCCAGACCAATGCAGGAGGAACAATTCAATCAAGTAGTTTTTCCGGTAAAATTTATGGAAAGACTCAGGCTGCAGGATTTTTTATAAATGCTACAGGAACAATAGATAGCTGCTATGCAAATGCACTGGTATCGGCAGGTTCTTTTGCATCCGGTTTCGGTATAAGTACAAGCTACAATGCAACGATTACAAACAGCCATAGTGTAGGAATGACCCAGAATGCAAAGCAAGGTGTTGGATTTTTGAACAATCCAACTGGATCAACTTTATCAGGAGATTACTCTGCAATATGGAATAACACTACCAGTAATTACAGTTTGTTTGTGTCTTCAGATTCGCAGACATCCATTACGGGTTGTGGGTATCTCTCGAGTATGGACGGTATTATAGATGCTAATCCGAAGGATATCAACGGAGTAACCGGGTACACTCATAAAGAATTGATTCAGACAACAGGTTTTGGTAATACTGGAGCAGCAACATCAGCTTATGGTCAATATACGAGTGGCACACAGTATCCTTATCCGATGCCAAGTGGCATGACAGCTTATGGAGACTGGAGCAATTCATCTGGATACACGATTGAATTTAACGCAAATGGTGGACAGGGGAAGATGGATCCCATGGAAAGCCTGCAGTATATTCTGACCTATAAGCTAACAAAAAATGCTTATACAAGAGAAGGTTATACTTTCGTTGGATGGGAAGACAAGGTTCATAGCAAGATCTATAGCGATGAGCAGGAGGTGCGTGCGCTAGCAAAGAAAGGTACAATAACTCTGTATGCACAGTGGAAAGAAATCAATAACAGCACAGACTTCCCGTACAAGCATATCGACGGAGATGATAATACCGGTGTAGTCCAGGAATATACAGCACAACAGGACGGATGGTATAAGCTTGAAGTCTGGGGTGCTCAGGGCGGTAGCGGTCTAAAGGGAAAATATAATTCAGATGAGGTAAATGCTCGTGATCCTAACATTTCGGCGCAAGGCGGCAAAGGCGGATATTCCTCGGGCTATTATTACCTGACAAAAGGCCAAACCGTTTATGTATATATAGGCGGTAAGGGTGATATGGCAGAGTTAGACGATGATCACAATCCTACCGTGCCACAATCTGGTGGCTGGAATGGAGGAGGAAGCTCTAAGGGAGAAAAAACTTCTGGTGGTGATGTTTATCTGTGGGGTTCTGGCGGAGGCGCTTCTCATATGGCACTGTCAAAGAAAAATGATCTTGCAGATTTTGTAAACAATCAAAGCGATGTGCTTCTTGTTGCTGGTGGCGGCGGAGGCGCAGGTGCAAGTGGTTATGCAGGTGGTGCTGGTGGTGGTACTTCTGGCTCCAATGGCAGTGGCAGCAATACCAGAAAAGGATATGGTGGCACTGCGACTACAGGAGGAACAGGATATGCACGATATTATGTACAACGTGATGTTCTTACTGAAGCGGAATCAAAATATCGTGATGGGGCATTTGGTGCAGGCGGAGGGTATCAGTATGATGCTGGATACTTATACAAAGCCGCACGAACAAATTGGAAGTGGACATTTAGTTTAACAGACCCCGGATGGTGGATTACATATAAATATCATGTAGCAGGTCAAAACGGTGCCGGCGGCGGTGGTGGCTGGTACGGCGGTGGTATGGGTTACTGGGCCGGTTCTTCTGCTGGTGGCGGATCCGGATATGTGACATCCGATCTTATTAATGGTAAAAATGTTCTTCTTTCCCAAAATAAAAATAGTGATGAAAGTGACATACCTAAATACATAGATGGTAAAGATTCTACAGGAAACACAGGTAATGGCTATGGGCGCATCACGTATCTCCCAAACTATCAGCTTTCCACAGATAGAGATACTACGAATTTATCCGTAAATGACACAGTAACCATTACATTGACCGATTCACAGAACCAGGCAGTCAAAAACGCCACCTGGAAACTGACCGATGCCAGTGGAAATGATATTTCAAGTCAGCTGGTAACTGGTGCTGAAGAGAATATCCGTACCGTGACCTTCAGTTCCACAGGCACTTATACACTCACAGTGACAAACCCGGAGCTCAGCGAAATTACTGCTACTATTGAAATTAACGTTGGCAACACAGGCAATGCAAAGAGTAGCAGCTTCTCGGATGAGGATACTGATATAAGCGGCTCCAGTGTCCAGAATACAGCTGGAATAAATGCCATTAACAGTAATTCCGGTTCGATCGATGAAACAGGATCATCAACAAATGAAAACACGTCCGATGCAAATAGCACTGGAAGCACCAGCTCGGATGCATCCAGTTCCAGCACCGGACAGTCGACCACAACCAGTTCCGATAGCAGTTCTGGGGAAGGAACATCCGAAACCGGTGGTTGATGTTATTTGACTATCTCAGAGAGATCGCATGTAGTTTACATGTGATCTCTTTTCGATTAGTGATGGATCGCATACATTATTTTTAAATGCACAGGGATCGTGGATAACGAAGATCAAACCTTACAGGATATCCTGAATTATCTTAGAGGACAAGCTGCTAATGGCATTGCCAGGGAGATAGATCATGCCGTTAGAAAAGCAAGAGAGGACGAGAATGGGAGGCGAATGTATATGACTCTGCTGGAAAAATATGAAGAGATGAAACGCGAAGGCCTCAAAGAGGGGTTGGAAGAAGGATGAAAAGAAGGACGAAAAGAAGGACAAGGAGAGATCTTCCGTTTTTTGATAAAAAACGGTAGGGGAGTAGAGGAAATCCATGATTTGACAGGTGTTCCAATCGA
The DNA here is from genome assembly GCA_051879715.1 of Bilifractor sp. Lineage (GTDB taxonomy): Bacteria > Bacillota > Clostridia > Lachnospirales > Lachnospiraceae > Bilifractor. The sequence goes on from JBJEMO010000006.1 coordinate 22,656, forward strand.
CGAAATCCGAAAGATTGTTGCGGAATTAAGCAATGATAAAAAATAATCCCAATATGCTGAAAAGGAAAAAATTACATGAATGTAGTTTTTTTTCTTTTCAGGTATTCCCGGATACGTCCTACATAATACAGGGATCCGAAGGAGCAGATCACATCGCCCGTAGAACTGTTCTGTAAAGCCAGATTGACAGTGGCTTCTATAGATGTGCAGGGGATTGCACTATAACCGGCAATAGAGAGCTCTTTAGCAAGCTGTTTCGGATCAAGTGCTCGTGGATTTGGAACAGGAACAGTATAGAAGCATTTGGCCAGTGGCCCGACAGTATCAATGATTTTGTGGTAATCCTTATCGGCCAGGATACCCATAATGAATGTGATTTTCTGATCCGGGAAGTATCGGAGAAGACTATCTCTGAGCATGATGGCACCTTCCGGATTATGTCCGCCATCTACAATAATGGCAGGATTTGTGTGCATCAGCTCGAATCTTCCGTGCCAAATGGTATTTCTTAAGCCTTTGCGGATAGAGGAATCTGTGACAGGGTATCCCTTATATGCGAGGATTTCGGCAGCTGCAACAGCCATTGAAGCGTTTGCGCACTGGTAGGAGCCAAGTAATGGTATAAACAAGTCGTTCAGAGGGCTGCTGTACCTGTATAAAGAATTGTTGTTTACGAAATCTGTTTCAAATTCAAGATAAAGATCAAAGTATTGTCCCTGCAAGGTAGCTTTCTTTGCTCTATTGCAGACATTTACCCGGTGCAGCCGGGCATGTTTCTCACGACAGACAGCCTCAAAGACCTGATCCGCCTCCGGTTTCTGGGGATAGAGCAGCACATCGGTTCCTTCCTTAATGATTCCGGCCTTCTGTGTGGCGATTTCTGCCAGCGTGTGGCCGAGAATTTCCGTATGGTCCATGCTGATGGTCATGATCACCGCTGCTTCCGGTGACGGGATGACATTTGTGGCGTCCAGCAGCCCTCCCATACCGGTTTCCAGGACGACGATATCGCAGTGCTGTTCCAGAAAGTACAAAAACGCGACAGCAACCAGAATTTCAAATTGCGTCGGTTGAACGATTCCATTTTCGAGATTCTTCTGAATCTGTTCTGCCACACGGGTCAGGATTCTGGCAAAATCCTCTTCGGAGATGCTATGGTTGTTGATTTTGAACTGTTCTGTGAAGTGCTCAATGGCAGGGGAATTGAAGGAACCTGTTTTGCAACCGCTTTCGATCAGAATCTGTGTGAGGAAGGCAG
>JBJEMO010000007.1:0-3348 GCA_051879715.1 Bilifractor sp.
CGGTAAACCACTCCCTACTCTTGTACACACTCTGAGTGGTACTTCCGATGAGATACTTGCATTTATTGATTCCGTAAAGGATATCTGTACGATTCCAATCGATTACCATTCCCCTGAAAAGGACCTGACTCTTGCAACAGGAGCCAAAGGTTACTATTCCCCTGCTGAAGATAAGATCGTGCTGAACATGGAGCTTGAGGATATGCAGCAGGCAAAAACTCTGATCCATGAATATGCCCACAGCATCCTCCACAAGAAAACCGACAAAGACCCCGACCAGCGTGAGATCGAAGCCGAATCTCTCGCTTTTGTTTTATGTGACCACTTTGGTATCGATACTTCCGAGTATTCATTTGGATACATTGCCGGATATGCTGCAGAAGATCAGGAAAGGCTGAAACCGATTCTTGCAAGTATTCAGAGTACTGCTCATGAGATGATCGAAAAACTGGAACCTGTATTTGAGCAGAACCTGAAGAAAAGAACGATGGTACATGAATACATCTACCCTCTTGAGATGGATCAGCTTGCCAATCAGATTGTTGTCAGTGTTGTTTATGACCTGAAGCGAAATGACAATCCTGGATTGGATAACTCCTTCCTGTACCAGGATATTGAAAATGGAATCTACAAATATTTTGAATCCAATAAAGAGTCAATGAAGATACAGGAACACCTTTACAGCAACCATACGGATTTCAGAAAGGATCTGAACCGTGCAATCTACAATGCATATCAGGATCCATCCTATGATCCGATACACGACCATCCATTCATCAGTGATTCCATTGAACGCACCAACTACAACCTGTTTGAATCCATTGCCGCACCTGTATTAAACAATGATGCCTGCTATATGAGATACGGCACACCTGGATTCATGGATCTGAATGTTGAGATCATTGATGATAACCGATTTGCCATGTCCCATAACTATGAGCTCAATGGTGATCTGATGGCGGATCCGGATGTTGAATTCATTGTGGATAAAACAAACAGACTTCTCTATCCGCAATCCTACCAGCAGGATAACCTGCAGTTCTATGAACGTGTGGACAGTGATCCATACAAAGCACATGAATTAAATGGTTTCATGGATGAGTGGATGCAAAACATCCAGGCAAACCAGTACAAAGTAAAAGCCATTTATACAGAAGAAGGTTCCATAGAAAGTCCAAGTGAAATACGTCAATTCTGCAAAGAACACAGCCTGGCAGACATGGCACCAAAACAAAGGGAGAAAGAAAGATGAGAAAATATATACCCAGAGAAAAACTGAAGGAGATCCGGCATCTTACTGCCTTCGATTACCTGAAGAATTACCATCCAGACCTGCTGATCAGAAATGGAAGAAAGGATTATATCCATGCGGATCATGATTCACTGCACTTTTCCAATGGCAAGTGGTACTGGTGGTCACAACGCAAAGGCGGTACTTCCGCCATTGATTATCTGGTGATTGTAGAAGGCTATACCTTCATGGATGCATGCGACACCATCATGGATGCCATGCAAATCAGTCCCCCTGTCATCACACATGAAAGACCAAAGGAAACAAAACCGTTTACCCTTCCAGCAAAAGATGCCTCCAATGATGAGGTGTTCCGCTACCTTTATGAAGAAAGAAAGATCGATCCAGAAATCATCAGTTATTTCATTGCCAAAGGTCAGATCTACCAGGACCGCTATTATAAGAATGTGGTATTTGTGGGATTCAATGGTGATTTGCCTGCCTATGCCTTCAAACGGGGCATCCATTCTGATATCAAATGTGAACATGCTGGAAGCAACAAGGCTTTCAGTTTTTCTTTTACAACGATATACAGTGATGAACTTCACGTTTTTGAAGGAGCCATCGACATGCTTTCATATATGACGCTTCTGAAAATGAAGGGCAGCCCCTTCTATTCTCACAACTGTTTATCACTTGGTGGTGCTGCTACAGGTATTGCATCAAAAAGTGAAGCGGATGTTCCAATTGCCCTTCACAGCTATCTCAAACGCAATGGTCATATCCGAAAGATCATACTCCATCTAGATAACGATGAGACCGGAAGAAGAGCTTCAAAGCATATCATTTCCGTACTCAATGGTTCATACACCTGCATTGATGATCATCCGACCTTTTACAAAGACGTCAATGAGAAATTGAAGTTTGAAAAACTTGCACAGGCACGAAAGGAGAACTGCTGAATGGATTTCATGAAACAGGAAGAAATTGAAATGCTTAGAAGACAATATCCACCAGGTACAAAGATCAGATGCATCCATATGAATGATGACTGTCATCCGGTACCAGATGGAACACATGGCACCGTCCAGTTTGTTGATGATGCCGGTACGATCCATGTTGGATGGGAAAATGGCTCTTCCTTAGGCCTTGTACCAGGTGAAGATCAATTCACCAAAGTCAAGAAAAGAGAATACGAAAGATAATGAGCTATTATCATGAATATATTTAAAAAAGTAATTTTCAATCCTTTGATCAATCTAGATAAATTACATGAAATGAAATCGTTATTGACAAATATGTTGTATTCAACATATTATATATGTGGGGAGATAGTAAGCTTAATATGATAAATATCGAATTTTATAACACTGAGAGCGGTGAATGTCCCGTAGCTGAATTCATCCTCTCTCTTGATTCAAAGATGAAAGCTAAAGTATTAAGAACCATCGATTTGCTAGAGAATAATGGTCCACTTCTAAGAGAGCCTTATTCAAAATCCCTGGGAGATGGAATATTTGAATTAAGAATCAAACAGGGAAACGATATAACAAGAGTTCTGTATTTCTTTTTCGTAGGAAACAAGGCTATTTTGACAAATGGCTTTATCAAGAAAACACAGAAGACCCCAAAGAATGTGATTGAAACTGCTAAGAAATACAGAGAAGATTATCAAAGGAGGAATCAAAATGATTAAGTATGAAGACTTTAAAAAAGAAATCTTAAAAGACCCTGAAGTCAAAACTGCATATGATGAGCTTTCTCCTGAATACGATATTATCCAGGCGATGATTGATACCAGAAAAAGACAGCATATGACACAGAAAGACTTATCCGAAGCAACCGGCATTACCCAAGCCGATATCAGTAGAATTGAAAATGGAACAAGAAATCCAAGCCTGGCAATGCTTAAAAGACTAGCCGCTGGAATGGGAATGAGCTTAAAGGTTGAGTTCGTGCCTCTTCAGAAACAATAAGCAAAAGCCAAAACAAAGAACAGGTAAACATAAGATTCAAATGAACGTTAGCAAATGCTAGCGTTTTTATTATGTCTTTGTACTACAACAAAAAGAAAGAAGGTAGAAAATGAACAAGCAATTTGATCTGTTCGTGAAAAT
>JBJEMO010000008.1:0-23758 GCA_051879715.1 Bilifractor sp.
TATAAATAATTGCTCTTGGCAGCTTTCTCACCGGTTCCAATATGAACCGGTCCAACCGTCTCCAATGTCAGATCATAAGTCTTCAAATGACCGCTCTGTATCATAGGCTCACCCCCAGAAACAGCGGTTTACTGTACCGATAAACCGGGTGTGAACCGGCCCCGCCGCTGACGTCATACAGATCACCCTCATAGCGATGCCGGAAGACAGATCCTGCCTGGAAAAAATACTGGACCTGCTTCTTTCGCATCTCCTCTGAGAAATGATCGGACTGCACAAAGCCGCCTCTCCTTGTCAGAAGATAGGAAGCTCCTTCCATTGCGGAAGAAAGTTCCGCCTCCTTTGGAAGGCTGGTCGTGAGCAGCATAGAAGCGTCTTCCTTGCTCTCAAGAGAGGAATACAACCACTTCGTCGTATCATCAAACGGCTCATTCAGGTATATCGCATCGTCGACCGTGAATTTGCCAAGACCTGTGCTTCTCTTGCCGCCAATTCCGCCGAGTCCCATTGCGTCGAGGAGATCCTGCAGTTTATCTCCTTCCTCTTCCGTTTCAGTTCCGGCAATAAAGTACAGCCCTGTATCCGGCTCAAAATAGAAAGCACCAACCGCATACGGCCTCGCCTCGCCGCCCGTTCTGACGGCGGCCTTTTCGTTCAGCATCACTCTGCCGAAGTTCTGATCGACCTTGTTCGCGTCGAAGATATCTCCGGTCTCCATGTCACTGAACAGCTCTTTCATCAAATCAGCCGGCACCCATGCCAGTTTCTTCATGGCTTTTCTCTGCCCCTGCGGAAGGTCTACGTCCTTCGACGGACCCTCTTTCCTATACAGAGGCTTCGGCAGATATAATGTATCTCCCTTCCAGGGAAATGTATCAGACAGAAGAAGCTTGCCCTCTTTCACCAGATCAGCCAGATGCCTAAGCTGCTCTTCCCCTCCCATTTCAAGTGCCGTATGGCAAAGAGAGGAGAACAGTGTGTCCGCCGCAAAATTCATTCCGGAGCCGAACAGCGACTGCGCGGAGTCCGATCGTCCGAAATGCACCGGCGTCGTAAATTTCAGCTTATACAGAAAATAGTTCATGCCTTAGCGCTCCGTTCAGGTATCAGTTCAAACGCAGAAACTTCATTCAAAATGCCTTCCAGTTGCTTGATATCAACATCACAGCCATACGGAGTCAGCTGGAAATCCTTCAGGCTGACACGTCCGCTTCCGCGTGTGCCATGACCGCCGAGATAGTCAAGCTGCAGGAGTTTCATACCTTTTGCCAGTGTACGGAAATCCTCCGCAACTTCATTCTGCTTCTCCACATTGTAAACCAAAATAAAATCAAACACTGTTCCCGCAGTGACGCGCTCAATGATACGAGGGTTCGCCACGCAGGTCTTCCTGTCAATGACATTTTCAGCTTTTGCTTCCGTAAGGCCTACCAGTTCCGTCTTATTGTCCTTCGACAGGAACAGATCGACGAACTGAAATCTGGCTGCGTGAGGCGGTTCCGAGCTTCCGAACATCCGTAAAATGACCGGATCATCGTCCTTGCACGCAGGCATCTGCTCAATATCCCCTGACATGCTTCTTGCAAGCAGCGTACGAATCTTTCCCTTGATACTGCTGCCCGGAATAATCGGCTCTCCTGTAAACGGATCCTTGACGACAGGAGAATCAATCGCACCGATCGCCGAGAAGGCTTCATTTCCGCCGATATGCATTCCTGTCCTGACAACCAGCCTGCCTGTGATTTTAATCTTGCCGTACATTAATTCTTACCTCCTATCCCAAGGAATCTGTGATACGCCACCAGCGCTTCCATATAATGCGCAAAATTCAGATACTCTTCCCGACTGGACTGAATGCCCTTCAAATACGATAAAACCTTCGTCTTATCAGCGAACACCTTAACGCCATTATCACGGCCATATTCATACAGGAGCCGCATATGCAGCTGTGTCAGCTTCGCGTCATCCTCCGGCAACAGCTTCGGATCTGTCCTCCGAAGCTCCTTGTCATAAATGCACATAGCCAGCGAATAGAGGTTGCGAAGCTTGCTTGTCGTAATTTTATCCCTCTCAGGAAGAATTGACTTCATGGCGTCTTCTGCCGCTGTTACATAATCCGCTGGAAGCTTCATCGGCTTCGGGATCTCAGGTGCATCATCCCGTCTCTGGCCGCCATAAGAACCTCGGTCATTCCCATAGGACCCTCTGCTGTTTCCATAGGATCCCCTGCTGTTAAAGTTGCCTCTTCCATTTCCATAACCATTGTTCCCGTACATAGAACGTCCTCCTTAACGTGCACGTCTCTCATATACATAAAGATAGATCGCTGTCAGCAGTTGCTTTCGATCATCCGGACTCATCGCCCAGCGATAGACGGCGTCTTTCATCTTCCGATAAGGCTCATACTGACTGCTCTGCTTTGATGGCTCAAGCCTCGAAAGAACATATGCCAGACGAGCCAGATTTAAAGAATCATCTGCACTCTCCCGGAGCAGGCTTGTCATCCGATAAAGGAACGCCATGCCGCGCTTTTCATTATCTTTTATATCAGATGCGGCGCTTTCCTTCTGATCGTGCTTAAAGAATGGATTGAAGAATTCTCGAAGCGTAGCCAGCTTCTCTCCCTCTACCTTTCGAAGGTACGTCGTCCAGTCGTAGGTCTGGCCTCCCTTTTCGAAAAGAGTCGCTGGACGATTACTTACACGATAATATGTATCTTCCTGTTTCTTCTTATCTTCTTCCCCTGTTTCTTCCTTCTGTCTGCCGGCCTCGAACAGCGTCACAGCCCGTTTATTGGAATGCTGCTTGGCGCGATCCTCCAGCTCACCGGTCTTCTCCGCAAAGAGCCGCACCGGATAAGTCTCATCAAAAATCCCGATACCTGCCGAGATCGTCAAACTGCCGCATGTATATGTCTCAAACGCCTTCTCTATTCTCTTTGCACCCTCGATGACATCATTCCATGCTCCAACGAAGAAAATATCATCACCGCCAGAATAAATAATCAGCACATTCAGTGCATCATCAGGTTTACTGCCGCTGAAGATCTGATTGATATAATTCTTGAAGAACAGGGACATATTTCTGGAAAATGCAGATGTCCTCGAGATCGTGACATATCTCTGTCGGTTGCCTTCCTTCTCCTCAAATCCCCCGACAAATGCTTCTCCAAGATTATCAACATCCATGCGGCAGACACCTAGCCGTTCGATTCCAGTTGATCTCTTCGCAAGCTCGTTTACCCATATATCCGCTGCATAATCACCGATGTGCAGTCTCGTCGCATAACGGACACCTGTGTACATTTTATTTTTCGTATAGATTCGGCACAGGCCCGTATCGTTCTGAACCATCTTTTTGGCTGTTTCAACATCGGTAATGGTTACATACACATCACCATCCGATCCTGGAAGCGAGAAGTCAGATTGACCCTTTGTCTTGGTTATATAATAGACCGGAAGTTTTCTGATCTTCTCAGACATAAGCTCAAACGTGCTGCACCACTGGCAGACGCCATCCTTCGTCAGATGATCCGTTCTCCCGCATACCTTGCACTCCCGGCTCCCAGACGCCTGCTTCTGATTATTCATGGCCAGAAGAGTCTCCGCGTCATACCGATGAAGCTTATGATACGCGATCTTGTCGGAAACCATGCGGAAGATTCTCCGATATGGGTTTCCTTCCTGTGGCTTGTTCATCAGGTCATTTGCAGAGCATGGTGCATATCCATGCGCAATATAAAGCAGAATACCAAACCTCTCAAAGAGCCAGTGATTAAAGAGCTTATTAATACGCTGCAGCTGCGCCACCGTCTCCTCTGTATTGGGCAGAAGCAGATAACAATGACCACCGCCGCTATAGAGAAGATTTGTCCGCGCAAGTCCTGTCGCCTCCAGGATTTCATCCGCGTAATGCTCCATCAGAAGCTCAAGGAAAAAGGACCTGGAACGAAGCGTCTTCAGCGCATGCGTCGTCTGCACTGTATAGATAAAGTTCTGAATGCCGGACAGATCTGCTGAATACATGAGAAAACACTTCTCGTCCCGGAAAGCCTTCTCATGCGTCATAAATGTCTGCTTATAATCTGTGATATGCTCTGCAATCGCATACTCACTCAGGCAGGCACCTGCCGCAGCAGTCGTCTTCAGATGGTCATAAAGAGAAATATCAACGGACTCCGCCACATTCGTGCTGGACGGGATCTGGCTGGTCAGTGATTCCAGCATAGCCAGATGCGAATTGATCCACGGCTCTCCTGTCGACATCTGATGAATGTTAGCGCGCAGACGGTCTTCCAGATACTGATACGAGTGTGTATCAAGAACCGGCTGCTCTTTCTGCGGCATAACACAGCCACCTTTGCCAGTTATCTCTGGTCTCAGATAATATCCCGGATGTTCTCCGTTCATATGAATGAACACCGGAGACAGCGCCACATCTCTTTTAAATGTCATCTGCCCATTGTCATTTTCACGGCGATCCAAGCCCGCGGAAATATTATCCGCAAGATACGTGATATACGCCAGTGAATGAGGTGATACGCGTGCATCCTTCAGTTCTCTTCCATGATGATAGCGGACAGCATCATACACGTCGGGATCCATATCCGGAAATTCCTTCCGGACAAATTCATATCCCAGCTCGCTGTGCTTTACCTGCTTTCCTGTCCGATAGATAATCTTGCCGATATCATGGTACAGGCATGCATACACTGCATTTTCCGTTTGTTTCTTCATACTGATATCCTCGGATTTCAAATATTTAGGTAACTATTCAAAATGTGTCCGATGCATCCTGCCAGACGCACTCGGAAAAGGATCTGGAGAGTTCCCTTGGTCCTCTCGATAAATATAGGCATATTGTACAACATTCACGCTAGAATTTCTAGTTTATGATGCATTTTTTATAACAACATGCCAGAAAATTCGTTGCTATAACACCCTAAGGTGTGGACAGCCAGCCTGCATGTTGACTCATGCCATAAATTGCCAGGTTTCGCTCCTATTATAGAAAATGCTGTCTCCGCAAAGGTCGCCATAAAAGCGACATCTGCTTCTCCTCAGAGTTCTAACTCCAACATTGGTAAACGCCAAGATGCATGCCGATCTATAAAAATAGCGCCGCTCTTAGCGGCGCGGTTTGATGTTTATGTCGCTTCGAAATTTCCGGCATTCTGTAATACTGCCGGTCACAAAGAATTACAAGTCATGCAATCCAGATTTTAAATCCAGGCACCTGAATATGGTGTTTCTTCAACGCGCAGCTTACCGCATCCCTCGCAGCAAACTCCTCATCCATCTCATAGGCATAGTAATTCTTATACAAGGCATATGTCATCTCTTCCATTACCTGATCCGAAAACTTTGTGTCCGGAAGTTCCCGCTTGAGAAATTGCTCCAGCATCCAACGAGCGTCGTCAAGTTCACTCATTTTACAGTGTCTCCATTCTTCTTAAGCCGATAAATTCGGGGAATGCTTATGCTCACACGTACTGGGTATCGACAATGGCAATTGAGCTGCCGAGCATTCCTGCTCCCCCGGCAGCAATAGCGTCGCCTCCAACACAAAATGAACCATGTCATCAATATCACAGTTCAGCTTATCACATGTTCGCATCCTGCGTCCGGTATACCGACGCTCAATATAGTTTCATTATACAGGATTCCACCCGCCACACAATTCACGTATGCATTACAGTTCGAGTTTATAAATCGCACCTGCTGAAAAATGAGTCACTAAACCTACGTTCTCTCATGAAAGCGGAATTGGCTTGTTGAATTGACCGGCCCAAAATGGCGATTTTAAGCCGACTCTCCTTCTTAGAGCAAGAGAAAATTGACATACGGTAATCCTCTGTAAAGGCACCAGATACAGCAAAAGGCCTGCCGATCAGGCAGACCTTTTGCAAAAGGAACACTATGCAGTTAATAACCCCAGGTTACTGAACTTCCACTTCTCTTGCATCTCCGCCGATCACCGTAAATTTCGGGTTCTCGGCATTTCCATCGAGATGAACCAGCACCTTTCCATCCCTGCAGGCTGCAGATACCGTGAGAACTGTATGACCCTTCAGATCCGGAACCTGAATCCTTGCAGACGCACCATCCTTGAAATTCACAAGAAGGAACGTCGTGTCCCTTGTGTAATCGTAATCCGGCCGTTCATTTTCCGAGCCGATTGCAAGAATCGTTCCTTCACGGACAAGGAGCGGCATCGACATATAGTCGAATGTCTCCTTATACCAGCGGCCGCCCTCGTACTGCTTTTCAGTCAGCAGATTGTACCACCGTCCCTCCGGCAGATAATACCTGACCTCACCGCTTGCCTTGAAAATCGGCGCGACGAGTAGGGAGTCGCCAAGCATATACTGCCGATCGAGATACGCGCACGTCGGGTCATCCGGAAATTCCACGAACATCGGGCGCATCATCGGAATCCCCTGTTCATGCGCTTCGGCTGCCTTGCTGTAAAGATACGGCATGAGCGAGCACTTAAGCTTCACAAACTTCCTGAGGACGTCGCACGCCTCCTCATCAAAGAGCCACGGCACACGGTAGGACGATGAGCCATGCAGACGGCTGTGTGAGCTGAGGAGTCCGAACTGGCACCAGCGCTTATAGATATCCGCCGGCGCTGTGCTCTCGAAGCCGCTGATATCATGGCTCCAGAAGCCGAAGCCCGCGCAGGCAAGGGAAAGCCCTGCCCGAAGCGTTTCTGCCATGGACTGATAGGTTGCGGTTGAATCACCGTCCCAGTGAACCGGGTACTGCTGCCCGCCGACAGTTGCGGAACGGGCAAAGAGAGCCGCCTCGCCCTTTCCTCTCTCCTTCTCAAGCAGCGTGAAAACCGCCCGGTTGTAAAGGAGCGTAAAGGTGTTGTGCATTTTCAGCGGATCGGAACCATCAAACCAGGCGATATCCTTGACCGGGATCCGCTCACCGAAATCGGTCTTGAAGCAGTCGACGCCCATATCAAGAAGCGTTTTCAGTTTGCTCTGATACCAGGCCGTGGCATCCGGATTCGTGAAATCGACGATGCCCATGCCCGGCTGCCAAAGATCAGTCTGCCACACGGATCCATCCGTCTTCTTCAGAAGATATCCATGCTCCATACCCTCTTTAAACAACGGCGACTTCTGGCCAATGTACGGATTAATCCAGACGCAGATGTGCAGGCCGCGGTCATGATAGCGCTTCAGCATGCCCTTTGGATCCGGAAATGTCTTCGGATCCCATTTGAAGTTGCACCACTCGTACGCATCCATCCAGTAGCAGTCAAAATGGAAGACGTGAAGCGGAATGTCCCGGTCAGCCATGCCCTGGATGAAGTTGCTTGTCGTCGCCTCATCATAATTTGTCGTAAACGAGGTGGTCAGCCACAGACCGAACGTCCATGCCGGCGGAAGGGCGGGCTTTCCGGTCAGCTCCGTGTAAAGGCTGATCGTGCCCTTCGGTGTATGGCCATTGATGAAATAATATCCAAGGCTCTCGCCCTTTGCCGAGAACTGAATCTTCTCAACCTTCTCCGACGCGACCTCGAACTGCACGTCGCCCTGATTGTCCACCAGCACGCCGTAGCCCTTATTCGTGATGTAGAACGGGATATTTTTGTAGGCGATCTCACTCGCCGTACCGCCGTCCTCATTCCACATGGAAATGACCTGCCCGTTCTTCACAAACGGGGTGAACCGTTCGCCGAACCCGTAGATTGTCTCGTCGACATCGATATCGAGAGCCTCTGCCATGTAGGACGTGTTGTCTCTTGTGTCAAGCATCCGCCCCGTTGTGCGCCAGCCGTTGCCTGTGAGCTCGCGGCCGTAGTGCCTGCTGTCGGCAGCTTCTGCTGCTGTCCGGCAGGCTGCGGCAGACTTGCTGCCTGCCGCTTCCGTGTTCTCAGCGGCTGCATCATAAAAGCGGATGCCAAAGCGTCCCGGCACCTTGCTGATGACAGCCCTTGTCGTACCACTCTGGAAAATGACAGCCTCTTCATTTTCCGCAATTTCGACCTGCGGATGCGTCTCATGCACCTCCGCAAACGGGCCCTTTTCAATAGTTCCCGCAAAATGAGTCAGTCCCACGCGGATAATATTGTCCATCGGGCTCGTCAGCGTAATCGTAATGATCCCGATATTCAGCTTGTCGCCGCGTCCTGCGATATGCTTAACCGGCGCGTAGACCGTCAGCGTTTTGCCATCAAACTGATGCTCCGCATACTCGGCGGCATACTGCGGGACAATATAGTCCCGCACAGCCCAGTAGCCATTCGTAAATTTCATGTAGTTTCTCCTCTCTTTTTCAGCCCTTGACCGCTCCGGTTGACACACCGCCGACAATATATTTCTGACCGATAATGAAGACGATCAGGACCGGTACCAGTGTCAGTATAATATCTGCGGAGACCAGGTTCCAGTTATTCTGGAAGGCACCGAAGAAGTTGTAGACAGCCAGTGTCATCGGCCATTTGGTCGAGGAATTCAGGTAGTAGAGCGGCATCGTGAAGTCATTCCATACAGCCATGAAATTAAGGACGAACAGAGTCGAAATAATCGGCTTCATCAGCGGAAGGATGACCTTGAAGAACAGCTGCTTTGTTGTGCAGCCATCGAGGATCGCCGCCTCATCAATATCTCTCGGGATCGTGGCAACAAAGCCGTAGCCGAGGAACAGACTGAGCGGCACATTGACAGCCACATAGATCAGAATCAGGCCGCCGCGTGTGTTGACCAGATGAAGCACCTGCAGCACCTTCATAAGAGCGACATTGTTCACCGGCATCGCAATTCCGGCAATGATAAAATAGTACAGGACTTTATTGATCCCCTGGAACCGTCTGGAAATGACAAAAGCAGCAGCTGCCACCACGATGACGATCAGCACGCAGCTCACTGTCGCATACAGAAGTCCGTTGAGGAAGGCTGTCACCAGCTTGCCCTGCTCGATGACCGTCGCGTAGTTGGAAATGATCCAGTGCTTCGGAAGAGACAGCGACATGCTGTCCGATTCAGCCGCATCCTTAAAGGAGTTCAGGAACAGCACAACCAGCGGAATAATGACAAGAAGGCTGAGAAAAATAGCCACCACATTTCCGATCACATGCAGCGTAATCTTTTTTGCTTTTCCCATCAGACTTCAACCTCCTTGTTTTCCATGGATTTCAGAATGAAGTACATCAGTGCCAGCATAATGAAGAACAGAACCGACGAAAGCGTTGTGCCCATGCCGTAATCGCCCTTTGAGAATTCCTTGAAGACGGCTGTATTGATAACGTTCGTCGTATCGCCCGGACCTCCGTTTGTCAGTGAATAAATCATATCAAAGACCCGGAGTCCGTATGTGACGTTCAGAATGGTGACATTGAGGATAATCGGTTTCAGAAGCGGCAGGGTAATGAAGTGGAACTTCTGTGCGAAATTCGCGCCATCAATACTGGCTGCCTCATAATAATCTCTCGGAATTGACATCAGGCCTGCAATGACGACAACCATGATGTAGCCGACACCCTTCCAGGTATCGACGCTGACGATGGTCGGCCAGACGAGATGCACATCGGTCAGCCAGTTCTTGGCCAGTCCGCCAAGTCCGATCTGACGAAGGAAATTGTTGACAAAGCCTGTCGTCGGATGAAGCAGGCTTCGGAAGACAAGGCCGACAACCAGGTAAGACATGACCTGCGGCGAGAAAATAATCATGCGGTGCACATTCTTGAGCTTGATGAATGCCTGCGTCAGCAGAAGGGCCAGCGCAAGTCCGATGACAGTCTTCAGAATAGTCGTCGCAATCGTGAATCCGACCGTATTTCCAATGTAGCGAAGATACTCCGGATGCCCGACAAAGATGTCCTTGTAATGCTCCAGTCCGACAAAATGGACCTCTGTTGAATAATTATTCCAGTCCGTAAATGAGTAACAGATGCCGACGATGCCGGGCAGAAAGCACAGAAGGAAATATATAAACGCTGCCGGTGCCGCAAAGTACCACGGATACGTTTTCTTTCTGTTCATAGGTATCTCCCAAAATAGTATTTAAGAGCTTCTCACCCGGGCTGTGTGAAGCCCGGATGAAAAGTTCACATTCTGTATTGATTTTTACACGTGTTCACGTTCAGGAATCCCAGTGCGAATCATTATGCAGCTTGGCTTCATCGGCGCGTCTGCTGTCGATGGTATTCACGACATCCTCCGGTGTGGAAGCGCCTGTGAACATGCTCTCAAGATCCTTGCCGATATCCATCCACTGGCTGTCGACGTAGTTGACAGATGTCTGAACGACCTGTGCCTTCGGATACGAATCGATGAACTTCTGCTCATCGTCTGTATACTTGCTGTCTGTGTCCTTCCAGCAGAGTGCGTTGATCATCGTATCACCCTTGAGACGCTTCTCAAGATTCTCAGGCTTAGCCAGGAAGGCGAAGAAGTCCTCAGCCTCCTTGATGTGCTTGCTCTTCTTGTTGATGAAATACGCGTTGGACGCATTGTTGACACCGATGGTCTGATTGTCGCCCCACGGCATGACGAAGTAACCAAGCTTAGATGTAGCACCGAAATCCGGATACGCCTCATCGACCTCATTGATCCAGCCAAGCTCTGCGATCGTCATCGCGCACTGGCCTGTCGCAATGGCCTTCTTTGAGTTCTCCCAGGAGTTGCTCAGGTAATCCTGACCGAAATATCCCTTGTCCGCGCAGTCCTTCATCTCCTTGAGGACCGTCAGAAGTGTCGGGACATCCTTCATTTTCTTTGTGTTGTCATTCAGCTCATCATAGATCTTCGGATCGTCGTTCAGCCATGTGCCGCCTGTCTCAAACAGCGGCAGAACCTGATGCCAGCCGTTCGTTGTGCACTCATAAATCGGCGTCGTGCCGGACTTCAGGATCTTGTCGCAGACATCGGTGAAGTCCTTATAGGTCTTCGGAACACTTAAGCCGAGCTTGTTAAAGATATCCTTGTTGTAGATGTAGAAGTACATCTTCTCGCCGGCAAATGTAATGCCATATGTCTTTCCGTCAACGGAGACCGCATTCTTTGCGCCGTCGTTCATGCGGCTCACCCACTCCTGATCGGACAGGTCTACGCTGTACTTATCCATCGGAAGGGAAGATTCCAGGTTGATCGGCGAGTCGACGCACATGATGTCCGGCGCCTCTCCGGAATCCATCTTTGCCTTGATCAGATCACGCCACTGGTCATCCGGGGAAATCTGGAAATCAATATGGACACCCGTTTCCTTTTCATATTCCTTTGCCAGATCCTGTACGATTCCGGAAGAAGGAAGTCCGCTCTGGTGGCTGCCGAATGTCAGCGTCACCTTTGCCTTGCTGCTTCCTGAACTGCTGTCTGAGCTGCTCGATGATTTGGATCCGCAGCCTGTCAGCATCCCAACTGTCATCGCTGCACACAGGACACCTGCCATTAATTTTTTGAATTTCATGCCGTTTTCCTCCTACTGCCAATTAAGAATTGTTGTCACTATGCACACTGCCGGCTGTGTGTCAGAGCCATTTACGATGGCTTTTTCAACTGCTATTATATTAGCAGGCATGTTCTTTGTTCAAAATGGATAAAAACGAACAGTGACTGTACATTTTTGAACACTATTGCTGATTTTCACAAGAAAGCTGGCAGGGTTTTATGAAACATTCACAAAGGCAGATCTCTCAGCGCTTCCTGCTCTTCATTTCCTATGGAACGCTGACCGTGTTTCTGCTCAGTCTTTTTATGGTCTATACCTACCATTATTCGAGAAGAAATCTGATCACAGAAGCCGAGTCAAAAATGAGCAGCCTCTCTTCCTCTGTGCTCAAGTCCACGGATGATGAGATGGACAAGCTCGCAACCGTCTCGATGAATATCGTCTATTCTACAGCTATCCGGGAGGATTTTCGGAAATATTCAAAAACGTATGCCGAAGAAGACGGGAATCCTTCCGCACAGGTTCAGGCAAATGATACGATGAACCAGCTGTCCGAAATCATAACTGCGATCATCGGGTCCTATCAATCGGTTACGTCTATCAGGCTCTACGATTTAAACGGCACCTGTGTAGAAACCAGCTTCGCGAACCGCACCTATCATGTGGACCTTAATTATCAGCCATGGTACGACCAGGTCCGCCGGCTTGCCGGCTCCCGGTACATCACCCGGCCCCGAATGGACGATCGCATGCCGAAAACGGGCAATATCAATGAGTCCAGCTATTATATTTCGCTCATCCGGGAATTTCTCGATTCGAATGACGATCCGGAAGGAATTGTTGAGGTCAGTCAGGATGCCGGCAAAATTTTTTCATCAGCGGACGAGGCAACCGATGAAAACCCCTGCCAGGTCATCATTTACAATGAACGGGGTGAGCAGATCTACCCCTATGGGGTGAATGAACGCCTGACCGATTACCTTACGCTGGCCGAAAAAAACAAAATTACAGACAAGAAGACAGCATTTGTCGAGGATCATTCGGGAAATGAAGAGCTGATCGCGCGCTGTGATTCAGAAAAATACGGATGGACGGTTCTTGCTGTGGAACCGGCCGATGAGGTCCTGAAGCCGCTCCGGCAGTATACCCGGACAATGATTGCGTTGACTGCATTTTCGATGACCGCGGTGCTCCTCATATGCCTTTACATGGCAAGCCTGATTTCCCGTCCGCTCGTGACACTTACGAATCAGAGCCGCCAGATTACGCTTGGAAAGATTCTGAATGGATCTCTTCCGGCTGACGCGAAACCCAGCCATATTAAGGAGATTGATGACCTCAGCAGTTCAGTCCAGACTATGTACAGCAATCTGCAGGAGTCGTCTAAAAAGGTTCTGATGGCACAGGCGGAGGAAAATGTTGCCAAGCTCCGGGCCGCACAGTCCCTGATCAACCCGCATTTTCTCTATAATTCTCTGACGAATTTGTCTGTGATGGCTGAAGAGGGAATGAATGAGGAGATTGTCGATATGTGTGATGCTCTGTGCCGGTATCTCCGATATATTTCCGGCAAGAACGTATTGTTCGTGACCATCAAAGAGGAACTGTTTAACATCTCACAGTACCTGAAATGCATGTCGTACCGCTTCGGCCCCGATCTGGAGTACACGTATACGTCTGATGAGCAGACCGATCCGGTCATCATTCCAAAGCTGATTGTGCAGCCGATCGTGGAAAATGCATTCAAGTATTCATTTACCGGAAATCCGCCCTGGAAGATCGCAATTACCGCATCCGTCCGGGATGGCCATTGGACGATCCGGATTGAGGATAATGGCGGATCGCTCACCGATGAAAAGAAGGAGGAGCTTCTAACAGAATTCCGTTCGATTGATACCAGCCGCGAGCTGGACAATATGGAAATTCACCATCTTGGCCTGAAAAATGTTATGCTGCGTCTCCGGATGATCTACGGAGAGGAAGCAGTCTTTGAAATTGAAAACAGCAAGTCGCAAACCGCATTCACCATAGGCGGGACCATTAACACGAAGGAGGAACTGGAGCATGTCTACGCCGACTTTTAACTACTATATTGTGGAGGATGAATATCTGATCCGGCAGAACCTGATCCATAAAATTGATTCTCTGAATCTTCCGCTCACACTCTGCGGGCAGTCCGCGAACGGTAAGACAGCTGCCGAGGACATTGACCGTCTGCATCCCGATCTTGTGATCACGGATATCCGAATGCCGCAGATGGACGGGCTGGAGCTCTCCAAATATATCACGGAAAATCATCCATCGATCAAGATCATCATTCTGAGCGGCTATGATGACTTCTCCTATGCGCAGACAGCCATCCACTATCACGTGTCGGATTATCTGCTGAAGCCGGTGAACAAAAAGGCACTGGCAGAGTCTCTCCAGCATGTCCTGGTCTCATTACATGCGCAGGACCAGAAAATCGGTGGTTCTCTCACTGCCGACAAGAATAACATGGACCCGGATGCGCTTCTGTCTGTTATCCAGAAATATCTGGCAGAACATTTCCGGGAAGATATCTCGCTCCGCGAGATTGCCGATTATGCCGGTTTTTCTCAGGAATACGTCTCCAAGCTGTTTAAGAAAAAGACAGGCATTACGCCGACCAAATACCTGACACGGCTCCGGATCAACGAATCCTGCATGCTGCTTCGGAAATTTCCGAAAATGGAAATCGCGCAGGTCGCGAGTGAGGTCGGCTACCACGATGCCTTTTATTTCAGCAGAGTGTTTAAGGCACAGATCGGGCAGCAGCCAAGTGAATATCGGGAATTAAGCGGGGAAAGCAGCTGAATTCAGTCAGAATCAATATTGGCTGATCCGTTCCCGTATATTGGAGCGAACCAGCCAATTGATCAATCATCAAATAGATAGTTCTCAAAAATAATTTGTACCTAATGGTCCGCACAGAAATCCATCCACTCTGTTATGTAATGATGGATATGGTGTTAAAGCCGGCCGCTTTTGTCCGGAAATAACCGGGACCTTTTGTCTTCATTACATAAATTAAGCACCAGATGACTCTGCTCATCCGGTGCCTGTTGACCCATTTGGCTTATTTTTCTTTCTTACTGTCCCACCTCTCAACGTCTGTCCTAAGCGGAATGGAATCAGCCGCTCCTGGCCGCGTGACGGCAATTGCCGATGCGCGGGACGCCAGATCAAGGGCGTGCGCTGCATTCCCTGACGCATAATAGTCCGCAATGAAATAGCCTGTAAACGTATCGCCCGCTGCCGTCGTATCAACCGCCTGCACGGGATATGCTTTTTGACGAATTATTTTGCCATTACCACGGAAGCACGAGCCACTGCCCCCAAGTGTCAGCACAACCTCAGCGTTCGGATAGCATTTTCCAAGACCATCCAGAATCCGGTCCGGATCTGTTTCTCCAGTCAGATCACCGCCTTCAACTTCGTTCAAAATAAACAGTGAGACGGCACTGAGATCCATCGTCATGAGTTCCTTTGTCATCGGAGACGGATTGAGAATAACTTTCATTTGATTTGCGGCAGCTTTTTTCAAAATATACGACAGACAGCTGATCTCATTTTGAAGAAGGAGCAAATCACCTTTCCCAAAGTGTGTAAAGACCTCATCAACATACGTCCGATCAATTCGCTGATTGGTGCCTCCAAAAAGCACGATGCTGTTCTGTCCCGCATCATCCACTTGGATCACGCAACTACCATTCGGACCGTCCAAATGTTCAATGAGCGTCGTGTGAACTCCAGCAACCTGAAGACACTGTATAAGCACCTGTCCATCCTCTCCGACCGCACCGGCATGCCAGACCGGGGCACCCGCTTTTGCAAGGGCAATCGACTGATTGAGCCCTTTGCCACCGCAGTGTGTCTCGACACCAAGTGACGAAATCGTCTCTCCCGGCCGCACGATGGAATGCACGCGGTAGACATGATCCAGATTGAGCGATCCAAAACACAGGACTTTCATGGAGAACCTCCTAAATAAAAAATCCCCGGCATTCTTTCCATGCACCAGAGAGAATGCCGGGATCCAAATACATCTATTAAGCGCCGCGGGTTCTATTCTGCCCGTAACTTTCTGCCAACCGCGACGCTGCCGCAACACAGCTCCAAATGGATATCGTAATCTCTCACAAACCATCCCCCGATGGCTTGCTCCTGTCAATTCGAAACTGCACTACTGCCTGTTGCTTATACAGAAATATAATTCCGAATGCCTTCCAGGACATATTTGCCGGCCACAGCACCTTGATCTTCAGTTCCTTTTGCCTTCGCTGCAAAGACAGCCGCCTTCCCATATTTCGGAATCATATCCTTCGTTGCCTCAACGCCCTGCTCAGCGCCCTTAAGGGCAGCTTCTGCCACATCAGAAAGACTTCCGCCCGCGTCTGCCGCCTTCTTTGCCTGTTCAGCCGCCGGCAGGAATGCGTCATAAATAGTCCGGTCACTCGGCTGGCATTTGCCGCGCTTTGTCAACCCATCCGCAAATGCAGCAACAAATGCAGCCATCTCCTCTGGACCGATCTCCGTCTTGCCCTTCAGTGCTTTTCCAGCCGCCATAAGACCACTCGCCATAAGGGTTCCCATCGTTGATGGGACGACGCTGGCCATCTTCATGCCGGCCTTCATCAGTGTCTTTCCAATATCCTGCGGATCTGTATTGTCCCGAATCAGCTGTGGGAGCGCCCCGTAACCTTTGCTCATGGTAAGTCCCAGATCGCCATCGCCCATCCGGGCATCCATGGCGCACAGCTCATCCTTTTTGTCTGCAAAGATCGCAGCCACTGATTCAAACAGATCATCAAGTGTCTCGATCGTAATCGCTTCTACTGCCATAACATCTGCCTCCTATTATACCTGCGTATAGAACGGAGTATGAACCGGAAGATCAATTTCTTTCCGCATTTCCTCATCTGCAATACGGCAAATGCTGATGGAAGCACCAGCCATCTCCATGCTGGTCGCATACTCACCAACAAATGTGCGGTATACACGAATCTTCTTGTCATCCAGAATCTTCCGAACGCTGCCAGAGAGGATATACAGCTCTTCCTGGCTGGTTGCGCCTAATCCGTTAATCAGAACGCAGACCTCTTCACCTGCTGCAACCGGCATATCCTTGAGAATGGAATCCAGGGATTCTGCCGCCAGTTCATCCGCTGTCTTGATCGGGCCATTCCAGACGCCCGGCTCGCCATGAATTCCCATGCCCATGGCCATTTCATCATCCTTCAATGTAAAGTTCGGATGACCGACTTCCGGAATAATGCATGGAGTCAGGGCAAAACCGACAGTTCTTGTCTGATCCTTGGCCTTCTGCGCAGCTGCCAGCACCTCATCGAGGCTGCCACCCCAGGCTGCCTTTGCGCCGGCGCACTTATACATGAAGAAGATACCGGCGACACCGCGTCTTGCATTCGGATTCGCATTAGATAAGACGTCATCTGCTCCAACAATGCTCTTTGTCTTGATGTCATCCATATCCAGCATTTCGGATGCCATATCAAAATTCATAATATCGCCTGTGTAGTTGCCATACAGGAACAGGATGCCCTTGCCGCTCTCGACTTCCTTCGCGACGTTGTAAATCTGCTCCGCAGACGGAGACTGGAAGACACCGCCGACGCCGCAGCCATCGAGCATACCGTCTCCGACATAACCAAGGAACAGTGGCAGATGCCCGGTGCCGCCACCTGTAATGATAGCGACTTTATCCGGCTTCTTCTTCGCGATGCAGTAGCACCGCAGATCATCATTGACATATTTCACCATGTCATTCGCCGCATAAATACCGCGAAGCATATCGTCTGTATAGTTTTCCGGAGCGTTGATAATCTTCTTCATAGCCATAGTTTTATCCTCCTTAAGTCCAAGTCTATCCATTACTGATTGGCCTTCTGGGCTTCCTCAGATTTTCTTCGTGCCTCTGCCGCCGCTCTCCGCTTAATCGCAATCGCATCAACTACTAGAGCCGCAACCAGGATCACGCCGTTGACAAAGGTCTTCATGGTATCCGGCTGTCTCATAATCGTAAATGCATTCGCAATCATCTGCAGCAGGATAATTGCCATCGTAACACCGGAAACCTTACCGTCGCCGCCATCGGGATTTACACCGCCAAGAACGACAATGAGCAGAGTCAGCAGCGTGTAAGACACACCATTTGATGATTTAGCAGAATTCAGATGTGAGGTAATCAGGATTCCGGAGATGCCGCCGAGGATTCCTGAGGTCATATACGCTGTCACAATCGTCTTCATCGTATTGATTCCGGAATACCGGGCTGCCTTTGAGTTCGATCCAATGTAATAGACCTCATGGCCGAATACAGTGCAATTCATGACGAACCAAACAATCAGCGCTACCGCGATGAATATGAAAATGACATATGGAACCGCGCCGAGGGAACCATTTGCAATATTGACAAATGCATCCGGCAGATTATTGATTGCCGGGCCGCCAGTGATCGCGAGCGCAAGGCCCTGATACAGCTGCAGTGTGCAGAGAGTCACCAGCATGGCTGGAATTTCGAGCGATCCGATAATTACACCATTGATAACGCCGCAAATAAGCCCTACCACGACTGCCATGATGCAGCCAAGGATTATCGAACCTGCGTTTCCGCCCATCTTCTGCATAATAAGAGCAGCAACGACGCCAGAAAGATCCATAATGCCGACCAGCGACAAATCAATGCCTCCAGCAATCATACAGATCATCATGCCAAATGCCAGAATGCCGTACTCTGGGAACTGATAGACCATAGAACTGAAATTGGAGGCTGTGTAATACGTCTTGCCCTTCGTTATAGCCATAATCAGGAGAACGACAACCATGAGTCCGACCAGTCCCAGGATATGATTATCTGTTTTCTGAATCCGTTCCTTGAATGACGTCATTTTCCTACCTCCTCTCTGTTCCGTCTGGCGGCTCTCGCCGACCGTTTTGCCTGCCAGGATGTCAGGATCGTTCCGACGAGGATAACGATACCAACCATAAATGTCTGCCACGATGTCGGAATGCCAAGCATGTTCAGGTTATTCTGCACCAGCGTAATAAGCAGAACACCAAGGAATGTTCCAAGAACATCGCCATACCCGCCTGTAATCCGAACACCACCAATGACACAGGCTGCAATCGTAATCATTTCATCGCCCATAAGTGCCGATGTCGTTGCTGAATGCATCAGGATGTTGTACATCATCGCAGTGATTCCCGTGAATACTCCGGAAAAAACATACGCAAAGAACTGAAGCCGGCGGACATTGAAACCAGCCATCCGGGCCGCATTCTTATCGCCGCCGATCGCATAGAGACCGCGTCCCAGCATTGTGTGCTTCAACATGAAGTGCACAAGGATGCAGGCAATAATCGGGACGAGAATAAGCACATTCAAAAGGTATGTAAATCCGGTTTTGGGAGCGGTGTACTTGATAATGTTGGTGTTGTAAATCGCCTGCAGGCTGGACGGGAGGGTTGTAAATTCCCGGGTGCCAAGGATGGTCACCATGCCGCCAGAGACGATCGAACTCGTTGCCAGTGTCGCAATAAGCGGTGGGATATTCAGAATCGACACCAGGAATCCATTGAGCAGGCCAAGTGCCAGCCCGATCAGGATTGCCAGGAAAAATGCATAGGCTGCATTATTCACATGGTTCACCTGATTAATGATATACATCGGAATGTACATTGCCGCACAACCGATAGCTGGGAAGGATACGTCAATACCTCCCGACAGGATCACAATCATTTCGCAGAGCGCAAAGCACATCGTAAAGATACCGGCTCTTGCGATCGTGATAATCGTAGCCGGACTGAAAAAGGCCGGCTGGCGGAGACCTACGATCAGACAAAACACAAGAATGATATACACGAGAATCATCTTTGTGCTGGTCAGCGCCTGTTTGACTTTGTTATCGTTCATAGCTTCCTCCATCACAGGCTGAGATTATCAATTTTGTTGTCCGTCACGAGTCCGACCCGTCCCTGCTTCATGACAATGATCTTGTTGCAGTTCTGGATCAGTTCACGGATATCATCCGAGATCACGATAATACCGATTCCGTTCTTTGCCTGTTCCCGCAGAATCTGATGGATCTCTGCTTTCGCTCCGATATCCACGCCGACGGTCGGCCCGTTCAGGATGAAAAGCTTCGGATGTGTATTCAGCCACTTGGCAATAACAACCTTCTGGGCATTGCCTCCGGACAAAGTCTTGACCGGAACATTCTCAGATGGTGTCACTACTCCAAGTTCCTTGATCAGGTCTTTTGACGCTTTCGTCATCTCCGCGTCATTTAACTTGATGCCGTGGAAATACTGTCTGATGGAGCTGGCCATCATATTGTCCTTAACTGACTTGTTGATAAATAGACCTTCTGTCAAACGGTCTTCCGGCACATAGCCAATCTTGTTTTTAATCGCATCTGCTACCGAATGGATTTGAATTTCCTTTCCGTTCAGGATAATCCTGCCCGAATCCGGAGGTGTAATTCCAAAGAGCGCCTCACCGATCTCGCTGCGTCCTGATCCAAGAAGGCCGGTAAGACCAACGACATCACCCTGATTTACGGTGAATGATACATCATGGAACGCGCCCTTCAAACTCAGATGCTCGACCCGGAAGATTTCCTTATCGCTGTGTGGAGGCTGATACTTCCTCCGGTCGATCTCATGTCCGGTCATATCCATAATGAAGCGGTCTTCGTTGTACTCATCAATGGTTCCGGTCGAAACAAAGTGACCATTTCGAAGAATCGTCAGGCGATCTGCAATTTCATAGATCTCATCCAGTTTGTGGTTGACGATCATAATCGCGATGCCCTTTTCCTTAAGTCCTCGGATGACCTGCCACAGCTTTTTCACTTCATTGTCAGTCAGCGCAGTTGTCGGTTCGTCCAGAATCAAAAGCTTACAGTCATTAATGATTGCACGGCAGATTGCCACCATCTGCTTGCCGGCGACTGGAAGCATCTCGAGCGGCATATCAGGATCCAGATCTGCGCCAACCCGCTTCATTGCCTCCGCAGCCGTCTGATGGATCTGCTTCCAGTTGACTCGCTTATTGCCTTTGAGAACCTCTCCATTTAATGCGATGTTTTCGGCAACAGTCAGGTTCGGGAAAACCGCGAAGTCCTGATAGATCACCTGAATACCCATCCGGATCGCGTCAATCGGCTTCATATGCTCGACCCGTTTGCCTTCGATTTCAATCGTACCGCTGTCAATATCATGGACGCCGGAAATGGCCTTGATCAGGGTGGATTTTCCGCATCCGTTTTCTCCTGCGAGGCAATGAATCTCTCCTTTTCGAAGGGTCAGATCCACACCCTTAAGCGCGTGGACACCGCCAAATGATTTTGTGATGCCCGTCATTTGTAAGAATACATCATTTGCCATATGCTTCTCCGATTCAACCGGTTCGAAATCCGGCGTCTTCTTTTCGTCTTTAAAGTCAGGAAAAGGGGCTGTGGACAGCCCCTTTTTGCCTGACCAATCAGAAGTTGTACTGATCCATGTTGTCCTTAGTCACATCGATACGAGCATCGCCATAGTAGACGCCGTCCTTCTCCGTGATCTTCTCATAACCTTTCACGCCAAGGTTCATGCCATCCTGCACATTGCCGTCTAAGGCTGCGATGGCCATGTTGATCATCGCCTGGCCTGCCATTGCCGGATCCCAGACAGAGAACGAAGCGATTGTTCCGTCTTCGACGTACTGACTTGCGATAGATGTCATAGACGTACCAACGATAGCGACCTTGCCCGCCAGGCCAAGCTCCTCGACCGCCTGTGCGGCACCGACAACATCTGTTGAAGCAGATCCTTCAATCGCAACGATATCCGGATTTGCTGTCAGGAGTTCCTTTGTCTGGTTGTAAGAAGATGTTGTATCATCACCTGTCTCATAGCGCCCAAGGCAGGTCATATCCGGGAAGTTCTTCTCCTGATATGCCTTAGCCGCATCGCACCACTCATTATGACTGACCGATGTCAGAGAACCAACGAACTGAATATACTTGCCTTTTCCACCGCAAAGCTTACCGAGTTCCTTCATGAAGTTTTCACCGTAAGCGGCATTCTGGAATGCCTCGATATCATAATCACGGCTGGATGCATCCATCGAAGCTGCCTCATGAGTAATGACCTTGATGCCCTTCTTCTTTGCCTTCTCAAGGACTGGTGCCAGAGCCTGTGAATCAAACGGAACCACGCAGATCGCATCCCAGTCTTCCGAAAGCAGTGACTCAACATAAGATGCCTGATCCGCACCCTCTGCAGATCCGCCGTAGAAGATATCCGTGCCGTTAGTCTTGTTGTAATCCTTGACACCATCCTCCATCCGCTGGAACCAGGCAATGTTGGTCATCTTCGGAACGACAGCAATCTTGTAATCTTTCGCGTCAAAGTGAGCACTCGTCGCTGCTGCTGTCGACTCTGCTTCTGCTGTTGTAGAAGTCACCACCGATCCGGTTGTCCCTGTTGACGCAGCCTCTGAAACTGCCGTTGCTGCAGAAGATGTCGCAGTAGATGTAGAACTACTGGCTGTTCCTGCTGAACTGCCGCAGCCTGCTAACATCGCAACTGACAGACCTACCGCCGTAAACGCTCCAAGAACTTTTCTTAATTTCATAATCGATCCTCCCTTTCCTTGTCTGGATTTGCCAGTCTGTTTAGTAAAGCAAAAAATCTACGGTCACTCGCTTTGTCTACTAAACTTTTTGGCGTTATCAAGTTCCTTTGTTTAGTTGAAATATTACTAGCGTTTAGTTCATTCGTCAAGTAGTCTGTTGTGATTTTGTGAATAATACGACATATTTTGTTTACATATTTGTGCATGTTTGCTATGTGCCAAAAAGAAAAAACGGGATCGAATTCACAAAGAAGAATCCAACTCCGTTTTTCTTTCATTCTTGTTCAAGAATAATAATTTACTTGTTTTTTTGCCGTGTTTGTTTCACGCTTTTTCTCGGTTTCAGTTGTCCGGTCACCGCCATCTTAACCGGGATCTGCTGCTGTTCTCGCATTTCCTCCAGAATCAGGTGTGCCGCCATGCGACCGATTGTCTCCCGCTGAACGTTAATAGTTGCCAGCGTCGGCGAGCTAACTCCCGAATACGGAATATTATCAAATCCAATAATAGAAACATCCTGTGGGATGCGGTATCCATGTTCCTTAAGACATGTCATAGCTCCCAGAGCAATCATGTCATTATCGGCAAACAGGCATTCCGGTACAGAAGCTCCCGCTTCCAGAAGAAGCCGCATATCGTGATGAGCCCCTCTAAGCGTTGGTGTCAGTTCAAAAATCTGACTTTGATTTGTTTCTAGACCCAATTCTTTTGTATACCGGTCAAATGCCTCTGCTCTGGCCGTGAAATTCTCCGCTTTCAGGGAGCTTTTCAAATAGCCAATCTGCTTAATACCACTTTCCGCACAGTATTTCAACGCTGTGTGCACATTCTCTTCGTTATTGATGCCGACACATGGATATGGATATCCAGGCATCAGATTATCGAGTACAATAAAGGGACACTTCATTTTCTGAAGTACATCATACTGCTCTCGCGGCATTTCTGACGCAATCACGCAGATTCCCGTGATGCCAGGCAGATCTGCCTGCGTGAGCAACTCGTCTGCGCCTCCATTGACCGTCATCTGCATCAGGGTTACATTCTTTTTCTTCAACTCTGCCTGCATGGCATCCATAATCATAGAGATAAATCCCTGATTTTCTTCCACCAGGATACCGCTGTTCAAGTATGAAAGAGCGAGCACAATTTTGTTGGTCGTTTTCTTGCGCTCCGTGACCTGGTAACCAGTTTCGTCAATCACCTTCTGGATTGCCTCTCGGCGTTCCTCGCTGACTCCCGGTTTTCCGTTCAATACAATGGAGACGGTTGCCGGCGAAACGCCAACCATCTTCGCAATATCTCTAATTGTCATATGTTTCCTCTGCTATGGGCTCCGGGGATCATTTACATGAAGACCTTCGCAACATGTTGATGGTTGCTGTTTACTAAACAAAATATATCACTAATCAGCGTTTAGTGCAAGTGGAATTCCCTTTATGAAATACCGTCCATCCCTGCCTCCGCTAAATATGGCTCAGCACAATTAATTTACCGCTTACAAAGCAAAACAGGAATCCATCATGAACGGATGGGTTCCTGTTTTAATGTATTTTACGTGAACAATGACGTCACGACATTCGCTATAGACACTTCATTTTATATTTATGCATCTCCAGCGCGATGAATGATCCGTTTGATAGTGTAAAATATCTTGTGTAAACGATAGTTCCTCAGGTATGGAAAAGGGAAC
>JBJEMO010000009.1:0-85315 GCA_051879715.1 Bilifractor sp.
CCGTCTCCGGTTCCCCTTCGAGCACCGGAGATTCAAACCGCTTCTCGATCTCCGCGCCGATAACATTTTCCGCAAGGTCCCCGAGCCGTCCCATCGCACTTAGGCTCCGTTCTTTCTGTTCACCGTGATGTTCTTCCGGCTTCCCATGTGCTGAGATTTCCTCACCGAACGCTGTCTCGTATTCGCTTATCCACGATCTTTTTTTCTTTCCGCTCATCTCTCTGAATACCCGTGCCCGCTCCGCCGTTCTGAAAACATACCCGGGAAGCGGCTTTCTGCCTGAAGATCTTATCGATATCGCTATCATATCATTTCTGACCGTCCGCGCACAAGAAGAAAGCGCCACATACTCTCTAAGTCCCTGCGTCACTTGTTGCTGTTCACCAAACTATGTTCGGCAAGGATTTTCCAGTCCTGTTACCCTTCGCATCTTCCGTGCTGCGAATGTTCCTGCCCTCTTGTGAACCAGCTTCCTGCGGACCAGAGACATTGCGGCCGGACTGATACACGAACATTGCGGTTCGACTGATACACGAGCATTGCAGTTGGACTGATACACGAGCATTGCGGTTGGACTTATAGACGACGAGATAAAACACGCTGCGCGAGTTTTATCTTGCTATCGCGACGCTCGCCGCACACGAATACTTCGCATTCAGCTGCGGCTCACTGTTCGCATAAAAAAAGCACAGGCCGAAGCCCGTGCGTACAAAAAATATGGGACCTACAGGGCTCGAACCTGTGACCCTCTGCTTGTAAGGCAGATGCTCTCCCAGCTGAGCTAAGATCCCATACACATATGAACTCCGAATCTGCCGTGAAGCAGTTCAGAACGAGATAAAACACGCTGCGCGAGCTTTATCTCGCTATCGCGACGGTCACCGCACACGAATACTTCGCATTCGGCTGCGGCTCACTGTTCGCGTAAATAAAGCGACCCGGATCGGGATCGAACCGACGACCTCCGCCGTGACAGGGCGGCGCTCTAACCAGCTGAGCCACCGGGCCACAAACTATTTTCTTATAATCAGGTAAGCAGTGAACACAAGGCTGTGTTTAAAATGGACCTTCAGGGACTCGAACCCGGGACCGATCGGTTATGAGCCGACTGCTCTAACCAACTGAGCTAAAGGTCCATAGAGCCGATGATCGGACTCGAACCGATAACCTGCTGATTACAAATCAGCTGCTCTGCCAATTGAGCCACATCGGCATAAGTCTTACCCGATTCATAAGAAGTGACCCGGACGAGAATTGAACTCGTGTTACCGCCGTGAAAGGGCGATGTCTTAACCTCTTGACCACCGGGCCATATATTGGAATGCTTTACAGCACGCAAAAAATATTACCATATTCCTGTGTCAAAGGCAAGGACTTTTTGCATATTTTTTCACTGCTATGATTGTGCCAGCTCCTCCAAAATGCCACGGTCAATCACGATGGTACATTCGTAGTCAGGATTGATCTCACGCATAAGGGAAACAACCTGCCGGGCGACCTTGTGCTCCTGTTCTTCCGTATAAGAATAAGGAACGACAAGATCGAATGAGATGAATGCCTTTTCGCCCTCAAAGTTTACCCGGAAATCATGAAATGCCAGTGCTTCATCCAGAATGTGCAGCACACGGTTAACCTCTCCACGTATTTTCAGGACACGGCTGTCATTGAGGTCCACCGGATCTACATGCACCACCAGCGCCACTCCGAGCTGCTCCAGAACCAACTTTTCTGCCTTATCCGCAATATTATGGCCTTCCTCAAGCGTGCGCTTTACAGATACCTCGACGTGGATGGTCGCTATGTAACGATTCGGTCCATAGCTGTGAATAACAAGATCATGTGCACCGGCAACGCCATCAACGCTCTCTACAATCTTTACGATTTTCTCTGCGAGCTCCGGGTCCATCGGCTCTCCAAGCAGCGGCTTTACAGTATCCCTGGCAATACCTATGCCGGCATAAACTACTACCATTGACACAATCAGACCCGCAATGCCATCAATATTTATGTCGAAAAGGAAATAAATGCCGATGGAAACCAGTGTGAGCGTTGTGGTAACAGCATCAAAGAAGGAATCCATTGCGGTTGCATGCATTACCTCTGACCCGATCCTGTTCCCGATATTCCGATTAAAGAAGAACATCCAGAGCTTTACCGCGACTGAGAGGATCAGGAAAGCAATAGCGATCACCGAAAAATGCAATGCCTGGGGATTTCTGATCTTCTCCACAGAGTTCCTGAAAAATTCTATACCCACAACAATGATGATCACAGAGATAATCAGCGCCGCAATATATTCCATTCTTCCATGCCCGAAGGGATGGTCCTTATCTGCGGGTTTTCCCGCCATGCGCATGGCAACCAGACTGATAACCGAAGAGATTGCGTCAGATAAATTATTAAATGCATCTGCCACAACTGCCATGGACATCATGAAAAGCCCCACAATCAGCTTTACAGAGAACAGAAAAAAGTTGCAGATAATCCCGGTAATGCCCGCCAGTGTCCCATAGGCAGTACGCACCCGGGTATTGTCTGTATTCTGATAATCTTTGACAAATTTACGGATCAAAAGCTCTGTCATGTCCGTCCCTTCTCCTTCTTTACATGACCGCAAAGGTCATACGATTTCGTAATATACTGCTGTTATTTTTTACTGCGTAATATTACGTAATATATTACTGCTATTATTTATTGCGTTCCCGGATGCCTGCCACCGGGAAACGTATTCAGAATGATTCATACGGATTGCTACGATTTTACACTCGACGTCCAGGCTAGTCAACGCTAACTGCCCCTGATAAAATGTTACAGTTCACTGGTGTGTCAGGAGGGCACTTCTCATGCAGGCCTTTGGAGTGAGTAAATACGAACGGAAACAGACAAATGAGAAGTGTCCTCTTGACGCACCTCTGAACAGTGACGATAAAATATTACCATCCTGTCTGACAATTCAGTATTTATTGTATTTTAATTAGCAGAGTGTTATACTTCTTTCAATCTGGATCTGACAAGACACCTTTATCTGGCGCTGCCGGTCCGGCTGTAAATATTACTTTTTATATGTATGATGTACATATATGCATAAGATACGGAGGATTTCCCGCAATGGCAGATAATCGTAATTTAACGATGATGACCGATCTTTATGAATTAACTATGATGCAGGGCTATTTCAAAAACCCGACAGATCAGATCGTGGTTTTTGATGCCTTTTACCGTAACAATCCCTTTAATGGCGGATATGCCATTGCCTGCGGTCTGGAGCAGGTGATTGACTATATCCGCAATCTCCATTTTGCTCCTGAGGATATCGAGTACCTCAGAAGTCTGCAGCTTTTTGATGATGATTTTCTTGAATATCTCCGTGGATTTCACTTCACAGGTGAGATTTATGCCATTCCTGAGGGCACGGTTGTTTTCCCAAGAGAGCCTCTTGTAAAGGTAGTCGCACCACTTATGGAGGCCCAGTTCATTGAGCCTGCTTTACTGAATATTATCAATCATCAGTCTCTGATTGCCACCAAAGCATCCCGCGTGGTAGATGCGGCACAGGGCGACGGGATTATGGAGTTTGGACTTCGCCGGGCACAGGGCCCGGATGCAGGTACCTGGGGCGCGCGGGCAGCCGTGATCGGCGGCTGCATCGGTACTTCGAATGTCCTGACCGGTGAACTGTTTGGTGTACCGGTTAAGGGAACCCACGCCCACAGCTGGATCATGAGTTTTCCCGATGAGCTGACTGCCTTCCGCACCTACGCAAAGCTGTATCCCGGCGCATGTATCCTTCTGGTGGATACATATGACGTTCTGAAATCCGGCGTTCCAAACGCCATCAAGGTCTTCCGGGAAATGAAGGCGGCAGGTGTTCCAATGAAGGGATATGGTATCCGGATTGATTCGGGAGATCTTGCGTACCTCTCAAAGAAGGCATATGAAATGCTTGACGAGGCAGGCTTTGGAGATGCAATCATATCCGCGTCCAGTGATCTGGATGAGTACCTGATCAGCTCTCTGAAGCAGCAGGGTGCGAGAATCAATTCCTGGGGTGTAGGGACAAACCTGATCACCTCTAATGGCTGGTCGGCGTTTGGAGGAGTATACAAGATGGCCGCCATCAAGAACAAGGACGATAAGGAATTTACCCCGAAAATCAAGCTTTCCGAAAATGTTGAGAAGATCACAAATCCGGGAAACAAGACAATCTTCCGTTTTTATGACAAGCAGACAGGAAAGATCCGGGCTGATCTGATCGCCCTGGCTGATGAACACTTCGATCCGGAACAGGATATTACGATTTTTGACCCGAATGCTACCTGGAAAAAGACAACGCTGAAGGGCGGAACCTACACGATCCGCGAGCTTCTTGTACCGATCTTCAGAGACGGGCTTTGCAGATATACCTCTCCTTCCACGATGGAAATTCAGAAAATCTGTACAGCAGAACGAAACACGCTCTGGGATGAGACAAAGCGTCTGACCAATCCACAGGAAGTCTACGTAGATCTTTCAGACAGGCTGTATCAGATGAAGACAAAACTGTTTCATGAAATGAGCTGGAAATAAACATCTGCGCAATGTATGCTGTGCTAAAGGCAAATCATATCCCGGCATATAATATTCCAGAATATGAATGTTAACGTTCGCGGGGATGCCTGGCATTCCGCTGAGAAGAAGTACCAAATGAATTGAAACCAATTGAAAAATCCCGTCATGCAGGCAGTTACAGCCTGCATGACGGGATTTTTCAGTCCGGAGTTAACCGGGATACACGTATTATTTATTACGTATTATTTTTCAACGAACCCCTTTTTCTTCTCCCTGTACTTCAGGAACAGGATCACGCAGATCAGAATCACAATACCGCAGGGAAGGGAAATCCAGGCGGATTTTGTGAATCCGGCAATGATATAGGTGACGAAGGAAATCGCGGCACAGGTCATCGCATAGGGGAGCTGTGTCATAACATGGTTCAGATGATTTGACTGGGCACCCGCTGAGGACATAATCGTTGTATCCGAAATCGGGGAGCAATGATCTCCACAGACAGCACCTGCCATGCATGCTGACATCGCAATGATCATCATTCTGTAGTCGGAATTCTGGAAGACACTGACCACAATCGGAATCAGGATTCCAAAGGTACCCCAGGAGGTTCCTGTAGCAAAGGACAGGAAAACTGCAATCACAAATATGATGCACGGCAGCCAGTTCATAAATCCTGCAGCAGAATGCTGTACAATGGCTGCAACAAACTCCTTGGCGCCAAGGCTGTCCGTCATGGCCTTCAGGCTCCAGGCAAACGTAAGTATCAGGATCGGCGAGATCATTGCCTTAAATCCCTCCGGTATGCACTCCATGCATTCCTTAAAGGACAGTACTCTTCTGACCAGATACAGAATGAGGGTAATCACCAGACCCACAAAGGACCCAAGCACGAGACCCACAGATGCATCACTTCCGGCGAAGGCATCAACGAAGTTCTTTCCGCTGAAAAATCCTCCGGTATAGATCATGCCGATTACACAGCAGATCACCAGTGCCACGACAGGAATAATCAGATCGAAGACGGTTCCCTTGGGACTGACCTTCTGGCTCTCTGCATCTGCGTAGGGACGATCCGGAGTAGTGAACAGATCGTTGTTCTCAATGGCGTTCTTCTCGTGAATCGCCATCGGGCCATAATCCGTCTTTGTAACCGTGAGTGTAATCATCATTGCAATGGTGAGCAGTGCATAATAGTTATAAGGAATCGTCTGTACGAAAAGTGAAATCCCGTTTTCACCCTTGACAAAGCCTGATACGGCAGCCGCCCAGGATGATATCGGAGCGATGATGCAGACCGGAGCAGCTGTGGCGTCAATCAGATAGGCCAGCTTCGCTCTGGACACATGGTGTTTGTCGGTTACCGGACGCATGACGGAGCCGACCGTCAGACAGTTGAAATAGTCATCGATGAAAATCAGACAGCCCAGAAGTATCGTTGCCAGCTGAGCGCCTACCCTGGTCTTGATGTGCCTTCCGGCCCATTCACCAAATGCAGCGGAACCGCCTGCCCTGTTCATCAGCGCCACCAGCATACCCAGAATGACAAGGAACACAAGTATTCCCACATTATAGGAGTCGGAAAGCACCGAGATGATTCCGTCACTGAATACATGATTCAATGTTCCCTGAAAGGTGAATCCGGAGAAAAGAAGTCCTCCGGCGAGTACGCCGAAAAACAGGGAACTGTAAACCTCCTTTGTGATGAGCGCAAGTACAATGGCGATTAATGGAGGCAGCAGCGCCCAGGCTGTCTTCTGTACTGTATCTGCAGTAGTAGTTACGGCAGCGACGATCAGAAGTACGACCATCGCCAGAATGATAATGACACGGCTGACTTTTTTTACCGTTGAAGGTTTCTTTTCCATTTCTGTCTCCCAGCAAATTTTTTAAGAAAAATATGATAAATAGGGTAAGCTATTCTAAACGCTTACTTGTACTCGCCCTCTGTATTGGCGGCAATATCCTGTGCAAGAACAGCTTCCTTTGTATCCCCGCGGAAATCCTTTGTGATGCCAAGCTTCTGGCGCTCCTTCTCCGTATACATGAAGCCGGGAAGTCTTCTGCCCTCTTTCAGCCAGACCCTGTACTCGGCAACCGCCGCAAACACCACGTCTCCGGAGGAATTGAGCATAGTCTCCACAGAATCCTGAACCACACCTATGATAAAGCCTACAGCTACAACCTGCATTGCAATATCGTTGGATATTCCAAAGAGTGAGCAGGCCATCGGAATCAGCAGCAGCGATCCGCCAGCTACTCCGGATGCGCCACAGGCGGCAAAAGTAGACAGGACACTGAGAATCAAAGCTGTCGGAATATCTACGGAAATGCCCATTGTATGTGCACAGGCCAGTGTCATCACGGAAATGGTTATCGCCGCGCCATCCATATTGATCGTTGCACCAAGTGGAATCGATACAGAGTACATATCCTCATCGAGTCCAAGACGTTTGCACAACGACATATTAATGGGGATATTCGCCGCAGAGCTTCTGGTGAAGAATGCGGTAAGTCCGCTTTCCTTGAGGCATTTCCAGATCAGCGGATAGGGATTCCTGTGCAGATGTGCCCAGGCAACAATGCCATTGACGATCAGAGACTCAAAGGCCATGCATCCTACAAGCAGCAGAAGGAGCTTTCCGTATGTTGTAAAGATGGAAAGACCGTTTTCATGGACTGTGTTGAATACAAGCCCCATGATACCAAAGGGTGCGAAGTTGATGATCCATCTGACCACCTGGGAAACTGCTTCAGAGAGATTTGCCATGAATTTTTTGGAGGAATCCACGGCAAATCTCTTCATGGCTGCACCGAAGAGCGCTGCCCAGAACAGTACACCGATATAATTTGCGTTTACGATTGCATCCACCGGATTCGATACCACATTCATCAGGAGGTTTTTCATGACCTCGCCGATTCCCTGGGGAACCGTATCCGCCTGCGCTGCCTCAACACCGGACAAAACCAGGGTCTGCGGGAAAAGAAAGCTTGCACCCACAGCCACAAAGGCCGCCAGAAATGTGGTCAGCATATAGAGAAAAATGACATTGCCGAATCTCTTGTCCAGCTTACTGGAGCCCTGTGCCAGAGCTCCGCTGACCAGAACAAAAACCAGAACAGGCGCAATTGCCTTCAGTGCGCCTACGAAAAGACTGCCCAGGATCTCCAGCCAGGTCCAGCCGGGCAGAAGAAAAGCAAAAATGATACCCACAATGATTCCACACAGGATGCGCAGAATCAGGCTGGTCTCATTATACTTTTTCGCCGCCTTTTTCAGAAAACCCAAAAAGCCCATACAACATTCCTCCTCATTTTTGGTGCATGGTGCGGTTTATTTAAAAAACATTAAATTTTTGAAAACCGCTTATAAATAAAAAATATTCTATCACAACGGAGTATTGAAGAAAATACTATAAATTACATATACACCCGTGAATATACAATAAAGTATTCAGGACCCTGTCATCCTCTTATCCGGGACTGGAATTGTCCAGAATATATTTTCTGAGTTCTCTGTAAATTTTTTCTTCATCAGGAGGACATCCCATAATACAGAAATCATAAGCACGCGTACATTTGCCGATACCCATTTTTCCGGTTTTCCCCTGGTGTCCCTGACCAATGGCAATCCTGTCATGGAGCCTGTCCAGAAGCCCCTCCTCCTTCAGCCGCAGCAGGGCGGGTACAAGGTTTCCATAGCAGGCGCTGCAGGATTCCACAGAATCTACCGCATAGGAAACCTCCAGCACACGGCTTTTTCCATTTCGTACGTCTTCTTCCCCGGTATCCCCGGGCCTGCTTACATGTATTGTCCCTTTTTCACCTTCGATCGTAACGATCTGGGCATGTTCCAGATCTGTGCTGCCGATTCCAAGTGCTCCGGCTTCTGTGACATAGGGTACGTCCTCCGGTTTCAGGCCAAGCAGATAACAGGCGTAGCAGTCCACCAGAACAGGATCAGTGGCAGCCATGACGCAGTTTTTCACCAGTGGGTTGCCACCCTCCTCGAAATCCGGATCTCCGCAGATATGATCTACAACAATGAAATCCTGGTGAATGCCAGCCGAAAGATGGGCAATCGGATCATGTAATCCCAGCTTGTGAAATCTTCTCTTTTCGGAATTGGGGAGAAGCCCTTTCAGATTTTTCAGGGCGCAGGTCATTTTTGTCTGGCAGTGGCCCTTAAGAACCGGGACATTGATGAGAAAATCATAGTCGTCTACAACATCCGTAACAGAGATTTCCATGCCACTGCAATCAATCTTATGGGATCCCAGTTTTTGTGTATCAATAAATGGGACATGATAAGTGTCACACAAAGCCCGAAAGCCACAATATTCATAGGCATCTGCCGTGCGGTCTCCCACCCAGGAGCCCTCTGCTATGATCATATGCGAAAAGCCATTCTCCTGCAGATAGCTGATGATGCCTGCCACAATTTCCGGATGGGTCGTAGCACCGAATGCAGCGGGTGTCGGACAGACCAGGTTCGGCTTGATACAGATGCGCCGGCTGCGATCACCGATTCTCTCTGCAAGCCCTGCCTGTCTGAGCAGACGCATAGTCATGCGCTTATAGTCCGTTCCAAAAATTTTGTAAATCTGATTGTCATTCATGATTTTCCCTGTTCATTAAGTGTGCATTGTGCCAGCTGTCCAGACAAATAAATATGCACTGCATCAGCTTTCCTGGAGCTGAAAGCCATTGACCTGTAACCGTCCGTCCAGTTAAAGATTTTATGTCAGACCAGTAAAGTGTCAGGCAAAGTACGCATCCATACTGCGCAGCTTTTCAAGTATTTCTTCACAGATTTTCTCCGCACTTTGGCCATCTGTCGCAACCCTGATATCAGCCGCTGCCTCATATCTGGGGCGGCGCTTTTCCATCAGTTCGGCGATATATTCTACCGTCTTGTTACGCTCCAGAAGCGGACGGTCATGACTGTCCCTGACGCGCTCCAGAATTGTCTCCGGCTTTGCATCAAGAAGAACAACACGGCCATGCTGCTTCATAGCCTGCACATTCTGCTCCCGCATTGGTACACCGCCTCCACAGGAAACAACTACATTGTTCTGCTGCTGCAGCTCAATCAGAAGCGCCGTTTCCAGATGCCGGAAATATTCCTCACCCTGTATTCTGAAGATCTCGGAGATCGGCATCCTCTCC
Source organism: Bilifractor sp. (assembly GCA_051879715.1). GTDB lineage: Bacteria > Bacillota > Clostridia > Lachnospirales > Lachnospiraceae > Bilifractor. Next base: position 9,715 of record JBJEMO010000009.1, read on the forward strand.
CGCTGTTCAATCACGCTGTCCATTTCAACCACCTGCATCCCATAGGAACGATGCAGACAATCGGCAATAGTGGATTTGCCAGCCCCCATAAAACCAATCAGAAAGATATTATAATCCAAAAGATTTTTCATCCTCTAACCTCCTGATAAGCTCATGAAAAGAAGAGTCTCTTTACTTCCTCAACCGGCATATCCTTCCCCGTATACAGCTTAAACGCAGCAACGCCCTGCCACAGAAGCATGCCCTTTCCGTTGATGGTCTGAAGACCATGCTCCCGGGCTTCACGCAGAAGCCGGGTTTCCTCCGGATTATAGACAGTGTCAGCCACAACGAGCCCGGAATGGAAGGCGTGAAGGTCCTTGACAACGCTCTGATCATCCATGGGTTTCATGCCTACGATCGTAGCATTGATCATGATGTCGCTGTTCAGAATTTCCTCTGTCATCCTTTCCGTATCGGCAAGATCATAGACCTGGATGCTGCAGGTGGGAACTTCCTTCCTGATTTTCTCTGCCATATCGACGGTACGCTGGAAAAAGCTGTCCTTGATATTGAAAATAGAGATCTCTCTTGCACCATCGAGCGCAAGCTGTACCTGGATGGCAGTCGCCGCGCCGCCGCCTCCTGCAATGGTTACCTTTTTCCCCTTCACTTCAACACCATGGTCCCGGAGATTATCTACAAACCCAATACCATCTGTCATATGTCCGACAAGCTTTCCGTCTTCATTGACAATGGTATTTACCGCACCGATGATTCTGGCTGCAGGAGAGAGCTCATCCATGCACTTTGCCGCGGCGATTTTATCCGGCATGGTTACGTTCATTCCGCGCATATGAAACAGCCGCATAGCATCCATTGCCCCGGGAACATCTTCTTCCTTTACATCAAAGGCTGTATAAACATAGTTCAGACCAAGCCTCTGAAAACTGTAATTATACATTGCCGGAGAACCGGAATGTCCTACCGGGAAACCGATCAGCGCAAGCAGGGTGGTATGACCGTCGATTTTATAATCCATATGAAATTCCTCCTGAATATTTTCTGAAATGCTGTCGCACCTCAGAAAAAGACTGTATTTCTTTAGTTTTCAATTATAACTTTCAACTGTATAGGACGCAAGGAAGAATGCGTTCTGTCAGGCCATTCGTTTTACACACAATTCACCTATGTTTTAAGCTATTATGTAGGCTTTTGGAATATTTTCAGGATAAAATACAGGATAAGATTTGAATATTTTTCCGTCATTTGTTAATCCGGAGAATTGACGTTTATATGGATGGAGGCTTTACTATGAAAAATGCGCAAAATATACAGGAAAATCATAATGTACAGGAGAATCATATGGATACAGACCCTGAGCAACCTGCAAAAATATACAGAAAAGCAGCCATCATCATTGCCTCACTCGCTCTGGCGCTGATCGGTGTCTTTTACTTCATCTGTTACATCAATGGCGGAGATATGCGTTCCGTATACGAGGCGATCCTTCCGTATCTGATGTGCGGTATTCTGGCTCTGAGCATCACACTGATGGGAATCAGCCTGCAGCGTTAAGAATGTGTCAGGTTGTAATAAAGTGTTGTAATTGTCAAAAGAGGGTGCTGGTCAGACAGCACCCTCTTTATATAAAGCAAATTCAGTTATATATGACAAATTCAGATAGAAAACAATATGAATACTGACAGAAGCCAGCCCCGGAAAGTCAGATCTTATCCAGTGCCTGCGCAACATCTGCCACCAGGTCCTCCGTGTTCTCCAGTCCACAGCTCATGCGGATCAGTCCGCCGGAGATACCGCACTGAACCAGCTCTTCCTCTGTAAGCTGACGATGGGTAGAGCTTGCAGGGTGCAGGCAGCAGGACCTGGCATCTGCGACATGCGTCTCAATCGCAAAAATCTTCAGCTCTTTCATAAAGGCCTCCGCATCTGCGCGCCCTCCCTTGATTGTAAAGGAAACCACACCACAGGACTGTGCGTCTTTCAGATATTTCTTTGCGCGGTCGTAATATCTGTCTCCGGGAAGAGACGGGTAGCTGACATGTTCAACCTTTGGATGATTGCTCAGGAACCTTGCCAGAGCAAGACCATTGGCACAGTGCTGTTTCATCCGGCAGTGCAGACTTTCCAGACCGATATTCAGAATATAAGCATTCTGGGGCGACGGAATAGAACCGAAATCACGCATCAGCTGGGCAGTTGCCTTTGTAATAAAAGCACCCTCTTTACCAAATTTCTCTGCATACGTAATACCGTGATAGCTCTCATCCGGTGTACACAGTCCCGGGAACTTATCTGCATGGGCCATCCAGTCAAAATTACCGGAATCTACAATCGCGCCTCCGACACAGGAGCCATGACCGTCCATGTACTTTGTTGTGGAATGCGTTACAATATCCGCCCCAAAGCGGAAGGGCTGACAGTTAACCGGCGTCGCAAATGTATTGTCTACGATCAGCGGAACGCCATGCGCGTGTGCTGCCTTTGCAAATTTATCAAAATCCAGAACTGTCAGAGCAGGATTGGCAATGGTTTCTCCAAATACAGCCTTTGTGTTCGGCTTAAATGCAGCATTCAGCTCTACCTCTGTGCAGTCCGGGCTCACAAACGTAAAATCAATGCCCATCTTCCGCATGGTGACGTTGAACAAATTATAAGATCCGCCATAAATGGATGAAGATGCTACTACATGATCCCCCGCTGTAGCAATATTAAATACAGCAAAGAAGGTTGCCGCCTGTCCTGAGGAGGTCAGCATCGCCGCGGTTCCTCCCTCCAGAGCCGCAATCTTTGCGGCAACAAGATCATTGGTCGGGTTCTGCAGTCTGGTATAGAAATAGCCACTTGCCTCGAGGTCAAACAGCTTTGCCATATCCGCGCTGGTGTCATACTTGAAAGTTGTGCTCAGCACAATCGGAACCTCACGCGGTTCTCCGTTTTTCGGCCGGTATCCGGCCTGTACGCAGCGGGTTTCTATATTCGTATCGTTGATAAAATCTTTCTTTTCTTCTGCCATACAATCCTCCATGTAGTATTCTCTGATGCAAGAGTCAAAGAATACATGCTCATGAAATTGCATTGAACACGCACCCTCTGACTCCAATCTCACATTTTTCCTATGTAATAAATTTCAGGAAACACGCTATTCGCGCTTTAAATATTCTACTACACTTTTGTATGAAATGAAATCATCAATCTATCATATTCCCGGGCAACTATAATATAAAATTACAGTTCACTGGTGTGTCAGGAGGGCACTTCTCATGCAGGCCTTTGGAGTGAGTAACTACGGACGGAAACAGACAAATGAGAAGTGTCCTCTTGACGCACCTCTGAACAGTAACAGTATAAATTACTTGTTCTGTTCAGAACACTTGCCAGAATTCTTGTGATACCTGACCCATTGATTTCCCGAATCCCAGAGACGGTCGTAGGCCATACCTGTCACTCTCTCACAGATCCGGATCTCCTCGGGCGTTGCTTTCGTTCCGTCTTCTCCTTTGCGTCTGCTGATCTCTTTCTTGATTACATTAAATTCCCTCTCCGTCATCGGAAAGCGGTATGCAAAGATAAATAACAACACACAGAGAATCACCGGCATGCATACAAAAATAGCCGTGATTCCTCCCTGCGTAAATGCGGATTGCCTGGCTCCTTCGTTTGCCAGCTTTGAGCTGTACCCTACAAGTGTCAGAAGAACACCGATCAGCCATGCAGACAGTCCGGACGAAATCTTTCTTGCAAACGTTGACATGCCGGAGACCACACCCGGGCGATGAATGGATGTAATCAGCTCATCCACATCCGGCATATCTGCCATAATTGCGAAGATACTGGTGAGTGTAGCCGCATTTCCAATGCCGATACCTACTGCAAGTGCAAGAATCGGAATGATGCTGGCGCCATCATAGGAGAACGGAATCAGGAGCAGCGTACAGACAATACGGATCGGTGCTCCGATCAGAATCGTCGTGCGCTTGGATGTCTTCGCCATGACCGGTCCCCAGATCAGCATACCAATCAGCTGGGCGATGATCAATGCCGCCATCAGATAGGTTACATAATGGTTCTGGTACCCATTGATTATATCATCTACATAATACACAGCCATACCGGACACAAAATCCATACCACACTGTCCTGTCAGATAGATTCCGACAAACAGACGGAAGGAACGACTCCGGAACGCACTGGCAGCATGGTCAAAACTGTATACCATTTTCGATCTGACGGGCGGATGGCACTTCTCCCATGTGCCCGCAACCGTAATCACACAGGTCACAAGGAACAGCAGACCGAATAAGACGCCGCATCTCAGATATGGCGTCGTCTTTGTAGTATCTGTGATCATCAGGCTTGGAAGTACACCGCAGACCATGGCGCCAAGGGTCGACCAGATCATACGGACATTTGAGAACTTCGATCGGGTATCATAATCGTCCAGCATATCCGGCAGAAGTCCGTTATATGGCACCATCAGAATGGTAGAGCCTGTGGAGAACAGACAATACATGATCACATAGAAAATAAACATGGTAACCGGATTATCTGCCCGGAACGGTATCCACAGGGTGGCAAAGGTCACTGCCGTGGCGAATGAACCAATCAGCATGTAGAAGCGTTTCGCACCCATTTTCGAGGTGGTCCGGTCCGTGATGTTGCCCATGATCGGATCCGTTACGGCATCCCAGAAATGTCCGATCAGCGGAACCGTCCCCGCAAGAGCAGCCGGCATTTCCATCGCCTTGATCAGAAAGACAGAAAAGAAGGCGTTGATAATGACAAAAGCTCCGCCATTAAAAAATTCCCCAGCACCATACATCAGCCGGGACGGCATCCCGGTACCATGCTTGCCTGACTGCATAGATCAACCCACCTCCTCTGTCATTGTGTCGAGTTCATGAAACAGCTTCTTATAATAGTCCTTACGCACATCCGTTGTGGCATTGAATATCTCATGCCTGGACGAGGGATACGCATACCTGTGCGTGTCCGGAAGTGCCTGGAAGAGCTGCGTATAGCCCTCCGGGTCCACCAGATGGTCCTGCCCGGCCATAAAGACCGCCAGCGGCGTCCTGATCTTTGATGCATTCGCAATCAGCTTATCCGTCGCCTTAAGGCTTGCAATAGACCAGCCGTAGGTCGATCCGTAGGTCTGATAATTTTCATCCGCACAGCGCATCTCAAACATGTAATCATACCGTGCCCGTGACTGACAGCTGGATTTTTCAAATATGTTCACGCCATCAAACCGGCTCTGCCCTGCCGAAAGCTTCTTCTTCATATGGAACAGAGTCGCAAAAAAGGCAAGCATTTTGATCTTGCGCGGTGAATAGCCGTTTGTGCGCAGTTTCAGCATCGGACTGGAAAGAACCGCCCCCTGATAGTCACTGGTATAATTCTCCAGATACAGTGCAGCGATAGCGCCGCCCATGGAATGCGCAAAGAGCAGCTTGGGGAGCGGAATCTTTGCAACCACCTGATCATAAAACTGCTTCATATCGGAGACGTAAGAATCATAGTCATCGATATGAACGAGGTCCTTTTCCTTCAGCTTGCCTCCGGATAAGCCATGTCCCCGCATCTCCGGGAAAAAGAAACCAAAACCATGCTGATAGAAATACCAGGTCATCTCATGGTATTTTCCATAAAATTCGCAAAAGCCATGAAACAGTACAATCACTGCAGAAGCATGCTCCGGGATTGCGAAGTAATAATTGATTTTCGTTCCATCATATGAGGTAAAGCTTTCCTGCTTCACACACTGCTCCCGCCATGCACGGCAGGGGCCGTCCATCGCCGCTCTGTAATCCTCCTCACCAAGGAATTCCATCCTCATTTCCTCCCGAACAGCTCAAGTGCCTTCTTTGGATAATTGGTAATCACCGCATGTACACCGGCTTCCTGACACATCTTCAGATATTTTCCATCATTGACTGTCCAGACATTGACATCGAGATTCTTCTCCCTGCACTCCTTCATAAAGTCCGGATACTGGATATTGTAAAGTGCGGGATGCAGTGCGTCCACGCCATGGTCCTCTGCATATCCGGGCATGTCGATCGTCCCGTCAGCATAGAGGAATCCGGTTTTTGCGTCCGGGTCAGCTTCCTTGATTTTCATGACGGAATAATGGTTAAAGGAGGAGTATATAACCCTGTCCTCAAAGTGATTTGCCTTTGTAAGCTTCACGATGTCTTCTTCCAGACCTTTATAAAAAATAATACCGGTCTTTAACTCGATATTGATGACAAGATCCGTGTCACGAAGAAGATCAAAAACCTCCTGCATGGTAGGAATCTGCGCACCCTCATAGGCCTTATTGCCGTTGTCAAAATTCATGTTCTTCAGCTCTTCCAGCGTGTAGTCCTTAACCCAGCCCTTCCTGTTGGAAGTACGGTCGATTGTCTCATCATGGCATACGACGATCTGGTTGTCTCTGGTCAGCTGTACATCAAGCTCCACGCCGTCAGCCCCCATATCAGCTGCCAGCTGAAAAGCTTCCAGTGTGTTCTCCGGTGCATATCCACTTGCCCCTCTGTGTGCCCAAACATAAGGTGAACGCATAATAGAATAATCCTCCATTTCTTCTGTGAAAATAATTTTTGTTGCGGTTGCATTCTACTGGTTCTTAATGGATTTTGCGGATATTTACCGCAATTCCCTTTATTTTACTGCAGGCTGTCAGTGCGATTCAACGCGCCTGCATAAATTCCATTTATTATTTATGTAAAATCCATAATAAAGTAAATACCATCATAAAGTGAATTCCAGGTAAATTCTTCCGTGAAAAGTGATAGCATATGTTATTTATTCAAATCTGTCCTGTCATTCACTCTGTGCAGTTCTCCGGAATTTTTATTGTTCTTACTATCATCCGGCATCCTGAGATCATTACTTTCCGTATCTTCATCCTTTGCCCAGAAATTCACAGGCTCATAATCCTGCAGCTGTGCAAGAAATCCATTGGATGCAAGTTCCTTCTGAATAATATCTAATGTGTGCTCACTGTCTGCGGTTACTGTATGATAATGATAACCGGCAGTGATATTGGATAAAGGCGCACTCTTTCCACCTGAGATCTCCTCCTGGTACCGTTTTACATCAAGTCTTGAACGGATCTGCATGGAAGCCCTGATGATCCCATACACCCGATGGTAGACAAATACATCCTCAATCCTGCCACCACAGTCCACGATCAGATTCATCTCCTCACAAGCCTGTTCCGGAGTATGCCGCACCTTGAATACCCGGCTGCAGACCTCTTTATCCGGCTGCGCAAGCACATATCCGCGCGCAGCAGAGAGAATCGGTATTCCCTCGGCCCTCAGAAGAGCAATATCCTGTACAATCACCTGCCTGCTTACCGAAAACGTCCTGGCAAGACTGCTCCCTGAAACCTGCCGTTTGTTTTTTCTCAGAATGTTCAGAATTTCCTGACGGCGTTCATTACCTGTCAATCCATTTCACCTGCCTTATTGCAATTGCATAATCATATGTATTATCTGTCTGCAATACAGTTTACACCAGAATCCGATACCGGTGCAATCCTTATCACATCAGCATGCACCTTAAAACCCGGTACGCATCTTTATACGATCTTGCGATACAATTCACATGCCAGAGAGGGTACATCTCATACAGTCTTTGGAATGAATATTACTGATCTGAAAACTTGTGCTTTTACAGACGTTGTGCTATGTTAACATTGTTTTTTGCCGGGTAATACGCAGAGTTACTCTGCAGCAGATCAGACGGTTTCTTCCCGGCATCAATCTTCCGAAGGGGGCGATGAACATCTTGAGGGAAAATGCGGATTATACAAAACACCGGGAAGGGGACAGGGAATTTTTTCTGGAATGTGAAAAGCACTGGGTATTCTGGTCACTGATCCTGGTTGGAGGATTCTATGGAGCGTATACCTTTATGGCCAGGGGAGGCGTATTCTGCAACGCCCAGACAGGAAATGTCGTACTGCTTTCCATGGCAATTGGCAGCAGAGACTGGAGCAAAGCTCTCTATCTTCTGATTCCCATTTCTGCCTATTTTATGGGGGCAATACTTTCAGAAATCCTCGCAAAAAATGTAAAAAAGCTGCGTATTCTGCGATGGGATACCATTCTGGTGGGCCTGGAGATTCCAATGGTCATCTTTCTTGGTGCCCTTCCTGAGAGCGCACCGGACCAGATCTGTCAGGTAACACTGAACTTCATCTGTTCCATGCAGTTCAATACCTTCCGCCAGAATGAAGGCATTCCCATGGCAACGACCTTTGTAACCAACCACATCCGACAGACAGGCAGCAACCTTGTAAAGGCTGTCCGGGACAAGGACCCGAAGGCAAGTCTGCGCTGGAAGATGCACGGGTCCATGATCCTGGTTTTCCTGGTAGGCGGTCTGCTTTCTACTCTGCTCTGCGAAAAATTCTCCGTGAGGGCAATCTGGGGGATTATTCCAGTGCTTCTCTATACCTTTATCCGCCTGATGATAGCGGACATGACCTACGAGAAAGACCTGCTTGGCAAGGTGCCGAGAGGACATTCATAAAAGCAACTGGCAGGTTCAATTATTATTAACGACCTTTTTCTTCGTATCTGTTTCTTAGCCGGCAATTCTCATCTGATGTCCGGCTAATTTTTTGCGCTTTTGTATTTTTGTGTAAATAGCATTTATCAGGAGGGGTTCTTTTGGAAAGTCAGAAAGCAAGAGAAATTGATATGCTGGAAGGCGGCATCTTCCACAAGCTTTGTGCCATTGCGATCCCGATCTGCCTCTCCAGTATTCTGCAGCAGCTTTTCAACGCATCGGATACAGCAGTTGTAGGAAATTTCGCCTCCAGTCAGGCGATGGCTGCCGTGGGTGCAAATGCTCCGGTCATCAATGTTCTTGTGACCTTATTTACGGGATTATCTATCGGTTCCAATGTCATGCTGTCCGGGTTTATCGGATCCGGGAAGAGAGACAAGGTAAACGAGGCCATGCACACAAGCTTTATGGTTGCGCTTATCAGCGGATTTATCATGCTGGCACTTGGCCAGTTCATTGCGAAGCCTGTTCTTGGGCTTCTCGGCACGCCCTCAGAGGTCATGGGCATGGCGGTTGCCTACCTGCGGATTTACTTTCTGGGCATGCCGTTTCTGATGATCTATGACTTTGGAAGTGCCGTGCTCCGGTCGATCGGTGACACAAAGAGACCTCTTTTCTATCTGACCTGTTCCGGCATTTTGAACGTCGGACTCAACCTCTTCTTTGTTATTGTCCTGCACAGAAATGCAGACGGCGTGGCCATTGCAACAACAATCAGCAATGGTGTCAGCGCCAGCCTGATTTTCCGCACCCTTCTGAAGGAAAAGGGAATGCTTCATCTGGATATCCGGAAGCTCTCCATAAAGGGTGCATATCTGAAGAGAATTCTGTGGATAGGCGGTCCGGCAGGGCTGCAGGGAATGATTTTTTCTATTTCAAATGTAGTTATCCAGGCAGCAATCAATAAATTCGGTGCGGCCTGCATTGCCGGTAATTCCGCTGCTCTGAACTTTGAATATATCAGCTACTTTGTCGTAAATGGCTTTTCCCAGGCTGTAATGACCTTTATCAGTCAGAATTTCGCGGCCGGGAAGTACGACCGTTGCCGGCGGACCACAAGGATTGCAATGGCATGTGCAGTTGGATTCTGCGCAATTGTTGCGGCAAGCTTCTTCCTGCTGCGTCATCAGCTGATCGCGCTCTTTTCTCCTGACCCGGAGGTGGTCTATTACGCTTTTATACGCATGACTTTCATCACCCTGCTGGAGCCCATGACAGCATCCTATGAGATTACAGGCGCTTCTCTGCGCGGTATCGGACACTCTCTTGCGCCAGCGCTGATCACGCTCTTTGGAAGCTGTATTCTGCGTGTTATTTACATATCGTTTATGCTGAACCGTTTCACGGATTTCCGACAGGTTGTTGTGATCTATCCGATTACCTGGGCTATAACAGGAAGTGCTGTCACCGGATTATATTTCTTTGTAACGCATAGGGAGTATCATCATTTGTCCTGACGTCTTTCTACTGAATGCGTATGATTGTATAATGATCTGTTGTCCCAATCGCTGTACCGCATTTCTCAAACAGAGGAAGTGTGCTTTTGTCAGTTTGAATAATGACATACTGATAACCCATGGTCTCTAATGCATGTTGTACAGTACCATTATCAATATCAAGCTGCCCGCTGGCGTTTCCATTGACCAGAAGGCTCAGGAGAAGACTCCACTGTCCACTGTTCACATAGTCCTGCACCTCAGTGTTTCCATAAGATATACTGTTAAATCTGAGCTGATCGTCCTTGCTCAGTCCGGAGTAAAAGGATGCATCATAGGTTCTGAGTTCCATATATATACTGTATCCATAAAGAACCTTGCAACAGGCATTTGCATTTTTGATATAATATATGTCACCGTTCTCTGTCTGGAACTGTGTCGTATCCGATTCAGGTCCGGCAGCAACTGTGCTCTTGACAGAAGGCTGTCCGTTTTCATTTTCGTCCTGATGAAGGATGTCACAGATCTCTATTATTTCAGAACTGATACCCAGATTGTTTTCAACCCTTTTTTCCTTTAGTGCTGTCACTAAATTATTCTTTATTTCATTTATCGGCTGAAATGAGATCTCATTCATCAGATCTCTGGTGCTGGCAATGACTCCCTTTGTCCGGATTTCATCTTTTATGTCCTCCACGAAAGAAGTCCCATTGTTTCTGTCCTGATCTGCTCTGGCAAGGATGCCTGCATAAGGATTACCCAGTCGCACAGAAGCGGTAGTTTCAAGTCCGGAATAGGTCATGGGCAGAGCACTGACCGCTTCCAGCATAATGCAGACGGCAAGCAGTCCGGAAAGAATGAATGATACAATTTCCAGATTCTTTTCCTTCCGGATGTGTGAGATCATCCAGGTAATGGCATATCCATATGTGAGTCCACAAGGAATGATCCATAGATACCGGAAGTACCGGTTAATATCAAATTTATCTGTGACAAAGAACATGATATGCGGTTCAAACATGAGAAGTGTGACAATTCCCAGAAAGCCAAGGGTAATGCGATGATGCTTCTTGCCGAAAATGCAGAAGAGGATCGTAATAATAATAAAACCACCCAGCATCAGTACTGTTTCCCATGGTGCATCGCCAAGAACGACCAGCATAAAATCCCGCCACAGGTCAAATGCATTGGTATAAGATGAACGGTCAAGACCCATAACCAGCCTCCTCTTATTTTAGAATACTCCATGTTATGGTGCCATTTGTTGCCGCCATATAGTAAGCTGTGTAAAGAATATGGGGCGCAAGCAGCAATAAAAAATCACAGAACATCCGCAGGTGTTTCCTGCAGAAGATGATTCCCGGAATAAACGCCAGGAATATTACCGGAACGAGATACATCGTGGATCCCGAATAAAAGTAAGATCCAATCATACAGATCGATCCAAAAAGCAGAACCTCTTTATCCTCCGGGTCCTCATACAGTTTCCAAACCGTATAAAAGGCAAGTGGAATAACAAGTGCCGGAACAGCATCCTTTCCCTCATAATTTCTGAAAAACAAATAGTAACCCGGCAGAAGATAGCCTCTCGTTGTCACAGCAGAAGCCGCCTGGTAAACGAAAAAGAAAACTGTCTGCTGACTGCTTTTCCTGAAAACCGCCTGTGCGAGCAGAAATACAGCCATCGCACCCGTGATATAAAACATGGCAGGGACAACATGTCTGATCTCTACCAGTGGATGCACGTGAAATATTTTTGCCACCACAGCGCTATGGTCAAGAAATGTCTGCGTCAACAGCCTCGGTTCAAATGACTGCCTGATCATGCCTGTCCAGGGGTCCGTTGTGCCAAGCTGATCCGTAAATACAGCAGTCGTCACGTATGCCACATATTCTGCCGGATTGTTGCTTGAACTCCATCTGCCATAAATTGCAGAAAAAACAATTTCCACAAAAACAAATACGGATATTAATATGACAAACAGCCGATTATCGGAAATATAGCTTTTCAAGGAAAGAACAGGAGCCTTGCAGTTTTTCCGGAAAAAGACACAAATACAGACCAGGCTGCCCGCCCAGATGCATCCCCAGGCTATTGCAATTGTTGTCAGTGATATCATTTTCAGTTTCAGTGGGATGACAAATATCGAAAAGGCAATTTCATAAAGGAACATGCCTCCAAGAAATGTCCTGATGAAATCAGCATCTTTTCGTCTGAAAACAGCATTATACAATACGCCCCAGATATACCAGGTAATAATATAACAAACTCCTATAAGCAGCGCTGATAATATCATATTATCCTCTCTCGTTATTTATGATACGTGGAGATGTGACAAGGCGACTGACACTTTGTCAAACTAAAGTTATCAGATATCATCTGTTACTGGTGAGCAGTGCTACCGTTTCCAGATGAACGGTGTCGGGGAATAAGTCAATGCACTTATATCGATCCAGATGATACCCATGTGTAAGGAAAACCGGAAGATCTCTGGCAAGGCTTGTGGGTTTGCAGGAGATATAAATGATCTTATTGACGCCGTATGCGATGATTTTCGGAAGAGCCTTCGGGTGGATTCCCTCTCTGGGCGGATCCAGAATAATGGCATCCGGCTTTTCCGCAATCTCATCAATGACTTTCAGGACATCTCCGCAAAGGAAACTGCAATGATCCAGATGATTTCTTTGCGCGTTCTCCCTGGCCGCCTCCACTGCTTCTGCTACAATTTCCACACCGATTACTTTTCCGGCTACAGGAGCAATGATCTGAGCGATTGTTCCGGTGCCGCTGTATAAATCAAACACCGTCTGGTCCTTCATATCTCCGAGAAAATCTCTCGCAGTGCGGTACAACACCTCAGCTCCTTCTGAATTGGTCTGAAAAAAAGAAAACGGAGTAATTTTAAAGCACAATCCCAGAAGATTCTCATAAAAATAGTCTCTGCCATACAGGAGGTCAGTCTGATCATTTCTGATCACATCTGCGACGGAGTCATTGATGGTGTGGAGAATGCCGACGATCCTTCCTGAAAGATGCAATTGCAGCAGTTGTTCAACAAACAGCTCTCCGGGGAACTCTTTTTCTCCGCTCTGGGAACTTGTAACCAGATCCACCAGGATCTCTCCTGTCGCTGAGGCGCGGCGCACCAGCAGATGCCGCAGGTAACCCTGATGGGTCATCTTGTGAAAATAGTTCCAGCCCTGTACCCGGCAGAAATCCAGAACACGTCTGAGAATCAGATTAAAATCATCGTGTACGATCTGACAGTGATCAGCTGTCAGAATATCATAGGTACTGTTTTTCTTATGAAGACCAAGAGTGAGTGCTCCACCCTTTACGCAATCTCCAAATGCATATTCCATCTTGTTGCGATAGCCTCTTCTCTGAGGGCTTGGCAGGATTCCCTCGAATATGGTATCCCTGTCTTTGGTTACCTGGTCTCCTTCAGTCAATGCATGGTTGATCAAAGATCGTATTTCCTGCTCTTTCAGCTTTAGCTGGGTCTCATAGGGAAGTGTGCGATAAGTGCACCCTCCACAATCCGGATATAGATTACAGCCCGGATCCTCTGTTTCAAGTTCAGAAGCTTTGCTTACTGAGAGCAGCTGTCCTTCTATCATACCAGCCTTTTTCTTATGAATACGAAAGCGGACCGTCTGTCCTGGAATGGTATTCTTCACGACGACTTCTTTTTTCTCACCATTGCCGTCTGTCACCTGAATATGGCCCTTATTTGGATATGTGACCCTCTCTACAATACCGTCGTAAACTTCACCCTTTTTCATCGTGTTTTTTATTAACTCCCGTTTTCTTCAAAAAAGCCCCGGCACAGCCATGTGTCGGGGCTTGACGCTTCTATACCTGCATTCTGATTTTCAGTTCAGAAAACAGCTTCTGTCTGTGTGCAGAAATCATCTGCAACATTCATCATCTTATTCTGTCTTCTGCTCGGACTCACCAGATGTATCCTGCGCATCATGGGATTTTTCGTCCTCATCCTTATCATTCTCATCGAAATAGCTGTCAAAATCGTCATCAAAATCTTCATCATCGAAGTCTTCAAGATAATCCGGTGTAAAGTAACGATACACTGCATATGCGAGCCCACAGATCGCTGCAGTAGCCGCTATAGCAGCCAAAATAATTCTGAGAAGAGATCCCTTCTTCATCTCAGTTTTCCGGGTCTTCGCCTGAACTGCATCTGCAAATGCCTTTAGTGTTTCCTTATCCATAATAAGTCACTCCATTTCACTATGATAATATGTTTGTCACTGGAATCCCTTATTTCCATCCTGTTACCTGTATCTTAATGGACCGCGCCCTGTTCATTAAAATTCAATTAGTGTCATTATAGCATATTCACGCATATAAAGACAAGAATCGAGACAGAATTGGGTAATATGACGGGCTGAAAAACATTACTGCCTGGAGACCTTCAACAGGAAAAATGCAATAAGTAAATATGGAAAAACGCTCAGGAACTGAAACTCCTTAAACAGAATACATAAAAAAACCGGAAAGCTGTAAGCAGAGCTTTCCGGAAAGTAAGTAGCGAGAGGGAGACTTGAACTCTCGACACCGCGGGTATGAACCGCGTGCTCTAGCCAACTGAGCTATCTCGCCATATATCAGACTGTGAGTTGAAGGAATGGGACCTACAGGGCTCGAACCTGTGACCCTCTGCTTGTAAGGCAGATGCTCTCCCAGCTGAGCTAAGATCCCTTCTGGATGTTCTTTCCTCAACTCGCTTTGCTATTATAACCCGATATTGTTTCAATTGTCAACACTTTTTTGAAAAAAGATAACAAGGCATGGAAAAGGGCTGCCTGATTGTCTTATTCAAACCAAGCAGCCCTTCTAATGAATATCCTGAAGTTTCACTGTATAACCTCACTTTCTATTCATATGCCATATTCACTTTTGACCGACAGCCTCTTTTACGAATCTGCTGATCCGGAGACTCTGTTTTTCTCTGCGCTCAGATCCTGTTATGCGCTGATCGCACTCCTGCGATTTTATTTTTTATGAGTATTTTTTAGCTTTTACAGCTTTCAGCTAAACCTTATTGAGCTCTTATAAAATTTAACTGTTTTAACAATCACCGAGTGAAAAACTTTACTTTCCCATTGGCCTATCCTCCAAAAGTAAATACCCGATTAAGAAAATTGATAACTTTTATTCCTTATTGGTTATCTCTCTTCTTGTTTTTTATAATACAGAATTAATCCTGTAATGTCAAGTGTTTTTTGCATATTATTTTAAAAAATGTATTATGTCGGAATAGCCAGACAATATCGATGATTTGTCTATGCAAGTTTTTTGCATTTAAAGATGATTACTCGCAGACAAACAAAAAACCGGTAAAAGATGTTTCAATACACCTCTTACCGGTTTGCAACAGCTGATCTGTCAGTCACTGCCCAGGTTATTGCTGTACACATTCAGTCTTTTTGTATTTTGATGAAATGCTGTCAGCCCTTGAACTCATCGATCGCGTGACCGATATCATGACGGTAATACTTATTCTGGAAGCTGATCCAGTCAACTGCTTTATAGGCATTGGCCCTTGCTTCTTTCAAGTCCTTCCCGAGTGCTGTTACGTCAAGAACGCGACCACCGTTGGTCACGACTTCTCCCTTGTCATTGAATTTTGTTCCTGCGTGGAATACATAATAACCTTTTTTATCTTTGAACCTGTCCAGCCCATGAATGGGGAATCCCTTCTCATAGGACACCGGATATCCATCACTTGCAAGAACAACGGTTACACAGGCATCATCCGTAAACTGAAGGTCGATCTGGTCCAGCGTTCCGTCAATGCATGCCTCCATAACATCAACAATGTCGTTCTTCATGCGCGGAAGTACAACCTGTGCTTCCGGATCCCCAAAGCGGGCATTGTACTCCAGAACCTTGGGCCCATCCCCGGTTAGCATCAGGCCGAAGAAGATGATGCCTTTAAAGGGACGTCCCTCAGCTTTCATGGCATCAACCGTTGGCTGGAAGATATACTTCTGGCAGAATGCGTCAGCTTCCTTTGTATAGAAAGGCGTAGGAGAGAAATTACCCATTCCGCCTGTATTCAATCCCTGGTCTCCATCCTTTGCCCTCTTGTGGTCCTGGGCAGAAGCCATCGTTTTGACAATGTTACCATCCACAAAGGACAGGACAGATACCTCGCGGCCAGTCATGAACTCCTCAATGACAAGCTCATCTCCCGCATGTCCGAACTTCTTATCGATCATCAATTCCCTGACACCGGCTTTTGCCTCATCAAGATTGTTACAGATCAGAACACCCTTGCCCAGAGCCAGTCCATCCGCTTTCAGAACAATCGGATACTTCGTATTCTTCTCCAGATAAGCGATTGCATCCTCCGGCGTTGTGAATGTCTCATAGGAAGCTGTTGGAATATGATATTTTTTCATGAGATTCTTGGAAAAAGCTTTAGATCCCTCAAGAATGGCCGCATTTTTTCTTGGGCCGAATACACGAAGTCCCTGCGCCTCAAAAGCATCTACAATACCGCCTACCAGTGGATCGTCCATTCCGACAATCGTCAGATCAATCTTATGATCCTTAGCAAAGGCGGTAAGCTTATCAAATTCCATTGCACCAATAGGCACGCATTCTGCCAGTTCTGAAATTCCTGCATTTCCGGGTGCACAATAAATCTTGTCCACCTTCGGACTTTGGGCAACCTTCCAGACAATCGCATGCTCGCGGCCGCCTCCGCCCACTACCAGTACTTTCATTCCCATGCTTCTCTCCTCACTTTCCTGCCAAAGCGTTGATTACCAGGCAAATACTCTCATCAGATTCATCATAATAATCAGGCAAAATCACATTCAGACCAGAAAAATCACATTATGACTAAAATCCCCGCTCAGATCTGACCAAAGGTATAATCCTGAATATGCACCCTTCCATCCTTCACGGAAACCCTGCCATTTGCAATCAAGTTGATGGCTTCAGGCATAATCTTCCATTCTGCCTGTTCCATAACACGTTGCTGCAGAATCTCCGGTGTATCACCTTCCTGTACATAAACAGCCTTCTGTAAGATGATTGGTCCGGTGTCCGTTCCTGCATCCACAAAGTGCACTGTGGCACCAGTCACCCTTACGCCCCGCTCCAGCACCTTCTCATGTACATGAAGGCCGTAATAGCCAGTACCACAGAAGGAAGGAATCAGGGCCGGATGAATGTTGATCATGCGGTCAGGAAAAGCCTTCACCATTTTTTCCGGAATAACTACCATACATCCCGCCAGTACTACCAGGTCAGGGTTATAAGATCTGGTTTTCTCAAGGTAGGCGTCCTCAAATTCTGCTCTGGTGGAAAAACTGCGCGGACTCACAACCGCCGCATCAATTCCCTTTTGTCTGGCACGCTCCAAAGCATACGCTCCCGGATTGTTGCTGATTACACCGACGACTTCAGCGTTTGTAATGGTGCCATTTTCGATGGCGTCCAGAATGGCCTGGAGATTTGTGCCTCCACCGGATACCAGTACTACAACTCTCAGCATACGTTCCTCCTTTATGCAGGCTTTGTGTGACCTATACATCCCTTTATATGAGCTTTACACCCTTTTCGCCTGCTCTGATATGGCCGATCTGATACGGATATTCTCCAGCTTCACGAACAGCCTGCATGGTCTTTTCTGCATCGTCCGGGCGGACTGCGAGCACCATGCCGATACCCATATTGTATGTGTTATACATGACATGCTCTTCAATATCTCCTTTTTCCTGAAGAAGCCGGAAAATCGGCAGCACCGGGTAAGAATCCTTCTCGATCTCCGCATAGACACCATCTCTGAGCATGCGGGGAACATTCTCATAGAATCCGCCACCGGTGATATGACTGCATCCCTGGACTCTCACACCTGCCTTACGGATATTCTTCAATGCCTTGACATAGATCTTGGTCGGCTCCAGGAGAACATCGCCGAGCTTTCCGCCGAGCTCATCATAATAGGTATCCAGTGATTCAGGAGTCATGTCAAAAACCTTCCGTACCAGAGAAAAACCATTGCTGTGAACGCCCGAGGAAGCAAGACCGATCAGCACATCACCATCCTGCAGATCCGCTCCGGTAATCATATCCTTCTGATCCACGACACCTACTGCAAAGCCCGCAAGGTCATATTCATCCGTCGGATAAAATCCCGGCATTTCCGCAGTCTCTCCACCAATCAGAGCAGCCTCTGACTGCAGGCAGCCTGCCGCAACACCCTTCACGATTTCTGCAATTTTCTCCGGATAATTCTTGCCACACGCAATATAATCCAGGAAAAACAGAGGTTCACCGCCTGCACAGGCAATGTCATTTACACACATAGCCACACAGTCAATGCCAACGGTATCATGCCTGTCCATAAGGAAGGCAAGTTTCAGTTTGGTTCCGACACCATCAGTGCCGGACACAAGTGTCGGATGCTCCATATTCTTAAAGGCATCCGCCGAGAATGCTCCGGAAAATCCACCCAGTCCGCCCAGCATTTCCGGGCGCACGGTCTCCTTTACATATTTCTTCATCAGCTCAACAGATTTGTATCCAGCTTCGATATCAACTCCAGATGACTTATAATCCATAATGTCCTCCATTTATCTCCAGGTATCTGCATGACATGCTGCAAAATCCGATAGTTATTCCGCCAGCAGGCGGTGTGCGTTATCTTAAGTTTCTGTGTTTTTTCAGGATGTATTGGGGTTATTTTGTATAATTTCTGTAACCGACTTCCTGAAGCTTCGTATCCTTTGCTATGACGCCCTTTTTCCCTTTTTCGCCATATGCTTTGACCTTCGCAAGAAGCTCCGGATCAGAGACTGCAAGAATACGTGCTGCAAGAATTGCAGCATTCTTCGATCCATCGACAGCCACTGTCGCAACAGGAATTCCGGAGGGCATCTGTACAATCGAATACAGCGCATCTGTCCCGCCCAACGCCTTGCTGCTCATAGGTACGCCGATCACCGGAAGCGGGAAAAGGGCCGCTACCATGCCGGGCAGGGCTGCTGCCATGCCGGCTCCTGCAATAATAACGCGGATACCTCTGGCTTCAGCACTCTTTGCCCAGGCTACAAGCTCTTCAGGCTCTCTGTGTGCAGAGATGATCCGCATTTCGAAGTCAATCCCAAACTCCTCCAGTACTGCTGCAGCTTTGGACATGACCGCCATGTCCGAATCACTTCCCATTACAATTCCAACTTTTGCCATCGTATGTGCTCTCCTTTTGCAATCGTAATCACTTAACGACTAACATAATATCCGAAATGTTTCTATCTTTCAACGTCTGTGAAACGTAAACTGAACCAACGCAATAATCCTGTAAGTTTTCTGGATCAGTATCTGATTCTGAATTTCTGTTTTCATTTATGAATTTTTACAGATGTCATTCTTATCAGAATAAATTCCGAAGGGGTTCATTCAGTTCCTCTGTACCAGGAAGCACAAATCTTCCCTCTTCAATCAGAGATATCTCTGCTCCATCTGCTTTTTCCACTCTGATGGATCCAAGCTCCTCATAGGGAATAGAGATATCTGTATGACAGCCAAAATATGCCTGTGCGGGGTCTGTTTTCCGAAGAATCGAACGTTCATTGTCCCTGGCAATAATTTCTTTTCCATCCGGATTATACACCGGATGATCCTCCTCCCAGCTGTAGCAGGAATCCCCAAAGGCAAAATGTGGTCCCATCTTTTCTGCGATCAGTATGGGCAGCTTGTCCTCAATATGATATTGCTTTGCCATGCGGTATGCTGTTGTATTGGTACCGATCGCACACTCTCCCATCGGAAGAGAGGCATGATGAAACAGAATATTTTCTTCTATATAGTGTCGGTTCGCATCTCTGGATGCAAAATTTCCACAACTGTAATCAGCGATCATACCGTCGGAAACATGAATCTCCAGATCTTTATACTGGAATTCTCCAAGATAAACCTGCCGGACATGAAGCACCCCCTCTGTGCCCTTTAGAACAGGCGTTGTGAAGACCTCTCCAACCGGAATATTGACATCGGCAACACAGTTCTCAAAATTGGTCTGGTGCTCCGGATCCCGAAGGGTATGAAGCATCACCCTGAGATCAGTGCGGTTCCCACGCATTCCCCTGACTCTCACGGCAATACCCTGGTCCAGCGCATCGATCAGTTTCTGCTGGATTTTCTGATACTTTCTGTAATCCAGGTTATTAATCTTCTCTGTTGCATGAAAGATATCCTGGAAATCGTCTCCGATTTCCGGAACCGGATAAGCAATAATCGTAAAGCTGCGCTCTGAACCCTTTATGTAACGATTTGTAATCTGTCCCGCCTCACTGTTATACCGAACCTGTTCCCTCTGCTGAGCCTCCGTGAGGGTGATGCTGTGACGTGACTGCACCGGTACAAACGGTATTTCACCAAAAACATCCATACAGGCCGGACCGCCATGCACCTTAGCCAGATCCTTATACCGTTCATATGCAGAACGGAGACCCTGCAGCTTCCTGGTGACGAATTTCTCATCCAGAAATACAAAGGCATCATTCCTGTGATCATATTCAAACTGTGGATTAGGAACTGCCCCATAATATCCGATGCGCAGATGCTGCCTTTTATTGACTGCATGGGTGGCTGACCGGTATATGACGCTCTCCAGTCCCATTTCCCTGAACTGAAGAATCGCCTGTCTTACGACACGTTCAAAGCCCAGACGGAAACGGATATTAACTGTTTTTTTGCTGTGTATATTCTTTCGCTCCGTCTCAAATCCGATTCTGTATCCCTCGGTCCAGGTACGGGCAATTGCTTCAATTTCCTCCTCTGAAAGAGAATTCAGAAAAACAGCGGTTTTTTCCTCATTTTCTGTCACGTATTCGCCGAAACGATACAGATACCGCAGATCAGACAGATCTTCATGCAGAATAATATCCCTTGCGAAAGAAAGAGATGGATCCACACATTCTCTGGTCCTGTCATTCATCATTCTGGCAGCATAATCACTGCAGTACCAGTACAGCGACTCCTGAATCTGTGCCGGATCCGGCAGTGCATCCGCAGTAAACTGCTGATAGATTTCCAGAAAGAGTTCCATTCCCGTCAGTATGTCCCAGGTCTTGTTCTCATAAGCGTAGACAACCGTACCACGAAGCTCCATATACAAAAAAGACAAAAGCCTTCCATACTCTTCACCGAGAGTATCTACAGCATAATCAGGGTTTCCAAAGCAGGAAGCATAATGTTCCGGAAGAACATCCTCGTATATTCGGTGGTTCCTCTCACGAAGACAAACGAGGGAGTCATTCCGATGCTCATCGCGTTCATTTTCCTGCATAAGCGTGACCATATCAGAGAGAAAAACGGCTTCCCTCTCAAAGAATGCACGATATGGCTCCTGCACACGCTTTTCAGCGGGGATTTCCCGGATACGTTCTGCCGCAAGCCGAAAACGCTCATGAAAATCCTCCGCTTCTATGGATTCCTCCATATGTGCTGCTGGTAAAATGTTATCTGTAATTTGAATATCCGTTTCTTTCTTTAATTTTTCCAAAATAACCGGTTTCTCCATCTCTCCCTGCTGCCAGAATATTACAGGATCTCAAAAAAAGTGCATCAGGGCTTCAGGCTTCCCTTTCTGACGTTTTCCTGCAGAATTTCCTGCATGTATGACCAGATTTTCTCTGAACCTGTTCCTGTCTTCGCGTTCCGTCCCATAACCTGTTCCAATCTGACCCCATGTTCCTTCCAGTCACTGCCTCCATTAGAATGATTCAGAAGCACAGGCTGAAAATT
Organism: Bilifractor sp.; assembly: GCA_051879715.1. Lineage (GTDB taxonomy): Bacteria > Bacillota > Clostridia > Lachnospirales > Lachnospiraceae > Bilifractor. The sequence continues at coordinate 31,522 of JBJEMO010000009.1, forward strand.
GTCCATAACATGGGCAAAGCGGGATTCGGGTGTCTGGTATGCATCAAACTCTTCCCATAGGGAACGCAGCCCTCTCCCCTGATCCTCCGGCAGCAGACCGAAGATGCGTGCAGCCGCCCTTGTCTCCCGCTCTTTTTCCGTCTTCTTTCCTTCGGTATCGTATGCGTAGGTATCTCCGGCATCTATTTCTACGAGATCGTGGATAAGCACCATAAGGATCGTTTTTACAAGGTCAATCTCCTGATTTGCATATTCCTTTAATATCCAGGCCATAACTGCCAGATGCCATGCATGATCGGCATCATCCTCTCTGCGTCCATGCCCGGTCAGATGTGTCTGGCGCAGAATATTCTTCTCCTTATCAATCTCAAGAATAAAATCAAGCTGTTTCTGAAAACGCTCATGATCTTCTGTCATAATGCTATACCATGATCCCTTCTGCTGTACTGATTCTCCACTTGCCGTCGGATACAACAGCATAGTCTGTATGAAATCGACCACCTGAAAGAAGCCGTCCTGAGAGAAGGTGTATCTTTGCCTGCAATCAGACCTTAATAAAACAGATCTATATCAGTGTATGCCCAGAAGCAGGAGAATTGCCCACAAAATCGACATCACACCTGATAACAGGGCAGACAGCGTAGTCCTCTTAACGCCTTCCTTTCTTTCGGACAGCGCACGCATGCCAAGAAAAAATCCATAGAATGCAAAGAGCATCGCAATCAGCCCGGCAGCTCCCAGCACAATGCCTCCCTTTGCCTGAACCAGGAAGGAGATACCGATTGTCACGATCATAACCAGCAGGGAGATGACCGACAAAGTCAGCGATACTCTTGTATCGGTTACTTTTTCCTTTTCAATAAAGGTGTATTTTACCTGTTTCTTTTTTGCCATTATTTCTCACATTTTACATTTTACTGAATATATCTCTGTATTCGTCCGCTCCATATTCCGCATAATAATTCCGGATAGCGGACTTAAGATCATCTGTAAGCAGAGCCGGGTGTCCTTCTTCTCCACTGAGATAGCTGTATACATCTGCCATGGTGACAATGGCATTGGTCGGGAATCCGTACTTCTGTGAAATTTCAGAGAGGGCACTGCCGCTTCCTCTGCCTCTCTCCATCCGGTTCAGCGATACCATGAGCCCCTTGATCTGGATATTACCCTGTGCCTGAAGTATCGGGAAGGTTTCCTCAATCGACTTTCCGGAAGTTGTAACATCCTCGATGATCACGATCCGGTCACCATCTTTGATCTCGCTTCCAAGAAGAATCCCCTTGTCCCCGCCGTGGTCCTTGGCTTCTTTACGGTTGGAGCAGTACCTGACATCCACTCCATAGAGTTCACTGATTGCGATAGCCGTAACTACGGAAAGCGGGATACCCTTATATGCCGGTCCGAACAGGATATCAAAGTCCAGCCCATAGCTGTCATGAATCGCCCTGGCATAAAACCGGCCCAGCTCCCTCAGCTGAGAACCTGTAACATAGGCACCTGCATTCATGAAAAACGGAGACTTTCTTCCGCTTTTCAGCGTAAACTCTCCGAATTTCAGCACATGACTCTGCACCATAAAGTCAATAAACTGCTTCTTATATTCCTCCATACTCTGGTCTCTCCTCTACTTATGTACATTTACCGGAACAAACTATTCTTAATTTTTTACTTACGCATCCTGAACTGCACCGATCAGTTCATGGATATCGTCAATGTCGTTTTCATCCAGATACCGGTTCAGTCCATCAATGATATCCAGTGTTGCATGGGGATTGTAGAAATTTGCAGTTCCAACAGACACGGCTGTGGCACCGGCAAGAATGAACTCCAGGGCGTCCTCTGCTGTAGCAATGCCGCCCATGCCAATCACCGGAAGGCTGATGGCATGCGCCGCCTCATAAACCATCCGAAGTGCAACAGGCTTTACGGCGGGGCCGGACATACCCCCTGTCTTATTCGCGAGAACAAATTTTCTGCGATTTACATCAATCTTCATTCCGGTCAACGTATTGATCAGCGATACGGCATCTGCTCCTCCTGCCTCGACAGCCCTTGCCATCTCACTGATATCTGTGACGTTCGGACTGAGTTTCATGATCACCGGCTGCTTTGCTGCATCCTTGCAGGCTTTTGTGATCCGTTCTGCAACTTTCGGATTCGTACCGAATGCAATACCTCCTTCCTTGACGTTTGGACAGGAAATATTGATCTCCAGCATATCAACCGGTTCTTCCGCCAGCCGCTCCACAACCTCAGTATACTCCTCAACAGAATGTCCGCATACATTGACAATGATCTTTGTATCAAACTTCTTCAGAAAAGGAATATCCTGCTTACAGAATACATCAATTCCCGGATTCTGAAGGCCGATGGCGTTGAGCATCCCGCCATAGACCTCGGCGATTCTCGGTGTCGGATTTCCTGGCCAGGGCACATTCGCCACTCCCTTTGTAACCACGGCTCCCAGCCTGTTCAGATCCACCAGTTCACTGTACTCTTCGCCGGAACCGAAGGTGCCCGAAGCAGTCATGACCGGATTTTTCAATTCTACTCCGGCAATATTTACACACAGCCTGTTCTTTTTCTCATTCATATTTCTCGTATCCTCCGGGTAAACCGACTTGTAAATCAGCAGCATGCAGACGCTTCACAGATCCAGCCTGGACACGTTGAATACCGGCCCATCCTTGCAGACTCTGGCATTATTTACATGGGAATGCGCATCTATATCCTTCGTTCTGCACACACAGGCAAGACAGGCGCCGATACCGCAGGCCATACGCTCTTCCATAGAAACCCAGCAGGGAATACCCTCCTGCTCTGACCACTGCTTCAGGGCGCGCAGCATAGGCAGCGGACCACAGGCAAAAACAACATCCGGTTTTCTTCCATCTCTGCGGATAGCATCCAGTACGTTCCCCTTTGTACCGGAGGATCCATCCTCCGTTGCAATCATCGTTTCCCCGTAACAATCAAATTCCTCTTTCAGGAAACAGTCGCTTCGGTATCCAAGTACACTGGTAATATGTGTACCGCGGATTCTGGCATTAACCCCGTCGGATTTGCCGGATACCCGCTCTTCATCAGCGATTATGTCCTGCTGCTCCTCCGCAAGTGCCGCACTCCCGGAAAGGGTCTTCGCGGTTTCCAGCATTGGAGGAATACCAATACCGCCTCCGATCAGATAGACATTTCTGCCTGCCGCTTCCTCCAGCGGAAAACCATTTCCAAGCGGGCCCATGATCTCCAGCGAATCCCCCGTCTTCATCCGGGACATTTCCGTGGTTCCTGCACCAGCTGCACGGTATACCAGCCGCAGCGTACCTCTTAATGGATCAATCCCACAAATGCTGATCGGGCGCGGCAAAAGCCTGCTCTTATCATTGAGAAATACATTTACGAACTGTCCCGGCACAGCCTCCCGTGCAATTTCGGGTGTTTCCAGAAGCATATCATAAATGCCCTCACTGATTTTATCCTGGCGGATGATCTCCGCGGTCCCCTTTCTTTTCATGTCACGCCTGTCCTTTCAGAGATGAGTTTGTCTGTCTGAAACCATATCGTCTATCTGGCTGCTTCAAGAGCCCCGTTTATATCGCGGATCATATCAATTACGGCAGCTCTGGATGCTTCCGCAAAATGCTCCGCACCATATTTTGCGTAAGCTTCTTTCCTGTATGCACAGATGATCCCCCTGGAAGAATTTACGATGGCACCCAGTCCGTCCTCGTCAAAAAAGTCCACAAGGTCAGAACCTTTTCCACCCTGTGCTCCATATCCCGGAACCAGAATCATCGTATGCGGCATAACGCGGCGCAGCACTCTGCCCTGCTCCGGATAAGTCGCGCCAACTACGGCACCCACATAACTGTATTGCTGTCCCATGACCTCGCTGCCCCATTCATTTACTTTTTCTCCAACCAGCTCATATAGCGGTTTTCCGTCCACCATCCGGTCCTGAAACTCTCCGCTGGAAGGATTGGAGGTTTTTACGAGTACAAATATCCCCTTCTTCTCATGCTGACAGACCTTCAGGAATGGTTTGATGCCATCACTCCCGAGATAGGGATTCACGGTGGCAAAATCCTCGTGGAATCCGGAATATTCATGGTTGCCAACCCGTACATGCCCAAGATGACCCACCGCATAGGCTTCAGAAGTAGACCCGATATCCCCTCTCTTGACATCTCCAATGACAATCAGTCCCCTGCTCTGACAATAGGAAATTGTCCGCTCATAGACAGCCATACCCGGTACGCCAAACTGTTCATACATAGCTGCCTGCGGCTTGACTGCAGGTATCAGGTCACAGGTGGCATCCACAATTGCTTTGTTAAACGCCCAGATTGCCTCTGCTGCTCCCTCAAGCGTCTCACCATACTCTTCAAAAGCAGCCTTCTGCAGTTTTTCCGGGACATAGGACAGCATTGGGTCCAGCCCCACAACAACAGGCGCATGCTTCTCCCTGATATTCTGAATCAGACGGTTAATCATAATATATTCTTCCTTTCTGATAGACGATCTTCCCGCCACATATGGTAGTGTGCACCTGACCGGTCACCTCACAGCCGTCAAACGGGGTGTTTCTTCCTCTGGATTCAAAATCCCTGGCATCAATTGTATATACCTTTTCAGGATCAATAATAGTAAGATCCGCTTCCCTGCCCTCGGCAAGGCTTCCCCTGCCCTCAAGATGAAGGATCCGGGCCGGATTCCCGCTCATGCGTTCCGCCATCTGCATCGGTGTCAGAATTCCAGGCTTTACCAGATATGTGATGGTGAGGGATACAGATGTCTCCAGTCCTGAAATGCCAAAGGGGGCTTTTTCCATGGACTGCGCCTTTTCCTCCCGGGTGTGCGGCGCATGATCCGTACTGATCACCTCAAAAACGCCCTCTGCCAGCCCCTGGCAAAGAGCCTTGCGGTCTTCCTCGGTGCGAAGGGGCGGATTCATCTTGTAGTTGGTATCTCCCGGAACCCTGTCACTGCTGGTGAGTGCAAAATGATGCGGGCATACTTCACCTGATACATCCCATCCCATTTCTTTTGCCGCCTTCAGCATCTCATAGCTTCCCTTTGTGGAACAGTGGCAAAGATGAAGATGGGCACCTGTCTCATGTGCAAGAATCATGTCCCTGGCAATAATCACATCTTCCACGGAATTGGTTATGCCACGAAGGCCCTCTTTTCTTGATACCGCGTCCTCGTTTACACAGCCGCCCTGTACCAGGTTGCGGTCCTCACAATGATCCAGAAACGGAATATTCTCTTCCCGGCAGATTTTCATAGCCTCCCTGGCAAGCTCTGCATTCATGACGGACTTTCCATCCTCTGAAACCGCCGGTATGCCATGCTCCACCATCCCGCGAATATCAGAAAGCATTTCCCCCTTCTGTCCTGCTGTTACCGCTCCAGTCTGCAGCACATGGACAGGAGCAGTATGCTCTGCCTTATGTATTACATAATCCACGCGGTCCGGGCTGTCACAAACCGGTTTTGTATTCGGCATAGCGATTACGGTGGTGATACCGCCCCTGGCTGCCGCCTTGGACCCGGTAACCACATCTTCCTTCCAGGTAAAACCGGGGTCGCGAAGATGCACATGCATATCGATCAGGCCCGGCATAACCCACATGCCCGCAGCATCAATTTCAATGTCCGCCGACTCCTTCATGTGTTCAGCCACCCGGGCAATTCTGCCTTCTTTAAGAAGGATATCTGCAACGCCATCAAAATGCGTATCCGGGTCAATGAGCCTGCCGTTTCTGACCAGAATTGTCTTCATATCTGTTTCTGCCTTTCCCTTAATAGGATCTCTTTTCGTTTCCTGTTCCGGCACATTTTTTCGTTTACAGTATACAAGATGGCGCAGGAGAATTCAAGGATTCCACTTTTTCACGCATAATTAACAGAAAGATTTGCGCACAAAAAATACTGCATGTGCGCAGGATATTCCTAATAATTTAACATTATCCGCCTTTTCCGCTATTTTTTTCGGTCTGAAAAAGATGGTGAATTGTACAAAGATTCTTGACTTTTACATCTCTTAAATCTATAATCAAATCACGGTGAAGACATCACCGATTCTTTATTTTATGTTAGTATGGAGGTACTTCAAATGAACAAGGGAACTGTAAAGTGGTTCAACGCTGAAAAGGGCTATGGTTTTATCACAGGCGAGGATGGAAAGGACGTATTTGTTCACTTCTCCGCTATCCAGGGCGAGGGATTCAAATCTCTGGACGAGGGCCAGGCTGTTTCCTATGATCTGGTAGAAGGCGCTAAGGGAATGCAGGCAGCTAACGTAGTTAAGCTGTAATTTCCTGTTCCGGATCACAAGTAACTACACATCCAAACCATCGAAAGAATTGCTTTTCTTGTTACAGCATTTTGAAGCATCGATTTATATATTTTTGTAAGTTACGCATCAAGTGTTTGCACACGTAATAATCAGTTCAATCGAAAAAAGGCCGTTTCCCGTCAAAGGGAAACGGCTTTTCTGATATTATCTCCGATTCAGCTTAATTGGCAGAGGATGCGCTCACTGCAGATGTTCCGGAAGAAGTGCCCGTCACAGCATTGTCACCTGACGCAGCATCGGAAGACGCTGTGCTGGTCGAGCCTGCCTCCTGATTTGCCACATACTCACTCAATGAAGAATTATAGGCATCGATATCCGAGAGATCCAGTTCTGTCGTGGTAGCATTTGCAGTTGTATCCTGATTGGCTTTTACATTATTGTATACGGCCCAGCTGAACCACCCGATCAGAGCGCCAAAAACAGCTACAGCCACAACGATTGTAAGAATTGAACGGATCTTTTCTCTCTTCATGATCTTCTTGCGGTTTTTCTTCTCTTCCTTATATAAGTCGACCTTCTTCTGACTCATTGAAAACTACTCCTCCACTTCCTGATTTCATGGAGCTCTGACAAAAGCTCAATATAGACAGTATACAACAATTCCCGGCAGATTCAAAGCAAAAGAAAAGAAACACAATGCGTTTCAGATTAACTCTTGTAATACATAAATGCATGGCAATTCCTGTCCTTCTTTTGTTCCACGGTAAATTCCGATCAATACCGATAACAGAAAAATATTTTTACAAATCAATTCTATTTTTTTAAGAAACGGCCCGGTGTTCTGACAATGCTCACAGCTCCCATACATAAAACGCCAAAAACGGATATGACCAGCTCACGATAGGTCATCCAGCTATGAATCACGGAGTGGTTCCACAGAACCATATACCAGACAAACGGATAGAGACAGACCAGAGCCAGGGAAAGCATCCTGTTCCGGTCCAGATGAATCCGATACATTTTCAGGCCAATTGCAAATAAAGCAAACACAATGAGCACAAATGCAACAACCACAAACATCTTTCCGTCTACTGCCTCTATAGCCCGTCTGATCCCGGCAAAAGGGCCTGACCCGAGGCCGCTGACATCTCCGCCCACGGATCGCTCCTCTGCCTGATTCAGTGCATCTTTGAAGATATTTTCACCGGTAATGCATGTGGCCATCAGCCATTTCCCCGCCCACATTCCGGCGTAGCCTATGATCCAGGAAACAGAAAGACGAATCAGCGCCAGAATGTTATTCTTCATGCTGTCTGCGTAAAACACGAAGTACAAAATAAGGAGCATCCCCAGAGCAGCGAAGGGATAAGTGAGGAAATCAACGAATACCGTAAATACGCCGCTGAAAAAGAACAGCTTCATCCATCCCTGCCCTTTCTCCAGTTTCTCCTTAAACAGGAGGGCGATAACAAACTCCAGGAGAATGGTATAATAGACGGACTGGTATTGAAAGGACAGGATAATCGACACCGGATTCAGAAAAGCTGCTGAGAGGCCAAAGGCCAGGGCGATCCTGGTCCCCAGCCGTTTTGCCAGCAGAGCACTCACTAAGCAGAACAGAAAGGTCTGGACTATGGCAGAGAGAATACGGATCTCCAACACATTGAAGAACTCCAGCAGAGGTTTCAGAAACAGAAGATACCCGTGCCAGTATCGGGGATAGCAGTTAAAGGACATAGACTGCACTTTGGTGTCGTCCAGAGATTCCATGAGCTGACCAAGCTGACTGCCCGTATCCGCAGAAACATAATAGGGATTTTTCATCGCCTTCGTCACAGCAGACTGAGACCCGCTATAGATGGCCTCCCGCATCATAATGGAATCTGTGTAATAATCCAAAATTCCAGAGGAATACCCCGGAAGCCAGGAGGGATGGTCATCCTCACCCGTATAGATAAAGGATGTCTCCTGCACATGCCCCCGAATCCGGTGTATGGGAAGGCAGTAAACAAAGATCATAAGCACGGTTCCAAGAAGAATGGACAGGATCAGGTACAGCGGTATCCACCTGTATTTTTTTATACCGGATTTCCAATTATTTTTCATCTTTGCCTTCCCCACATTTTTTCAGTTTTTCCTCATGCACCCGATTGAACTGCATTTCGAAGTCCTGCTTGTTTTTCCAGGCTGCGGTCTCCAGGATAATGCCTGAAAAAAGAGAAATAACTGCAGTGAGAATGGCAAAGCAGCAGACAATCAGTGTGGGAAAACGAAGCACAAGACCGGTCCTGGCAAAGCTTACCAGTACCGGAATAAGGAACGCAACGCCAAGAACCGCAAGCACAGCGGATATGGTTCCGAAGAAGACCATCGGGCGATACGTGCGAAGAAGACGGATAATCATTCCGATCACTTTTCTTCCGTCTGAAAATGTATTCAGCTTGGATACGCTTCCCTCCGGTCTGTCCCGATATTCGATGACGACATTCTCCATTGCCATATTCTTATCCGCCGCATGGATGCTCATCTCTGTCTCGATCTCAAAGCCTCTGGAGAGGACTGCGAAAGTCTTGACAAATTCATAGCTGAAAGCGCGGTACCCCGTCATGATATCTTTGATGTCTGTCCCGAACAGGCGGTTGATACTGGAGCGCACAAAGGAATTTCCCCAGTTGTGGAATGGTCGCTTATTCTCCTGAAAATACGTGGAGGAAAGACGATCACCGATCACCATATCAGCCTGACCATTCAACACCTTCGCAACCATCTCTCCGGCAGAAGATGCCGGATAGGTATCATCACCATCTGCCATGATGTAGCACTGGGCATCCACCTCCCGGAACATCCTGCGGATGACGTTTCCCTTGCCTTGCTGATATTCATAGCGGACTACTGCACCCGCTTCCCGGGCGATCTCATCGGTATGATCGGTGGAATTATTATCATAAACATAGATCACTGCCTCCGGCAGCGCTGCACGGAAATCCCTGACTACTTTTCCAATTGTTCTGCTCTCGTTATAGCACGGCAGAAGCACCGCTATTTTGTCCATTTGTTTTCTCTCTTCTATATTATTTTTATATCCGCCCCAGCGTGTGAGAGCAAACAAGAATCTGTGTTTGCTAATAGATCTGGTAATTGTTTCCGCAGATGTGCAGTTGGCATGTGTCTGCCCATACAGACCAATTTTCATTACCATTCAGTGGTCTGCCATGAACAGTAACCACTTTCCAGTTTCACAAAAACATATTGTAGCAAGAAGCCAAATCGGTTACAATAGGAAACGCACATTATCGTTCAAAATAAACGAGGTAACTATGATCAGACAGGAAAAAACAGCAGCAATTGTTGTTACATATAACCGCAAAGAACTTCTTATGGAAAATATTCAGGCACTTCAGGCACAGACCTGGCCGGACCTGGACATTCTCATTATCGACAATCACAGCACAGACGGCACACGGGAAATGGTCGAACCACTTCTATCCGATCCATCTGTTCGTTACGTAGACACCGGTTCCAATCTGGGCGGGGCCGGGGGATTTCAATACGGCATTCGATACGCTGCAGAACACGGATATGACTATGTATGGGTGATGGATGATGACTGTATTCCGACTCCCGGAGCTCTTGCCGCCCTCATCTGCGCCGGTCATAAACTTGGTGGGAATTTCGGTTTTCTCTCCAGCAAGGTTCTCTGGAAAGACAGGACCTTATGCACCATGAACATCCAGCGTGAAACACTGGCAAAAAATACCAGCGACTTCTCCAGAGAAACCGTTCCTGTTGTCATGGCTTCCTTTGTTTCGCTGTTTCTCCCTGTTTCTGTAGTCAAAAAGGTAGGTCTTCCGATCAAAGAATTCTTCATCTGGACCGATGACTGGGAGTATACCAGACGGATCTCGAGAAGCTATCCCTGCTATCTGGTAAATGACAGCACAGTCATCCACAAATCCCGCTCCAACATAGGTGCTAACATTGCCACCGAATCTTCTGACCGGCTGGATCGCTTCTACTACCTGTATCGCAACGATGTCTATCTGTACCGTAGGGAAGGATGGAGGGGGTTCTGTTATGAGGCCGTCAGGCTGACGGGGCATGCCCTCCGCGTACTTGCCAAGGCACCGGATCAGAAAAAGAGGCGTCTGCGTATGATCATAAAGGGAACAAAGGCAGGATTAGGTTTCCGCCCGGAGATAGAGTTCTGCCGAGATGATGAAAATCCAGAAGTCAATAAAGTAAAGGATGAATGATAGCATGAACTATTTTATCCGAAAAATCGAACCGGAAAATCAGAGCGCTGGTTTTAAGGCCCCGGAAGATATCTGCTCAATCTGTGAGAGACTGGGATGGAGTGAAATCCGCATGCCCAGTCCCGACAGCAATGGAAAGATCACCTCCCGCCTGTGGCAGGCGACTACACTTCCCGGGGTATGGCGTGATATATGCCACCGTCTGCAGAGGGGAGATGCCCTGCTGTACCAGCACCCGCTGTACTACGGAGCAAAAATCGCTTACCCTTTTCTGCGGAAGCTGAAGAAAAAGGGCGTCCATCTGATTGTCATCATTCATGACATGGAATCCATCCGGAATTTTCTCTGTGCCACAGGAAATCCGCAGAAAAAGGAATGGGAGGACGGCCCCTTTCTGGACACGTTTGACCGGATTATCTGCCACAACACGCGTATGCGGAACTATCTGGTCTCCAGGGGATTTTCGGAAGAAAAGTTGATTACGCTTGGAATTTTTGATTATCTCTGTGATAGCGCCCCGGGTTTCAGTGCGCATGAAGTTGGCGTTCAACAGTCGATCGTCATTGCCGGAAACCTTGATCCGGCTAAATGCGGGTATATCTATCAGGCCGCACAGGCAAATCCCAAACTATCATTCCGCCTTTATGGAGGAAATTACAGGGAAACCGGTGCCTGTGCAAACATGTCCTATATGGGCAGTTATTCCTCAGAACAGATACCATCGGTTCTTCACGGAAGCTTCGGACTGGTGTGGGACGGACCGGACCTTTCCATCTGTCCAGGCACCGTAGGAGATTATCTGCGCTACAATAACCCGCACAAGTGCTCCCTTTACCTGGCATCCGGACTGCCTGTTGTGATCTGGGACAAGGCTGCCCTTGCTGATTTTGTAGCAGAAAACCATGTTGGCATCACTGTTCCGGATCTGGCAGCACTGACCGAAAAAGTGACCAGTCTCTCCGGAAGCGAATACCAGGAGATGAAAGCGCAGGCTGTGCAGGTAGGCCGAAAACTGCGGGAAGGATACTTCTTCACCCGGGCCATTCAGGAGGCTCTAACCAGTCTATCTGTACAGACCTGAATCAATTATCTTTCGTCATCCTCTTCCCAATCATTCCCGGTATCAGGCAGCTTCGCGCTCAGGCGTTGTCGGATCTTCCAATAGAGCCGATAGGCAATAATATCCGGGCTCTGATAGAAATGCAGAAAATTCTGCTTCCTGGAGCGCAGACTCCAGAGAATGGACCGCTTTAACACATGATACTGATAAGTAGTAAGGAAACCGGCGTGAAAAAGCGTATCCGCCGCCTCGGAGGAGGAGCTGCCGATCTGCTCATTCGACCCGGATACATTCTTCCCTGTAAAGGTGTGCCTGTAATAGGCGACCGGCAGAACAGAAAATCTTGACTTCCTGGCAAGCATCATTATCCAGAGCATCAGATCATCAGAGCCATTGACACCAATAACCGACTCTTCCCACTGCTCTGGAATTGCCTTCCGGCGAATCAGACACTGCCCCGGTGAGCAGATGACATCCGTAATTTTCAGATAAACAGAAAGATTTCCGACCTGAGACAGATCCGCCCGTCTGTCATACAGACGATACGTCTCTCCCCTGTCCGTCTCACATAGCGCATTACAGACCAGAACATCCGCCTGATCCGGGTTGCCCTCACGAAGCATATTCCGGATCATATGACTGGAAATAGTATCATCCTGGTCCAGGAACAGAACCCAGTCTGCCTGACTGGCCTGAAGCCCTGTGATTCGTGCCTGATGAATTCCCTGATTTTCTGCATGCGTCAGAATCCGAACCGGAATATCCTGGTGAATCCTGCTCTGATCCAGCTCTGTGTCAGGACTGTCATTGACCAGAATCCACTCCAGCTGGACATCCGGCATCGCTTTTAAGGAACAGATATTTCCAAAGACATATTCCGAAAGTCGTTCCAGATAGGAATTGCCGTGATAAAATGGTGTAATAATCGATATTTGCATGTATGTATCCCGCTTTCCTCTGCCATTACATATCCTACATAAAAAAGTCCCACCGAAAACAAACTTCCTCAGATCATGTCAGCCTGTCAGAAGATTCTGTACACGCTTTGCCTCTGTTCGGATATCAAAACCAGCATCCCGGAATTTCTCCTGTATCTGATCCGTAGAAAGCCTTGTCTCTCTCTCTTTCATTTTCAGAACGATATCCGCCCACTTTTCCGGTGACTGCTCCAGGCTGCAGAAATGGAAATTATCATTCAGACAAATCTCTTTGGGAAGCACTCCATCAGACGCCAGAACAGGAACTCCATTCGCCTGGGCTTCCAGCGCCGCGATGCTGAGTCCTTCAAACCGTGACGGAAAAAGAAAAAGATCGAAACAGCTCAGCCACCCCTGAATATCTCTCTGCGGCCCGGTAAACGTAACCCGATTCTCCAGTCCCAGTCTCTGTGTCTTTTCCTTCAGAGTATCCAGGTCCTCACCTGATCCGACCATAAACAGTCTCGCATCCGTTCCCCTTCTGATTACCTCTGCAAAAATATCAAGCAGGAACCCCTGATTTTTCTGGAAATTCAGTCTGCCCACATGGCCGATAACATACTGTTCTGAACAATGGTGTTTTTCACGGAGTATCCTGCGTTTCTCCGGATCAAAAGATTTTTTTTCAAGATCGATGGCATTATTAATGATCACAGCCCTCGGCAAGAGCGATGGCTTATAGAACCATTCCGCAGCAGTCTCCGAACAGGCCCAGAAATCCGTGGCGAATTTAACCACCCGATTTCTATTAATCTGATGCAGAACCTTCTGCCGTCTGCCTCCCGTGCTTGTGGAATTATGGCTGTGAATAATTCTCCTGGGAATTCCATATTTTTTTGCCAGCTGAAGGTACTCGATGTTGGCAAGCTCATTTACATTCTGCCAGAATACATCATATTCTCTCCCATGGTCCCGGAAGAACTGATGCAGTTCCTTCTGATAACGCAGTGGATTTTCCCGCTTGGGCGTGATGTGAAAAATCCGGCTCCCCTGTGCACGAAGTTCCTCTTCATAGGCAATGGGCTCCAGACAGTTACAGAGAAAATCAAAATGAATCTTTGTGTGATCCATGTGCTGATAGTAATTAGTGATAAAGGATTCCACTCCACCCTGCAGCGGAGTCATTCCAAAAACAAGAACATTTTTCATAATCTATGACTCACCTAAGATAAAGCCTTCGGATTTCCTCGCAGGTCTGCCTGATATCATATCCTTTCTCCCTCAGTGTATCTATAGCCTGATACCTTTTATCACCACGATGCGAGCAGATCCTCTCTGCCCAATATTCAGGGCGATCCAGAGGAAGAAATTCCACATGACCAGTAAGATTCAACTCCTTTGGAACCTGATTTGATGCAATGACCGGAAGCCCGGAAGCTTGTGCTTCCACTCCAACAATACCAAGCCCCTCAAACCGGGATGGAAAAACAAACACGTCAGCCGCCTGCAGATAATCACGCACATTCGTGACATTTCCGGTAAATATCACTGCATTTTCCAGCCCTTCTTTGCGTACCTGACTGCGTATCGTCTGTTCTGTCTCTCCTGCTCCCAGCAGAAGGAGGAAACTGTCTGGATTCTTTTTCCGTACCTGTCGAAAAACCTCTACGGCAAACGTCTGGTTCTTCTCATAAGAAAAACGCCCGACATGGATCAGAACAAAGGCATCATGACCGATTCCCAGTTTTGCCCGGTATGCTTCCCTGACTTCCGGCTGATAAGCATACGAAGACAGTTCAATTCCATTTCTTAAGATCTGAAGCCTGCCACCGTCACATACACGTCTGGAAAATTTCCATCTTCCTGCCATCTCCGAACATGCCAGATAGCTTGTCGGGTACCTGTCTAACAGAGGATTCATGACCGATTTGATCAGCCGATGCCGGATATTTTCCTTCTCCCCCGATGCATGTGAATGCACAATAATATTCGGAACATGACATTGTGCAGCTGTCCTTGCGTCCAGTGCAAGCACCGAGATACTACCCGAGTGAATGTGGACAACATCATAAGCTGTCCGCCTTAATACGTCCTGCAGCGGCTTTACGATATTACTCCTGCTCTTTCCCGGTGCAAAGGGAATACCTGCAGAAAAAAGCCGGCCTCCTCTGGAGTGGATCAGCTCTTCTGCCGAAGGATTATCGCAATAATAGGGTGTAAAAAAATCAATGGAGAGCCCTTCCATATTAATATTCCGGAGGACATTAAAGATAAACGCCTCCTGACCTCCAAAAGAAATTGGTTCTCCGACAACTTCCAGAATTTTCTTCATATTTTCCTCTAAACAAAAAGGTTTAACCATTTTCCAACAGGCCTTCAAATGGAGATTTATATCACCTGTCTCATTTTTACCAATAGTCGGAATTATACCACACATGGTCAGGTATAGAAACCGAAAAGCAAAAAAATCTTCTGTCATACCTGTCTTTAGTTCTTAACAGGTGTGACAGAAGACGTACGATCTGCTGCATCCCTATGACTTCCCATGCTCCAGAATGTGAATTGAATCTTTTCGGCATGAGAAGTTTTAGTTATAATCAGCTATGATGATCATGAAATGCATACAAATAAAAATATATCGTTCATGCTCTCCGGAGGTCTTTATCTATGATTGCATTACAGATTGAACATGTTGGCAAGTTTATGAATCAGCTTCTTTTACAGGAGACGTTTGACCGGTTTCTCATATCCGAAGCCCAGATCACCACCTTCATCACCTTTTCCATTGATGGTCAGATGCACCGGGAATTTTATTCGGATGATTATGACAACAGTCATGCGGATCATACACCTGCAGTGGAGAATGTCCACCAGCCAGACCCGCAGGCAAGATGGAAGGATGTCCGGCCTTTCTGCCTGCAGATCATGAAAGGCCGGCATCTTCCACTATCCTTCCGTTTTGTATTTCAGCTGTCTCCCGGACAGATCCGCCGTTTTCTCGAAAACAATGATCTGGCCTACGATCCAGCAAACGTTCTTGGCCTCTTTCTGAATATTCAGTACAGGAGTCAGATTCTGTCCGTGACCACCGGCTCATCTCTCCGCATCTTTTCAATGGACCATACGCTTGACCAGGCCTGGGATCATTATGTCCAACGATTCTTTACCGCAGCAGGCCTGGACTGAGTAAAGCTTATGATCTGCTATTGTCCGGACATCGCCGGGAATCAGTTCCCGGCCTCATCTGCGGACTTATCTTCTTTTTTTGAGGATGCATCCGCTGCCTTGACTTCCTTCTTGGCAGTGTCCGTCTTCTTGATCTGTGCCTTCCCTGCAGGCTTTGCATTTTTTGCAAGCTTTACCATGATCTCATTGCTTCTGTTTACAAACTTTGTCATCTCATCCGGTGTCAGCGCACGGTTGCTGATCACAGCCAGATCATAGAGCTGCTCGCAGAATATGCTTACATCTTCTGAAGCTTTATGTTCAAATACATACTTTACCAGCGGATGCTTTGCATTCAATACAAGGGTCTGCTGCCCCTCAAGCTCATCCACATTGACGTTACGGTCTGCCATACCGTACATGCGCATCATGTCGCTGTACCGGCGCATTTCCTCGGAAATTGTGACAATTGCAGAGACATTGCTGTCCTTTAAGTTCTCTACCCTGACTGTAAGGTTTTTCTTATCAAGTACTTTCCGGAAGAGCTCCTGCAGTGCCTCACTTTCCTCCTTCAGAGATGTACTGCTTTCCTTCAGATCATCTGTGAGATCCGCATCAATTCTCTGGAAATGCACATTCTCATTGAGCTGCTCCACATGGGAGATAAACGGTGCATCAATGGTGTGAATCAGCTTATAAGCCTGCTTATGCTGACTACGGAACATATTGATGTACTGGCTCTGCTGTACCTCGTTGGTTACGTAGTAGATCGTAACCTTCTTTTCCGGTTTCTTCTCATCAGACTTTTCATCTCCGGTACGATCCTCTTTCTTCTGTTCCTCGTCAGCAGAATCTGCTTTATCCTCTTCCTTCCCGTCTGTAGCAGTTCCCTGTCCGGATGCCTTCTGTTCTGTATCTCCGTCTTTGGTTTCAGTGCTTTCCTTCGTACTCTCTGTCTCAGGGGCGTCAGCGATAATGTCCTTCAATGTATGATACTTTCCATCAAGATCCTCATAAAGAATATAGTCCATCATTCTCTCTGAGAACTTGGCATCCTTCAGCGTACCAAACTTGATGAAGGGACTGATATCATTCCAATACTTCTCATAATCCGCTCTCTTGGTCTTATACATACCGGATAGCTTATCTGCGACCTTCTTAGAGATATAATCCGAAATCTTCTGGGCGAATCCATCATTCTGGAGTGCAGACCGGGATACATTCAGCGGAAGGTCCGGGCAGTCGATTACACCCTTGAGCAGTAGAAGATACTCAGGAATTACTTCCTTGATGTTGTCCGCGATAAATACCTGATTGTTGTAAAGCTTGATCTTTCCCTCAATGGATTCATATTCTGAATTAATCCTTGGGAAGTACAGAATTCCCTTCAGGCGGAAAGGATAGTCCATATTCAGATGGATCCAGAACAGCGGCTCCTTGTAATCCAGGAATACATGGCGATAGAATTCCTTGTACTCCTCATCGGTGCACTGGCTGGGCTGTTTGGTCCAAAGCGGATGGATATCACTGATAGATACCGGACGCTTGCGGATCTTCACCTGATTCTTTTCAGGGCTGGTCTCTACCTTCTCTGTCTCACCCTTATCATTCTTCTTCTCCTCGTATTTTGCATCCTCATGTATGTGCTCAACGACAATATCCGTATCCTTCAGATCCTTCTCATCGATGATCTCAGTCTCCGGCTCCTTCGTTTCATTCTCAAGGAAAATTTCCACAGGCATAAAGGCACAATATTTCTCAAGTGTCTCACGAACCTTATATTCATTGGCAAACTCAAGACTGTCTTCGGAAAGATGGAGGGTCACAGTGGTGCCGGGCTCTGTGCGGGTACCGGTCTTCATATCGTATTCGGTACCTCCATCGCATTCCCAGTGCACCGACTCTGCACCGTCACGGAAACTGAGTGTATCTATTTCCACCAGATCTGCTACCATGAAGGCGGAATAAAAGCCAAGACCGAAATGTCCAATGATCTGATCACTATCTGCCTTGTCCTTATATTTCTCAAGGAACTCTGTTGCACCTGAAAAAGCAATATCCGTAATATCCTTAATGACCTCATCTGCTGTCATTCCTATGCCGTTATCCGAGAATTTCAGCGTTTTTTCCTTGTCATTTACAGACACAGTAATTTTAGGCTTATAGCCCTCCGGCAGACGTACCTCACCGACTGCATCCAGCTTCTTCCTCTTGGTAATTGCATCGCATCCGTTTGAAATCAGCTCACGGACAAAAATATCCTTATCAGAATACATCCATTTCTTGATAATAGGAAAAATATTGTCACTGTTGATTGACAGATTTCCATGTCTCATTTCCATACCTGATCCACACTCCTTGTTCTATTTGAAAAATATTAAAATATTGATATAGCCATTTATAAATCTATTAGTATATGCCAATGCTATACAAAAAGAATCTGACTGGCGCCTCTCCATGTCTGCTCTCTCCTTATTTTAATAATAGCATTTATATATAGCAGGAGAACTTCTGCGCACTGACCAGATTTCATTTTTCCTGACACGTGTTATATTAGTACCCTTCCGGCATAAAGTCAAGAAAAAACTAGCACTCATTTTTGTTGAGTGCTAGCAACCTGCTTATTTATTCTCTTGCTTATCCTTCGGAAGGCAAAGACGGATTTCCAGCCGATCTTCAGGATTTTCCGGAAATCAATAGAATTTTTTCCGCCCTGTCTTGGACGAAACGTGATTGGCAGATACATTACCCGGAACTTCTTTGTCATCAGCACGGTCAGAAGTACATTGGATAGAAAAAAGTCCTCAGGAATATCAGGCAGACACTGCAAAAGCGCTGATTGGCGCATCAGGCGGAACGGAGTGTTTGCATCCGCACAGTTGCAGTGGAAAATAACGCGGATCACCAGCCGCAGGACCCGCGTGACAAACCTTCTGTTCTCTCCGTCTTCCCGATGCCGGCGCCATCCGATTACCATGTCATAGTCCGCTCTTCTGTCCCAGAAAGCTCCGAATTCCGCTGCAAGTGTCTGGCCGTCTGCATCTGTCTGAAATACAAAATCAGCTCCATGCTCCGCTGCATATTGATATCCAAACCGGACAGCAGGCCCATGTCCCTGATTCTCCTTTGTGAGAACTGTCATCAGCGGTCTGTCCTCTTCAAGCCTCTGCAGAAGATCCTGTGTAGAATCTGTGCTGCCATCATCGACGATCACAAGTCTGGACCTGCCACCTCCATCATGCTTCTGTACAACAGAATACCAGTCTTCAATCACACCGGTGATATTCGCTGCCTCATTATAAGCAGGTATTACAATAAATAATACATCCGAAACACATTTTTCCATGACAGGTGCATATGCCTCTGCCCTCTCAGGTTCCAATTGCCCCGCATGATCCGTTTCAAGGCCCTGATCATGTCTGGTTGCAGATTCCCGCGAAAATGTCCCGGGAGAAAAAAACTTCCGCAGATATGTCCCTACTGTCGGTGTATGGTCTTTGCACATGGCAAGAATCTCCGGTTTGGCATTGTCTACCGCCACCGGCCATCCTACGAGCTGAAGCATCTCCGCATCGTTATAATTGTCTCCAAAGGCCATGCAGTTTTCTGGAGATATCTGCAATTCATGAAGCATTTTCAGCATGCCAGTTCCCTTATCGACATGCTTTGGCATCATATCCAGCCAGTCGTTCCCACCGGTCACAACAGTAGCCCGGTCTCCGAACCGTTTCTGCCAGTAAGTGACCTCCTCGTCCGTAAGACCGCCTTTTTCATAGATGGAAATCTTGAAGTAGGGCTCCTCTGTCTTCAGAATATCCGGTACCAGGGTAACGTTGTTCCCGACAACATCCCGCATATGGTAGTAGTATCGCATGTCCTTAGGCTGCAGATAACTGGTGTTTCTTCCGGAGAGCAGTACCTCTGCCCCCGGAGCTTCCATAATCGCCTGAATCATCTCCTGGCCAAGTGCACGATCCATCATTACCTGATGAATAAGCCTGCCCTTATAAAAGCTCAGACAGCCGTTTTCGCAAAGATAAGCGATCTCATCCTTCACCGGAGAAAAAAGTCTCTGCAAATTGGCGTACTGCCTTCCGCTGGCAGCCAGAAACAGAATACCCTTTCCGGTCAGAGTATGAATCATGTCACATATATCCGGCGGCAGCTTCTGCGCATCGTTCTGGAGCAGCGTACCATCCAGATCACTGGCAATCAGGCGGATGCTATCCGGCCTTATTATTTCTGACATGCATCTGATCCTTTCAATGATCCCTGCGGTCCTTCGTTATCACGCATATGCCAGTTCATGCGGTCCACAAGATCTACAATCTCCATTGGATCATCTACAATCCAATCTGCCTTGTATTCCTCCAGTTCTTTTCTCGGACGGAACCCCCAGGTTACACCCACTGTATAAACACCGGCATTATGGCCTGTACGCATGTCCGTGTTTGTATCCCCGAAATACAGTACCTCCTCCCGGGTCAGGTGAAACTCTCTGAGGATCTCATAGACCCCCTGGGGATTCGGTTTGATTGGTACGGTATCTGTCTGTCCCTGAATATGGTCAAACGTCCCCTGACCGAAAATCGTCTGCACAACATCGATCGCTCCCTGATGCATCTTGTTGGAAAAAACAGCGAGACGTATACCTCTTTTCTTCAGCTCTCTGATCATCTCAAGGATATGCGGATAGGGCTTGACCTTATAAAGTGAATTCTCGACAAACCATTTCCGGCAAAGAGGTCTTCCCTCCTCATAGTGTTTCAATTCCGGATCACCCGCATCCTTTAAAGCTCTTTTCAACGCATTATCCAATCCGTCTCCCGCATAATAATTGTAATTTTCCACCGGCATTGCAGGAAGTCCGAAATACTGCAATGTCATATTAACCGGACGGGCAATCGACTCCTGTGTTTTTGTAAGTGTACCGTCAAGATCAAAAATGCAAGCCTTTATCATAATAACACGCTCCTGAAAGATGAATGCTCCTGAAAAATCCTGACCATGCAATGCTGACAAGTGTTCCGACCGCAGATTTCTTACAACTGCTCTATATCTCTCAGGCTTTTGGAAGTCTGAATGAGCTCTTTAAGGATACAATTCTGCCAAAGACCGGCTGTCCAGGCTGGGAAAGCTTTGCGTCTGCACAGAAAAACCCATTCCGCACAAACTGAAAGCTGTCATAAGGCTTTGCCTGAGCCAGTGCCGGCTCAATATAGCCCTGTACAATCTTCAGGGAGTCAGGATTTATGTTCATAGATCCATCTTCGTTGTATACACCCTTTTCTTCGTCAATCAGATTCTCATAAAGCCGGATCTGGGAAGGCACTGCATCCGCCGCATTGACCCAGTGAATGGTTCCTTTTACCTTGCGCCCATCCGGACTGTTTCCGCCACGGCTCGCGGGATCGTATTCGCAATGTACCTCTGTAATCCTGCCCTCTTCGTCCTTCTGATAACCAACACATTTCACAAAGTAAGCCTGCATCAGTCGAACCTCATTACCCGGGAACAACCGGAAGTACTTTCGGGGCGGATTTTCCATAAAATCATCCCGCTCGATATAAAGCTCCCTGGAAAAAGTCACGATACGGGTTCCAAGCTCAGGATTCTCCGGGTTATTCGGAACGGTGAAGGTTTCGCTCTTCCCTTCAGGATAATTGTCGATGATCAGCCGGACCGGATCAAGAACCGCATACATCCGCGGAACCCTTGTCTTAAGGTCATCCCTGATACAATATTCCAGCATTGCATAGTCTGTAGAACTATTTGCTTTGGAAATACCGCCCAGATGAATGAATTTCTGGATCGATTCAGGTGTGTACCCTCTCCGGCGAAGAGCAGCGATCGTTACCAGCCGGGGATCATCCCAGCCATCCACAGTACCATTTTCAACCAGCTTCTTGATGTATCTCTTTCCAGTTACCACATTGGTCAGGTATAACTTGGCGAATTCGATCTGCCTCGGAGGATGGGCAAAGCCGACATTTTCCACAACCCAGTTGTACAGAGGCCGATGATCCTCGAACTCAAGCGTACACAGGGAATGTGTAATTCCCTCAAAGGCATCTTCGAGCGGATGCGCAAAATCATACATAGGATAAATACACCATTTATCACCGGTGTTCTGATGATGCAGGTGCGCAATACGGTATAGAATCGGGTCTCTCATGTTGATATTAGCTGCCTGCATGTCAATCTTCGCCCGGAGCACCTTCGTGCCGTCGTCGAATTCTCCCTGTCTCATTCTCTCAAAAAGATCCAGATTCTCCTCCACACTGCGGTTTCGGTTCGGGTCATCCGTTCCCGGTTCCGTCAGTGTTCCTCTGTACTGCCGGATCTCGTCGGCTGAGAGATCGCTGACGTAAGCTTTTCCATCCCTGATCAGTTTCAGGGCCGCCTCATACATTCTGTCAAAATAGTCAGAGGCAAAATAGGGTCCGTTAAATCTGGCTCCAAGCCACTCTACATCCCGTTTGATCGCCTCTACAAATTCACCTTTTTCCTTTGTGGGGTTGGTATCATCAAATCTGAGGTTGAACTGACCGTGATATTCCTTTGCAATTCCATAATTTAACAGGATGGATTTGGCATGACCGATATGAAGGTACCCATTCGGTTCCGGAGGAAAACGGGTCACGACAGTGTCATACCTGCCCTCTTTCAGATCCTTATCAATTTCCTGTTCAATGAAGTTACGGGACACCGTCTCCCGTTCTGTTTCTCCGGCATCTGTTGTATTCGACGCGATTTCGGTTGCCATGATGTCAATTCCTCCTCGATTATTATATCCTTTAACTGAGATATCATAATAGCATAACTTATGCATTTTTCAAAGTGTATCCTTTCCACGCCCCGGGAATAAGCATTTTGCATTGCATTTCCCGTCTGAAAGTGGTAAGGTATTGTTCAATGGGAGCATAGCTCAGCCGGGATGAGCGTTCGCCTCACACGCGAAAGGTCACGAGTTCGATCCTCGTTGCCCCCATAATAAAAAATAAAAGAACAGCTTCTGAATTTTCTTATATTAGAGAAATTCAGAAGCTGTTTTTTTATTGGTGTTTTACTCTTTTCACAGCAGCTTTCATCAAATGTTTTTCAGGAATTGCTGCTCTTTGAATCGTCGGTTATTGGATCTATACTTATTGAACCGTTATCTGATACATCGTCACTTTTCTTCGGACTTGTCCGCTTTTTCCTGGAAAGACCGATCTTGGAATCCGGCTCATCTTCTTCACTGCTTTCCCCACCGGGAATCAATGACATCAGCCATTTGCGTTTCAAAGTTACAAAGATAAGTACACAAACCTGGAATCCGAGTGCCAGTACCATAAAAAGATACTGCCCATGCTTGATAAATCCGCCTGCGAGGCAGTTAAAAAAAATCTGAATCCAGCTCGTAAGGGCAATTGCCAGAAAATAATTCAGCGTTGAAATAGAGGACCCTGCTGCTATATATGGAATGATTCCATTCGGAAGAATCGGCAGAAGGTTTACAAAGGCAACTACGAACTCAGGCTTCGTCGTCTTGAGCTTCTCACGGATCCAGCTGTTCTTGTTCTTCTTCACCGGGGCAAAACCTGCGATCTGATTTCCCATCTTTCTGGCGAAAAAGAATACAAGCAGATTTCCCAGCAGAAAACCGAAATAACACATCAGAAATGATCTAAACCATCCGTAAATTACTCCGGAAGCAATCTGAATCGCAAAACCAGGAAACACGATACTTACAACCTGAAGTGCTGCCAGAAGAATAATGGAGATTGGTCCCTTCCAGGAGGCTTCCTTGCTGATAAAGCGCTCAATCTCCTTCTCATCTCCACTATGCAGCAGTTTCAGATACTGTGGAATCATGTCCCCAAAGGCGAACCAGATTACAAATATTGCAATTGCAAGTATGGCTATATAAGCAAACAGCTTCCAGTGCTTTTTCCAGAAACCGCTGACATCCTTCTTTCCCATATAATCTCCAAATCCTGATCCTTATGCTGCTTTTGGACAGCAATGTTAATACTCTGCATATTCATAAGACTATACACAGAAATGCCGTTTAGCGTCTGCGTCGCTAAACAACCCCTTGATTATATAAAAAATGGATCTCCCTGTCAAATAAAACGAACAGACTTCTGTTATCGGCAAATATACCGTTTACAGTAAGACTCAGGGTTTGCAAAACCGTAATAACAGCCAGCTATGGCAGAAATGCAGCCTCAACATCAGAAGAAGACAGTATAGCCCTTTTCCTGAAGGCCTCTGCCAACACGATCCTTCAGAATATCGTCTTCAAAAATGGCTCCGCTGAGGAGCACCTGCTTTACGCTGATTCCGTCTTCCCGGACATCCGCTGAAATATTCTCACACATTCGTACGGTCATCTCAGAAACTGCATCATGAAATTCCAGAGCCAGCTCCTCTACAGGGATTCCCCCATCCTTTGCCATACGGAGATCACCAATCAGTCTTGGCCCGTCTGCAATCCATATGCCATCCTTCTTGTTCAGAATCATGCGCACCGGGTAACGGTTTTTTAATACATCAATCTGCCGGTCTGCCATGCCGTATGTTCCATTATTCCACTTCTCAATTGCAGCATGCGCGGCCTCAGACAGTTTTCTGGCGCATTCTCCAGGATAAGTATTCTCCTCACAGATGCCAAGCACAACCGCTGCTGCATCAAACAATCTCAGCAGAGAAGTCGAAACATATGTATCAATCCCGGCCTCAAGCGCAATCGCAATATTCTGATGCAGGTTCGGGTCCAGAATCTGATCTGATTCATAATCCTCCCAGATCAGTCCCCGGTCTTCCGCGTCATTCATCATGCAGGCAAATACAAGCTGCGCATTCTTCAGCTCTCCCTTGCCGCGAAGCAGCTGCACAGGCTGCAGAAAGCCCATACGCAGCCAGTTTCCACTGCGTTCGACAATTTCCGGCTTTTTATTTTTCTCCTCTGCTTCATCATTGGCAGGAATCGCATGAAGTTCATCCTCTGCAATAACCGGGTCCTTTGTATACCTTACGGTCAGCACATGTGTTCTGTCCCCGAGAAGAAAATCGCCACCCCACACTGTGCCATCTTCCCCCTGGATATTGTCATCATAGACGACACACAGAACCGGTCCCTGAATATCGTGCCGGTCTGCGACAGGAGTTACCACAGATGTGAGCTTCTTCATATTTTCTGCTTCTGTCTGTGTTCTGCTGCTCTCATCCGTATTTTTTTTATACACAAAAGTGATGTTGTCACTCATAATTACCATCTCCTCTTATCGGCTGTTTTCGTCCATTGTGTCACATGTCCGGCTGTCAGTAGAAATGGAATACATGATCCGACAGAACAGGATCCTGTATGATATCGGCTTGAAAAACAATCCGATTACAAAATTATATCATTTTGCATAAAACATGCAAATATATTTTATGTTATCAATAATATCTGAAATATCATAATGGTGTTTCGTTTTGTCAGATATTAATAACCTGGCAAAAAAAAGGAACGCTTGCGCGTTCCTGATCTGCAGCTGATAACCAGACTCGAACTGGTGACCTCATCCTTACCAAGGATGCGCACTACCACCTGTGCTATATCAGCAATCCGCCGGTGCTGTTCACCAACGAGATAGATAATATCAAAACGCATCCCTGTTGTCAAGCACCTATTTCAGATATATTCAACCGGATTCCGAATGGTTCAGAACCGGAAGCTCCCACTTTTCTTCCCCGACACGAAGGTGGAAATCTGCCTGTCGGATCGAAAGATTCGGATTATAGTAAGGGTCTCCGGCAATCAGAAGATCCTTCCACCGGTCTGCAAACCGGTTGATTTCCGACTGAAATCTCGCACGCTTCTCTTCAGTATGATCTGTCCCACGGGATTTTGACTCAAAATGATAAAATTCCGCATTGGCATCGTACACTACAAGATATCCCTTCTCTCTGACACGCAGACAGAAATCTATATCGTTAAAGGCAACCTGGAAGCCTTCATCCAATCCTCCAACCTGATCAAAAACCTTCTTCTTCACCATCATGCAGGCAGCTGTAACTGCATTCAGATCCTGCACACAGATTGCGCGCAACCCATATCCGGCAAGTCCTCTGCCCAGACCGATAAACATATGCCCGGCAATTCCGCCGGCACCGATGATCACGCCAGCATGCTGTATTGTATCGTCAGGATAATACAGCCGTGCACCCACAATACCGACGTCGCTGCGCATGCAGATATCCAGCATATCCTTCATACCATCCGGGGTGATCATCTTCGTATCATTATTGAGCAGCCAGAGATATTCGCCATGTGCATAGCGGGCGCCAAAATTATTGATTGCAGAATAATTAAATGCACCTTTCCAGGTCACAACCTGTACATTTGGTCTGTGCTTCAGTTCTTCATAAAGTTCAAAAATTTCTTTTCCTTCACTATTATTTTCTACAATGATCCACTCGAAATTCCGATATCTGGACTGTTCCTTCACGGAACGGATACAGCGTCTGAGGTCATCGGGGTGATCCTTGTTAGGCACAATGACAGATACCAGCGGCTGCTCCTTCCAGTGATATATCGTCCGATAAACACCAAGCACCTCACCGATCACTGCTTCAGCTGGAACTCCGATTCTCTGATAATGCTCAGTGACCGCACGCGCCCCATTCTCGAAAGCATAACGCTTATGCTCTGGATCTGCCGCAGTAGATGCGGGGCTTTTGCGCCAGTGGTAGAGCACCTTGGGAATATGACAGATCTTATCTGCCTGCTCAGTATACCTCAGAATCAGATCATGATCCTGCGCACCATCATATGCAGAACGGAACCCGCCATACTTTTCATAAAACCATTTCCGAAACACCAGAAGATGACAGATATAATTCGTACTGCACAGGAGGTCCGGATTGAAATCCGGCTTGAAATTCGGAGAGATATAACGCTCTCCGCTGTAACTGATCTTGTCTTCATCGGAATAGATGATCTCTATATCGGGATCCTTCTCCAGTGCATAAGCGCACGCAAAGAGTGCATCCGGAGCAAGCACATCATCATGGTCACAGAGAACGATAAAATCACCCGTTGCCATCTGCAGAGCAGCATTCGTATTACCGGAGATACCTTCGTTCCTTTTCAGATAGGTGACACGGATTCTGGAATCTTTTCCTCTGTATTCCTCCAGAACATTGTAAAGCGGACTATTATTCTGTGAATCGTCCTCCTGCAGACTTCCATCAGCAAGGCACAGCTCCCAATCTGCATAGGTCTGCTTTTCTACAGAATCAATAAGCGCACGCAGAAACGGTTCCGGAGTGCGGTACAACGGAACGACAATGCTGAATTTGACCGGATGTCTGAATCTATATGCTCTCTGCCGCCTCAGTTCCTGCATGCCGGGCATATTGCGGCGCCGGAAGGCTTTGTAATCGTTCTCTGCGGTAAAATGTATCTGATACCAGTTTTTTGCCTTGCGTCCGGTATCACGGATGCCGTTTTTCTTAAGATATTGAAGAGCTTTTACTGCAAGATTCATCTTCTGGTCTCCTGAGACAGCTGAAAAGTTTCAACAGTAAGTGAAAAATTCGGATTGTAGCATGGATCTCCTTTTGCGAGAAAATCCTTCCAGGTTGTCTCAAACCGCTCAATCTCAGAGCGGAATCTCTCTACCTTTTCCCTGGTATCCTCTTGTCCTCTGGATTTTGATTCATAGTGATAAAATTCAGATGCAGGTTCATAGACAATGCGCTTTCCGGCTGCCCCGACCTTCATACAAAAATCAATATCGTTAAAGGCTACTGCATATTCCTCTGTCAGACCACCGACAGCCTCGAAAACGTCTTTCCTTACCATCATGCACGCAGCGGTCACGGCACTGTAATCCTGTGTCACTATGGCACGGCACATATAACCCGGATCCCGGGAGGAAAGGTTACAGAAGGCATGGCCTGCTACGCCTCCGAATCCGACAATTACACCGGCATGCTGAACCGTGTTGTCCGGATACAGCAGTCTCGCTCCCACAATGCCCACATCTTCTCTCTGGCAGAGATCAGCCATGGCTTTCAGGCTGTCCGGACGGATCATCTCCGTATCATTGTTGAGCAGCAGCAAAAGCTCTCCCTTCGCCTGCAGCTCGCCGAAATTATTGATTTTGGAATAGTTAAATGCGCTCTTCCATGTCAGAACCGTGACGTTCTCCCTCTCCCGGATGGAATCGTAATAGCGGAAGGTTTCTTTTTCCGTACTGTTATTTTCCACTATGATCCACTCATAATTGCGGTATGTGGATTTCTGGTCCACAGAATCCATGCACTTCTTCAGATCATCCACATGATCCTTGTTGGGTACAATAATGGAAACCAGGGGTTCCCTGCCCCAGTCATAGGTTGTGTGATATGTGCCGGATATGATCCCATTCTCAACATGTGCAGGGATCCCGAGCCGCCGGTAGTGATCCTCCACAGCTCTCCGTCCGTTCTCAAAGGCATAAGACTTGGATTCCGGATTATCGGAAGTTGAACCCATATAACTGCGCCAATGATACAGAACCTTCGGAATATGGCAGATTTTCCGTGCCTTTTCTGTATACCGCAGAATCAGATCATAATCCTGTGCTCCATCAAATGCAGACCGGAAGCCCCCATATTTCAGATAAAACTCCCGGGAAAAAAGAAACAGGTGACAGATATAATTGGTACTGCATAAAAGATCCGGATTAAAATCCGGCTTGAAATTCGGATAAAAGCGCTTTGTGGAGTCCATGGAAATCTTATCTTCATCTGTATATACAAGATCCACCTCCCGGTCCTGAAGCGCTTTTACCAGTTCAAACAAGGCGTCGGGCGGTATAACATCATCATGATCACACAGAAGAACATAGTCGCCGTCTGCCATCTTCAACGCTTCGTTTGTGTTGCCGGAAATTCCATTATTCCGTTTCAGCTTTTTGTAACAGATCCGACGATCCATTGACACATACCGCTTCATGATTTTCTCAACTGTGCGATCCGTGCCGCTGCCATCTGCTATACAGAGCTGCCAGTTGGTATAAGTCTGCTTGCGGACTGAATGAAGCAGTTCCCTCAGATACTTCTTTTTCGTACGATACGCGGGAATAACGATACTGATTTTTGGAGTGTAGGAAAAAGAATACTTCCTCTGCCCATCCAATTCTCTCGAGGTCGGATCGTGTTTTTCTACCCATTTTTCATACGCGGGGATTCTGTCCAGACTATTTAACCGATGATAAAAAAGCCGTGCAAATTTTCCAGGACCAAACTGCAGAAAATACTGAAAATCATCCCGGACCATCACTCCATTCAGGTGGCCCAGCATGTCCCAGATATTCTTAAAATGCCGATCACCCTGACGGCTCAGCATATTCACGGTACGAAAATTTACCGGATAGGTCTCTGTCTGTCCTTCTGCGGGGGATTGAAAGCAAATAACATACTGTGTTTCTCCGTCAACTCCCGAAAAGCGGATCTGAAAGCCCAGCATTTCATCACTCTCACTGCCTCCAAGCGCGCGGATTACATCAGACCTGTACAGTCTTTTCAATTCTGCAGAAACGCGCGTTCCATCCTTTTTTGCAACATAGATCTCTGTGGATTTCAGTTTTGCCGGATTGCCTGAAGAGTCTTCAACCTGAGCAGACCATCCCCGGGCAGTCATAACCGCGTCCTCTGCCTTTATTTCGTCGATGTTGTATTTAATCATTTAGAAGAATATTCCTTTCGTCTTCTCATACGGTCCCAAAGGCTTCCCCGGTTATGCTTTTTTTCTGCATCCTGTTCCTGCTTCTGGTAATCCTGAAGTGGCTGCAGAAATTCAGGTTCTTCCTCTTTAAAGCACAGATCAAGTGATAAGATACTTTTCGGGTGTATTCTATCTTTTCCCACAGATGTCCGGCAGATTACAATGTTCGGATCCGCTTCGCCAAAATAAACAGCGGAAATATGCTGTGGATATTCTGAAGATTTCTGACCAACCTGAATGATTCCGGTATCAGGATTCTGAAGAACAGGGACACCATTCGTCCGTACTACAACCGGCGGCTTTCCATCTATACACAACCTGTTTACCCGAAGAATTCCCGGATAATCTCCAGGATCGAGGCGAATATTTTCGACGTTTTCAGGGATACTTATCTCAAGCGCAATTCTCCCGTTCTTCATTGGATACTCTTTCGAATTCTCCTCCGTGAACGCTGCGGCCTTTCCAAACCCGGAAAAATAAATACGCAGATTCTGTATCCGCTCTGTCTGTACACCTGACGCTTCAGCCTTCGCATGTTCCAATAATTCTCTTACCGGAATCATACCATGCGTAAGCCACTTCTGAAATGAATCTTCCATGCAGGCAAAAAGTCTTCTTTTTTCCTGATCAAATCCAACTCTGTTGTATATCCGCTCCTGATTCATGCTATGCCGTATTTCCCGGCCTCTCAGATAATAGAACAGAATGCGGTATCTGAGAAAATCTGAAGGAATCGGAAACATAAAAGTCCATTCATAATCTATCAATGTATTTCCGTTCTCGGAACGTATCACGTTTGCCGGTATGAGATCAAGATCAGAAACCGGAAGGGTTTTCAAGGAATCTGTCTTCCATGCGTCTGGTAAGAAGTCAAACATTTCTGAATATTTATCTGTCTCTGTAAAAGGAATCTCCTCCTCTTCTGGAACCACCATTTCCAAAAAGTCAGATAGTGCCTTCTCACAGGCTTCCGGACCCTGTTCTAAAAGAATCCGGTCCAGATAAGTCTCATAAGTCTCTCCCTGCAGATAAGCAAGTCTGACAGAACAGCTGGTATCTGTCTGCTCGCATTGATTGATCAGGAGCCGCCCTTTATACATTTCCGAGAGTTTTCCGCACAAGGTGAAAATTCTTTGTATATGCGCCTGCCCCTCTTCCGTCAGCGCAGTTTTTTCAACATAACGTCCTGATTGTACAGATTCTGTCGTTTTCGTTTTCTGCTGCACAGAATCAGATGTCTGTTCCTGCCAGACAGATGTATAGAGTGCATATTCAGGTGCCCGTTCGTTCGAGAATTTCGCATAAAGAAGTTCTGCGCGGCTTCCCTGCGTCCTGGTGAGAAGCAGAAGCACAGCTTCCCTGCCATGATTCATCCCCGAATATGAATCTTGAGAATGCCTTTCTGACAGCCACCTCTCACTGCTGATTTCCAGAGGATAATCCGCATCCGGTGAGACATAATACACTGATTGCTGCAATCCGGATTGTCCAATCTCAGACATCAGCTCGCGATATTCACGGATATCCTGAAGCAGAATCATCATACTTCCATCCTGATTAAGCAGGGAAACAAGCGAGCGGAAAATCTCTGTATGCGGAGATGGACCAGGCCAGATCTTCCATGCATGCTGCATTGGTCCGATACAGATAATGAAATCAAATCCGGATCCTTTATGATCGGCCCGCATCAGATCACAGAATACGCGAAAATCCCCTGCATACAGGGACAGATTATCTCTTTCCGCGTTCTTTTTGGCATTGATTCTGCATCGTTCTGCAGAGGTGTCCCAGACCGTCACGTGTCTCCCGCGATCTGCAAGAACGCCGGTGATTGCACCATATCCCCCTCCGGCCTCAAGAATGGATGCATCCGGTGGAATTGAAAATGCCCGCACCAGATTTGCCCGAATCCTGTCAAGCTCTGTTTCCATTGCATTACTCTGCGAAAAATCACCATCCTCGATACCTTCTGATGCACTGCTTTGGTCTGCATATGAAGAATCCGCTTTGAATGGTGGAAGAATATGCAATTGTACCTTCTCTGACTGTCTGTTCATATTCCCCGGTTATTCCGATACCTTCACAACATGGGTATCTGAATTCA
Organism: Bilifractor sp.; assembly: GCA_051879715.1. GTDB lineage: Bacteria > Bacillota > Clostridia > Lachnospirales > Lachnospiraceae > Bilifractor. Next base: position 63,069 of record JBJEMO010000009.1, read on the forward strand.
TATCAAAATATCCGACCGTATTCTTGTCGGAAATGACGGTTACATTGATCACGTCATAGAGACGGTGATACACAACAAAGCTTCCGTTTTCATACCCTGTACAGCTGATCGACAGGAGATATTCCCCACCCTGCAGATTCATTTCCTGCTCAAAGGAAGCTACATAGATATCACCCTTCTGTACGGTTCCGATATCCTGATGCTCATACAGGGTATTCGTTCCTGTAATGGCTACTCCCTGCAGATTCTTGAATGAGAATGTAAAAATCGGACTCTGAATCTGTGTATTGAACTGTACCTTGCTCTTTATGGTAAAGCGTGTGCCTTTTATGATTGAAGAAGTGAGCTGCCCCTGATCGTCTATGATACCATAGTCAATAATATTGGCACGTCCATCGCCATATTCATTGACATTCGGATTGATCTGGAAGTGATCCATCCATCTGGAGGCCCTGTATTCACATTTCCTGTTCCGATAGCCGCCCTTTTCTCCCTGATGCACTGCAGTCTCTTCTGCCAGGGCAGAATCTGCCGGATGCCCGCTGTCTTCTTTTGCTCCATCACCGGTCAGCGACTGACTGCTTACTGTACTATGAATATCGGCAGTCCCGTTCTGGATCGCAGAGACATCCACCTGGTTTACCAATACCTTTTTGTACAGGTCAATCATATCCTTCGGTGTCCCCTCTGCAAGCTTGACTCCTTTATTCAAGAGTACAACCCTGTCACAATACCTGGAGATACTGCCCAGATCATGGCTGACAAACAATATGGTCTTGCCCTGTTCCTTGAAATCCTCAAATTTCTTATAGCACTTCGCCTGGAAGAAGACATCACCCACGGAAAGTGCCTCATCTACAATCAGTATCTCAGGATCAATGTTGATCGCTACCGCAAAGGCCAGCCGGACAAACATACCGCTGGAGTAGGTCTTTACCGGCTGATAGATAAAATCTCCGATATCTGCGAACTGCAGAATACTGTCCATTCTCTGATCGATTTCCTCTTTGGAAAAGCCGATCATTGTACCGTTGAGATAAATATTCTCAATTCCGGTATACTCCATATTGAAACCAGCACCCAGCTCCAGCAGTGCGGATATCCTGCCGTTGATGACTACCTCGCCTTCTGTGGGATTGAGCACCCCTGTGATGATCTTAAGTATTGTAGATTTTCCAGCGCCGTTAGTACCTATCAGGCCTACGGTTTCCCCCTTTCTCACATTGAAGCTCATATGATGCAGGGCGTAATGCTCCCTGTACAGTTTTTTTCTGGTAAGACCCAGAGCATCACGGAATCTGTAGGATGGTTTGTCATATAATTTGTACATCTTGCTGACATCCTTCACCTGAATGGCATATTCTTCACTCATTCCAGCTTTCGTTTCCTTTCCAAAAAATGTTACAGGACATCCGCAAAATGCGGCTGCAGCTTCCGGAATACATGGGTTCCGAAAAACAGCAGAAGCAACGTCAGAATCCAGAAATACAGGGTCAGTACGGGCCGTTCCACAAACCAGATATGGCCAATCAGTGCATCACGATAACCACAGACGATATAATACATCGGGTTAAATTTCAGAAGGGTCATCACGACCGGCGAAAAACTGACGGCATCCATATTCCACATAATGGGTGTCGCCCAGATCTGGACCTGCAGCACAATGTTGACAATCTGCACCAGATCTCTGAAAAACACTGCAACCGAGCAGGTGAGATAGGAAACTGCAAGCACAAATACAAACATGCAGAATGAATAATAAATGATCTGAAGCGCATAGATTCCCGGGAAAAGCCCATAGGCAATATACATTCCAAGCATAAAGCAGACAAAGAAGATATGAACGAACAGGCTTGACACTACCTTCACCACCGGAAGTGTACTGATTCTGAACACGACCTTCTTGACCAGATAGTCATAGGTGAGAAGCGCATTCGTGCCGGATGCCAGCGCATCAGAGAAGTAAAACCAGGGAACCAGACCTGCCACCAGCCACAGTACATAGGGAACAGATATCCCCTGTTTCGTGGACTGTGTGCCTGCATTCAATGCCTTTTCAAAGACAAACCAGTACACAAATACAGTAACAACAGGCTGCACAAAAGCCCATATTCTCCCCAGGTAGGAGCCGGCGAATTTGGTCTTGAAATCATTCTTTGCCAGGCTGCTGATCAGCTGTCTGCTCTGAAAAATTTCACCCATAATCTGAAACAGGGCTGGTTTTCTTGGTTTTGCCATTTCATTCTCCTAAACACATTTCCAGCACAATAAGGGACTATAGTTAAGAAACTGTCCCATCAGAAGCTTTTCTTCTTACCGAGAAACTCCTGATAGCTCCAGTTGACCTTATCCTTATCAGATAGTACCAGATCTTCCGGTCCCATTCCCTCGGGCATAGGCCAGGTAACACCAATATCGGGATCATTCCACATCAGGCCGCCCTCATCGTTCGGATGATAAAAATCCGTAACCTTATAGCAGAATTCCGCATAATCAGAAAGCACGATAAATCCATGTGCGAAATTTTTCGGAATAAAGAACTGCTTTTTGTTCTCTTCTGTCAGCAGAATACCAAACCATTTTCCATAAGTCTGACTTCCCTCACGAAGGTCCACCGCCACATCATAAACTTCTCCACGGATCACGCGGACCAGCTTATCCTGCGGGTAATGGATCTGGAAGTGCAGCCCCCGAAGCACACCTTTTCTGGATGCTGACTGGTTGTCCTGCACAAAGGTACAATCTATGCCCGCTTCCGCAAAGTCATTGTAATTGTAGGTTTCCATGAAATAACCCCGATTATCCCCGAATACTGCAGGTTCTACCACATAAAGCCCCTCTATGCCACCAGCATTTTTTGTAACCTTGATTTTTCCCATTTTTTCCTCCCGGCACACTGTGCCAACTATGATATTTTATTTTACTTCCAATAAATATTATGATCAGCCTGCAAATGGCTATGAAATACCGGTCAGACTCGCAGAAACCCATAACCATAACGCACAAACCTCCTGCACGAGGAAAGCTGTCAGGCATTTCCCCTGGGACCGGTCTGGTGCGGACGATGCCCCCGCAATTTCTGCAACAGCTGCTTTTCCAGGGACAATGTCAGCTCCTCCTTTGTAACAGTAAGAAGCGCAAAGTAAACCCCAAAAAACAGAAGTCCTGAAATCACAATAATGAACAGACTGTTAATGGACAGATTATTGACAAAATGAAGCTGCTTTGTCCACAGACAGGCCGGTACCGCCAGAAGGGCTGCAAGTCCCAGCTTCCAATAGCAGACATCCTTAAAATGAACAAGATGATCTTTCCTGAGTGCCCAGACCTGTACCATCAGGACGACAAACTCCGCAACAAGCGTTCCGATGGCTGCTCCGGATGACTGAATGACCGGAATCAGAATTGCATTGAGCACAAGATCCGTGACGGCACCAGCAATCTCAGAATACAGAACATAAATTTCCTTTCCAATGGGTACCAGTATCTGTATACCTGTAATATCAGATAACCCGATCAGAACCAGAGTCGGCATGATCAGCTGCATAGGTGCGATAGAACCGGTGTATCCTGAACCTGCCAGTGTATAGATACCTTCTTTTGCGAAAAGCATAAAATAAAGCGTAAGGGGCAATGAAATGATCCAGACAAAATTCAACGCCTTTGCCGTCAGCCGCTTAAACTCTTTCATATTTCCCTCCTGTACATAATAGGAGGACCTGGGAAGCAGCACAGCTCCCAGAGAGGTGACGACGCTTACCAGAATTGTCTTGATGCGAACAGCCGCATTATAGTATCCGACGTCCGTATCAGTTGCCATAAATCCCAGCATAACCGTATCCAGCTGCGTGTAAATCGTGGTCGCACAGGACATTGCAAAAAAAACGCCAATCGCTTTCATGTGGCGTCTGAAATTGTAATGTCCAACCGGACGCAAGCTGATAAAACGGTGGGCATGAAAAAGATTAAAGAGATTGGAGGCAGCAGAGGCAAATACTGAAAGAGCCCCATAAAGTACATAATCACTTTTCTGGTGGATCAGCAGAAGCATCAGAATCAGCGCAATAAACTTAAATATTATTGAGCGGATGGTAATATATGAATACTGTTCCAATCCCTTATACAGCCACTCCATCCCGACAGTATTCAACAGAATGGTCACACTGACAACGATGTAAAGCGGTTTCTCGCTCTGCAGTCTTGGCACAAAAAGCAGCATACCGAAAAATGCAATATAGGCAAAAAGCATTGTGACCAGATTAATGATCAGCAGTTCCTGGGTAACCCTTGTCAGCTCCTCTTTGTGATCACGCACCTTGGCGCAGGCACGTATGCCATAAGTCGGAATTCCCAGCTGTGCAAACATCGCAAAATAAGAAACAAGGGAAGTAGCGAAGCTTACCTTTCCGGTTCCTGTCACCTGTAATATTCTGGATACATAGGGGAAGGTGATCAGCGGAAAAATGAACTGAGACATCGTCAGCAGCGCATTCATGATGAAATTTTTCTTGATTGAGATCCGGCTCATGGAAACAGTATTGCCAGCCTCTGATGCTAATTTCTTCAAATATAAGATCTCCTGTGTTAGTACTTACGTTTTCAGGCATCCGGAATATGATAAGCTTGCGTCAGAAGCTCTTCTCATACTTTCTGTGAAGAAACTTTGCGCCAAGAAATCCGGTGATTTTCCGTTTCCAGTCAATCTTCCCCAGATATAGATATGGAACCTCTCCGATTTCGCCCTTCTGAATTCCGCCCGTATCTACCTGATGCATGAGCCACACGTTAAAAAGTCTCTCACTGACCCGCCCTGCATACCTTGCATCAAAGGGTGTCATTCCGCTTGTATCTACCACTTTCTCAAGCTCAGACAATATTGAGAAAAGCCAGGCAAAATACGCATCAGCCAGATCTTTCGGCATAACAAACATATTAAATATATAAGCGCTTGTCTGCTTCATGAAACGATCAAATTCCGATACGTAATCGGGATACATCCGCACAAGAATCTCCCTTGTATGGTCCAGCTGAGACCCGTCAAACGTATGGGCATAATGTGAGTAGACGGTTTCTATATAATAATGTCTCCTTTTGGGAACCAGAACCCTGTACTTTACAAGAAGTCCGCGGAGTTCATCTCCGGTCAGGACGGATTGCAGAAGCCCTAGTTTTTTCTGTTCCCTCTTTGATTTCAAAGTAAAATATCTGCGATAATGTACGAGACCCAGATAGTCACAGTCAAGATTCTTCCAGGCCCAGTACAGGCCCGTAAGCTCGCAATAGACCGGATTTTTTGTGCTGATATTGTCTCCGGTATTATCCCCGGTGAATCCGAAGGACTCCTTGCCCTCTGCCCCTACATGCAGAGGAAGATACACCGGATCAGATGGAACCTCACATTTTTTATGGCAGGCAATCAGCAGCCGGATTTTCTTATTGTTTAATTCTGTCATTTTTCCTCCTGCCCGCGGGAATTACTGGGCGCCCTCCTCTTTTGAAACGGACTTCACCGTACGGAATAATATCTTTACATCAAGCCATAAGCTCTGATGATCAATATAATACATTTCCATTTTCTGACGTTCGCCGCTTTCATAGGTAGCATTATTTCTGGCATATGCCTGCCAATATCCGGTAAGTCCTGGTTTCACGCTCAGAAGCTTGGCTACATCTCTTCCATAGATCTTTGTTTCCTTCTCCACAATGGGGCGGGGGCCAACAATGGAGAGATCACCTGCGAGAATGTTAAACAGCTGGGGCAGCTCATCCAGACTGGTACGACGGATAAAGTTACCCACCTTTGTAATACGGGGATCGTTGTCGATCTTGAATTCCGTACGATATTGTTCCAGCTGTTCCGGTGTCAGAATTTTTTCAAGATCACCTGCATCTCTGCGCATGCTGCGGAATTTATATACTGTGATCCGCTTTCCGTTTTTGCCAATACGCTGATGTCCATAGAACGGATTTCCTCCGTCATCAGCCATAACGGCAAACATCAGGACCAGTAAAAGCGGGGAGAGAAGTACAATTCCAAGCAGCGAACCGACAATATCAAAGACCCTCTTGAAAAAATAATAGACATATCTTCCCATACTCATCGGATGAACGTATGCCGTACGATCATACTCCAATGGCTTCCGATAGGCAAGATACTCCTGGATATAATCCAGCTCCTCTTTTTCCCAGATCTGCTGGTAGGATCTTGCAGATCGGAACGTAATATATCGTATTATCATAATAAAGATAATCTGTACGTCCAGTCCAAGGCTCCAGCTGTTCAGATATCTGTCCTTCTCCGCACGACTGGCATGCCGGTCTGTACACCAGGTTCCTGTCAATCCTGGTTTGGCACAAAGATACCGGAGTTCCCGTGGATTTTCAATAAAATAGGGAAGTGATGGAGCTCTCGGGCCGACAAAACTCATATCTCCGACAAGAATATTCAGAATCTGTGGCAGACCATCGAGATGCGTCAGACTCAGGAAACGCCCAAGTGCAGTATATGGGCTCTTCCCATCCGTCTTTCTCTGCGCTGCGTCCATACGATAGACCCGGAACCGATACTGGTTGAACCTTCGGCCATTCATACCGACCCGTACCCTTGTAACCAGAACCGGGCCTTTCAGAAAGAGCTTTGTAAAAATCAGAACGACCAGCATGACCAAGAGCACAAAGGGGAGAAATACAACTGAAAGAATCACATCAAGACTTCTCTTTATGACAACGCTTCGTCCGCGCATCGGTATTTCAGGCAGATAGCTGACAACGGCACATTCGCCCAGCATATCCTGCATTCTTTTCGTATCGCTCAGGTAAAATTCCGGAAGGTCTATATGCACCGTCTTTCCCAGTGCCTGAAAATGGTGTATCCATACCTCCTGATCCGCAATATCCCCAGAGGTAAGAAGGATGGAGTCCACCTCCTCCTTTTGAATATTATCAATTGCGTCTGTGTAATTACTGATGACCGGAATGTTCTGAATATACTCCCCCAGACAGTCTTCATCCGTTATTACAAACCCTGTAATATGGAACCTCCAGTCAATAATCCCATTCAACCGTCTGAGAATATCTTCTGCCTGATTTTTTCTGCAGACAACTACCATTTTTTCAGAAGCATTACTGTTCTTATACCTGGGAATATAATATTTCTTGACCGCCTCCCTGAGAATAAAGCAGATAAAATAGGCTGTCACAAAAAATATCACCATGAAGATTCTGGAATAACGATCGCCGGTCTTCGTAAGATACAGAATCACAACATCCACAACAACGACCATAACAATCATCTTCAACGTGGCCAGCAATTCCCGGGAGACATTTCTGGAGAGGTATTCCTCTGAATACAGAAACAGGAAATTGACCAGAAAATAGGCTATAATCGTGACAAACAGAAGTGGCATGTATGGAAATCTCTGAAGCGTATATCCATAAAATATAAAATCCCGCGTTACAAACGGCCGTGAAGGCAGAATCCTCCGTATCTCAAATGATATCGCAAAAGCGATCAGAAGCGACACGATATCCACGATATTCATAATGTAAAGTGATACTCTCTTGCGGTTGCTCATAGCTCACCTCTCAATTTCAGCTATTCTTATGATGTACCTGCACGGTCTTTACAACACATCGCCTGGAAAAACATTGTCAATATGCAGCATAACAATCCGTGTCCGATGCCGGCTGTCTGATTTCAGCAATACTACATAACCTGACAGATAATATAGCCATCCACCATTTCCAGATATTGAAACCCGGATTTTTTCAATGCATCCCTGTAAAAGGAGGCGTCATACTCCTCCGCGTCCTCAGGTCTGTATTGGGGAATCTGTGCGGGAAGCATTACCAGATAGTCATAGCCCAAATCCTTCATCCGATCATGCACATAATGCAGATCCGGCCGGTGCTGTGTCATCTGCTGATAAACGCCATAAGGCTTTTCATCAATAACATCAATGTAACCCCATGCATCTCTTCCATATAACAGATGAATATCAGGGGAATATTGCCGAATATAGCAGAACAGGGAAGAATCTACAGCTGCCCTCGGCTCTCTGTCCAAAGCAAGAAGTGCATTCGAGACATCGATCGCGGTTCCCGGGATTTTAAAAAAATTCTGTCTGAACACAAGCCTGTCTTTATATACAAAAGTCCCGGTAAACACACAAAGTGCAACGGATCCGGCAATGATCAGAATCTTCAGGCTTCCCTTTCTGCATTTTCCCACGAGGCTGACAATCGCCACTGCTATTACAGGGAGAATCGGGAGCATCCAGAATGCTCTCCAGTAGGCATTGTCAAAAACCTTATGCCATACATACCTGTACAGAATGGGGTTGATAATCAGTATTCCAACAAAGATGGATGGATAAACCAGAATTCTCCGCTTTTCCTTTTCCGCGAAAAAAAGATAAATCAGGCTGAGTACCCAGAATATAAGAAACCAGTTGCCTGCAAAGGAGTTCCTGACCATATCAAAGACCTGTATCATCGCATCCTTCATAATACAAGCCCTCCGACTGTGTACAAGTATATACAACTCCCATAGAATATGGACGGAAGCAGGACCACCGGAACCTTCCAGATCATTTTCCACTTGCGAAACGCAATAACATACCAGAGAGAATACATACCGATCATTGCGGTTGACAGAATAATCCCCATTCCCGAAAGAAGACAGCATGCCCAGTCTGCGGCCAGCAGCATCCAGTAAAAACGTTCATCCTCCTGATTTCTGTACAGATAAAGAAAGGCATACTGAAGCAACGGGATGCCAAGTCCTGCCACTACAGCCTTTCCCTGCCAGATGCGAAGAAGCGCGAACTCTGACTGTGTACTGCCAGAACCGGCAAAAAAAAGCTGCAAAACACCAATCAGAAAACCAAAAAGAATTGTCTTCCGCTTATCATTCTCAAACAGCTCTGAACCAGCCAGGTACCAGACCATATAGCTGAGCACAAGAAGCACAACGGGGAGGATTGTATGAGCTATGATCGCAGGATGAATCCCTGTAAGACGCGCAATCAGCGCAATATAAATCATCCAGGGTGAAAACACATCCTTCAGATAATCTCCATTCCATCCTCCCAGATTCAGTTCTCCTGTTGCCGGATTTTCAGTCAGCATACGGTTCGTCTTCCAGGTATAAACCGAATGCGCCACAAAACGGGAATCATCATCATCAAAATGCCCGCTAAAAAAGTAAATAACACATTGAAATACAATCACCGCCAGAAATAAAATCAGCAGAAACAGCGTACGTCTGTCACCTGAAATCCCGGCGTTTCTCAGGCCCCGTCCCTGAACCAGGGCAAGAGGCAGTCTCTTATGCGCAAGGGAGTAAACTGTCACAAACGCACCAAGGCAAACTGCCCAGAACAGAATAGCAATCCGAAAATCCGCATGCAGAAAAATCAGGGGGACTGTCACCGCCTCAAAAGCTGCCCACATGACCAGATTGCCCGCGACAAGGCTCAGAATCAATCTTCTGCCTGGGCTGCCACGATAGACCTGCAAAAGATCTGTCAGAACAGAACCGCATAAAAGTGGCAGCAACAAAAAGATCAGAAACATTCCGGCCAGACTCAAAACATTCATCATTATACTCTTTCGAAATAAAAGGCATGCCTTAGCACGAATTATTATTTTAACATGTTATCTGAAAATTGTAAAACACTGCTGTGCATGCGGACTGAACCACCATAAACCGGCAAATATATGCCAACAAATATCCCGACAGCTGTTTATATATAATACAGCTGTCCTAAAATACGGACCAGATCCCCCTTCAGAAAACGGCCTTTCAGAAGCTCCGCCATTCTCTTCGGCTTGGAATAATCCGGAATCCTGAGAAATTTCTCCAGTGTCTGCCTCTTATCAGCAGGCATTATACTGCAGAACCGTTCATACAGCAATCCGGCTTCTGCAAAGTTCTGATGTATCTGATTTCTTGTGTTTTTATCCCGAAGTTTGCCAATCCTGTATGAAAAGCTGCGGACATTGACTGCACTGACCACATTGTCGCCATGCTGACAATAATACATCAGCTTCTCAGGAAGATGTACCACCTCTCCAAGCGCGCTGACATACTGTGCTGCCCACCAGTCATGCATCAGGATCCGTTTGTCATAATCCCCCATCAGACGGTATGCAGCCCGGTTCAGCATTGTCGTACAGCCTGTAATGTAATTCTGTACAAGCAGGTGACTGAAGTCGGTGTGATATCCATAGATCTGCAGCTGCTTTTCCTTCACCGGCAAAGGATGCAGCGCAGCATCTGAAACGATATAATCCGAGAAAACAAGGATGGGGCAGTCCTTTCCCTGAATGGCCTCCCGATCGCGCATTACCTGGAGGGTCCTGCTTACTTTTTCCTTTTTCCAGAAATCATCCTGGTCACAGAACATAATATATTCTGCTTTCGCATGCTTCACCAGCTCCATAAAATTCGGCGCCGGCCCTCCGCAGTGTACACTGTCACGGATCACATGAATCTTCTCCGGAAAATTCTGCTCATATTTTGCAAGAAGTTCACAAGTGCCGTCAGAAGAGCCATCATCCCGGACAAGGATCCTGATCTGTTCCTCTGTCTGCGCAAGAAGAGAATTAAGCTGTCTGGCCAGATATTTCACCCCGTTATAGGTTGCCACCAGAATTTCTACCATATTACTATCCATCCCAGAAAAATTTTCAAATCCTGCTGCCTTTCACTCTCTATCAAAGGATGATTTCTGACCATACGCAAAAAGGAACGACCGCAAAAACAGTTATCCTTCTGACAGAATCCGATGTTTTATGCAGCTGTTCCTTTTCATTTGCATGACATAACAGTACCTGAACTGTCATGATCCGTCTTTTATCTCCCCGATCTCAACAAGAAAGCGGTGCAGCGCATCCTTCCAGTCCGGAAGAGGACGGAAACCATTCTCCCTCAGCTTGGACTTGTCAAGCCGGCTGTTAAAGGGACGGGCGGCTTTTGAAAGACCGTATTGTGCAGTTGTTACAGGTGTCACCTTTGTATCAAGCCCTACCTGCCTGTAAATTTCCCGTGTAAAATCATACCAGGAGATGTATCCGCCCTCGTTGGTGGCATGGTAATAGCCGTACTTTTCTGTCTCGATCATATCTGCCAGCAGTCTGGCAAGATCCAGTGTATAGGTCGGTGTTCCGATCTGATCATTCACAACCCTTACCTCGGAATGTGACCTTCCCACCTTCAGCATGGTCCGGATAAAATTATGACCATTCAGTCCAAATACCCACGCAATACGGACGATAAAATACTTCTCCAGATTTTCCGCGACCGCCAGCTCTCCGCCCAGTTTAGACTTTCCATAGACATTCAGCGGAGCGTAATCCCTGCAGTCTGGCTTCCATGGCTCAGTACCCTGCCCGTCAAACACATAATCCGTACTGATATACACCATTTTTGCGTTAAGCTTTTTGGCAGCCCTGGCAATATTTGCCGTTCCGTCTGTGTTGATAGCCATGACTTTGGCCTGATTCTCCGGATCCTCCGCAGCATCTACAGCCGTCCAGGCGGCGCAGTGCATGATGACGTCCGGCGCAGCCTCGGAAAGTACACGATCGGTCGCATCTGCATCTGTAATGTCCAGGGAGACATAAGGCATTTCCGTGACCGCAGAGCCATCCTGAATCCCACTGTAGGCTGGAGCGATATCAGACCCGATTCCTTCTATGCTCCTTGCTGCAAGCTCATTCATGATATCATGGCCCAGCTGTCCGGCCACACCAGTTACAAAGACTCTCATGACCCGATAACCTCTTTCTTTCCATACATTTCTTTATAGTAATTCTGATAATCCCCGCGGATGATATTCTCCCACCACTCCTTATTGTCAAGATACCACTGAATGGTCTTCTTGATTCCATCTCTGAACATGGTCTCCGGAAGCCATCCAAGCTCGTTGTGGATCTTGGTCGGATCAATTGCATATCTGCGGTCATGTCCCTTACGGTCTGTCACATGCTCAATCAGAGAATACGGTTTGCCAAGATAGTCCAGAATCAGCTTTACGATGTCAATATTGCGCATCTCGTTGTGACCGCCTATGTTATAGATCTCACCCACCGTGCCCTTTCGCATAATGAGGTCAATTGCCTTGCAGTGGTCCTCAACATACAGCCAGTCGCGCACATTCAGTCCCTCTCCGTAGACCGGAAGCTTCTTGTCCGCAAGTGCATTCGCAATCATCAGGGGAATCAGCTTTTCAGGGAACTGATACGGTCCGTAATTATTGGAGCAGCGGCTTATACTTACAGGCAGACCGTAAGTTCTGTGATACGCCTGTACCAGAAGGTCGGCAGAAGCCTTGGAGGTGCTGTATGGACTCGAGGTATGGATCGGTGTATCCTCATGGAACAGCAGATCCGGCCGGTCTAAAGGCAGATCTCCATATACTTCATCAGTGGAAACCTGATGATATCTCGTAATCCCATACCTGCGGCACGCATCCATCAGCACGGAGGTGCCAATGATATTCGTCTCAAGAAAGATAGTGGGGTTCTCAATGGAACGGTCTACATGGGACTCCGCAGCAAAATTGACGACAATGTCCGGCTTCTCCTCCTCAAACAGCCTGTAGATACCCTCTCTGTCGCAGATATCCAGCTTTACGAAACGGAATGCCGGATTGTGGAGAACAGGCTCCAGGGTAGAAAGATTCCCTGCATAGGTGAGCTTATCCACACAGATGATTCTGTCTTCAGGATGCTGCTTCAGTTCATAGAAAATAAAATTGCTGCCGATAAATCCGGCTCCGCCCGTCACAATAATGTTCATGAAATTCTCCTTCTCTTTGCTGCCGTATATCCTGTTTTTCCTTCATCGGATAACGTGGAATGATTTACAGCACAGGTCATTTTCTGATATGGGATTTCTGTCGTATCAGTCGTTATGCAGTGTATCTACGTATTTATTGTTCAGAACGTCCATCAGATATTGCCCGTACTGATTTTTCTTCAGATTCTCGTACTCCTTAAGAACCTGTTCCCTTGTGATCCATCCGTTCAGATAGGCGATTTCCTCCAGACATGCGATCTTTCGATGCTGATGCTGCTCAGTAATCTTTACAAAATTCGTTGCATCCACCAGGCTCTCATGGGTTCCCGTATCCAGCCAGGTAAAGCCCTGTCCCAGCAGTTCTACATTCAGCTCCCCGTTCCGGAGATAAATCTTGTTCAGATCGGTAATCTCAAGCTCCCCTCTGGCAGAAGGCTTCAGATGCTTTGCATAGTCCACAACTCGATTATCATAGAAGTAAAGACCTGTCACGCAATAATTGCTCTTCGGTCTGGCAGGTTTCTCCTCAATGGAAATAGCCCTTCCTCTGTTGTCAAACTCCACAATGCCAAAACGTTCAGGATCATCCACATAGTAGCCAAATACCGTAGCGCCCTTTCCTGTCTCGGCGTTTTTTACCGCAGCACGAAGCCGCTTTGTCAGTCCATGTCCTGCAAAAATATTGTCTCCAAGGATCATAGCCACCGGATCCCTGCCGATAAACTCCTCGCCAATGACAAACGCCTGTGCCAGTCCGTCCGGTGAAGGCTGAACCCTGTATTGCAGAGAAATGCCGAACTGATTTCCATCTCCAAGGAGTTCCTCAAAACGCGGTGTGTCCGCCGGTGTGGAAATAATCAGGATATCACGGATACCCGCATTCATCAGGACAGAAAGCGGATAATAGATCATCGGTTTGTCATAAATCGGCAGCAGCTGCTTCGATGTTACCTTTGTCAGCGGATATAATCTGGTTCCTGATCCTCCTGCTAAAACAATGCCCTTCATATTTGTACCTTATGCTTCCTTTCTATCTGCTTGACCTGCTGCTCTGAGATCGCCCTTTCCATTGTACGGTTAAAAGCAGCAGGTGTAAAATTATCAGTATAGAGCTGTACAGCTCTGCGATGTGCCTTTGGATCCTCAGCCACGTTGTATAATCTGTCGCACAGGATATGCAATTCCTGATCAGGCAGTGAAAGAAGATCATCCGGTATGTTCACACCAATACCATAGTGTGATACAAATTCCCACAGATCCCCCTTAATACTGTTAATCAGCGGAATACCATGTGAAAGATATTCAACAGACTTCATGGAAAGACCTACATGCACATCGGTTTTCATGATATTCAGTCCCAGGCAGCATCGGGATAAAATCTCTGCCTTCCTGTCCTCTTCATAAATTGCACCGTGATATACAGTCCGTATTCCTCTCTCCTGAAGTGCCGAGACAAATCTGTCCCGCTGCTCTCCCTCACCGATGATATCCACAGTAAGGGGGACTCTGCGATTCAGTGTCTCAAGAAGGCAGACAATCCTTGGAATATCGATAATATGATTAATTGCACCGATATACGCAATCCTGAAGGCACGGCTCTGTATACCATCATTTACCTGTATATCAGAATCTTTATTCCCGATATATTTGCACCAGTAAAGAGTATACGTTCTGTCCGCCGGTAAATCAAGCTGATTACGATAAAATCCGCACTCTGTAAAGATTACATCGGCACAGGAAAGATGATGATCGCGCAGATTTTTCCACATCTGCACTGGCGGGAGAAAACTTACAGCCTTTAACGGAAGAGACTCCGGCCACAGATCAATTACATCAAAAATAACCCCGGCGCCCTGCTCCCTGTGAATCCGGTCAGCTTCCTTTGCCAGCGTATTAGCGGGGAGCATAATATACAACAGATCAAAATTGCCGGATTCCAGATATCTGCCGGCGTCCAGCGCAAACTGATGGATCGACTGCATTCTGGCCAGAGACAGATTCCGTTTATACGGTTTCATATGAATGTAAACGTGATCTTTTTCCCTTCTCTCGACCGTACACTTCCTGTGATGATCAAAATCCGAGAACACACGTATCACAGTATAGCCCTTTTTCTGAAAGAACAGGGCCACAGCTTCTGCTCTTTCCTCATAGGTAGAAGAATGTGTTACGATTGCAGCTCTCATAAAGCACTTCCCAAATGACAGAACCCTCTGCTACTCCAAGCATGTACAGGAAGACTCTCAGCCGGAATGACTCCTGTCCTGCTCTTCATTCTTTCTGGTGATTTCATTCATCTTCTGCTGTGATTCCCTGTCAAATCCCTCCGTGGTTTCCGGGCGGAATACTATGCGGGCAGTCAGAAGTACCAGCTTCATATCCATAAGAATAGACTGATTCTCAATATACATCAGGTCAAGCAGAAGTTTGTCGTGTGCTGACGTATTGTACTTTCCAAATACCTGCGCATAACCTGTAAGTCCTCCCTTTACAGAAAGCCGGTAACGGAATTCGGGTATTTCTCTGATATATTCCTTTACGTGTTCAACCCGCTCAGGCCGGGGCCCGACAAAGCTCATGTCACCTTTCAGAATGTTAAAAAACTGTGGAAGCTCATCAAGATGAAGTTTCCGGATAACATTGCCCGTTTTCGTGATTCTTGGATCCCGATCCGTGGTCGGCAGTACGCCATACTTGTCCGCATCAGGGACCATACTGCGGAATTTAAGTATTTCAAAGACTCTGGCATCCTTGGTATATCGTTTCTGCCTGAAAAACACGGGACCGTGATCCTCAATCTTAATACAGATTGCGATTACCAGCATGATAGGAGAGGTAAGAATAATAAGGAAAAGAGAAAAAATAATATCCAGTGTCCGCTTGATCCCCTGATATTTTTTGTTGTTGTAATGATACTCATACTTCATCAATGGCGTATCAAGCAGGTGCTTCGGCTCACATCCGAGTCCGAAAACATCCAGAAGCTCTGGTGTGTAATAAAAATTCTTCTTCCGCTCTATGCACTTCTCACTGACAGACGCCCTCGTCTCAAAGGAAACCCCATACATAATGACAGTGCAGCATCCGCTCAGATGACGGCAGAACTCCTCCTCTTCAATGCCTTCCCTGTCTGTATAAATAATCCGGAATAAATGATTGTATTTCTTCAGCAGCCGATGTTCAAAGGAACGGACGTCCTCCAGACTCTTCTCTCTTCCATAAAGAATCAGCGTTCTCTGCGGAGATACATGTTTGATGAAAAATCTTTTCGTGAAAACAACAATGTAAATGGTTCCGATCAGCTGAAGTACAACGATCCCTGCTCCCGGAAGAATGCTGACAACCTGATTATAAATCAGACAGCATTCAACATACAGCACAAAATCTGTAATTGCAAAGGACAGGAACTGCGAGAAGACAATCTCACTGATGTTCATAGACGCAATACGAAAAGCCTTATAGACATTACACAGCAGATTATAACCGATATAAAAAATCAGAACACTGCCAATCAGTCCGGGAATCTTATAGGTATCAAAAGCATAATCATTATAAAAAAACGCCCATACAAACGCAAAGAGCCCAACGTTCCAGAGCCGGAGCACCAGTCTTGCTGAATGGGTAACCTTTTTATCTTCCATATTATTCTCGTTGCCTTTCATCCGGATCAGGGGACGCTGCACCGACCTGAAATGCCGATATGGTCCCCGCCAGGCAGAAGCCCGTCAGTATTCTGTCAGCAAGCATGATAATTCACCTGATTCTAGCATAGGAAGGAATCGATGTAAAGTTCAGTGTAAGTGCCCTCACTTTACCTGCCGACTGACAATTGCATGAACCTTGCTTCTGATTCTCTGCAATGCATTATCGATTGATTTCGGGCTGCGCCGCATATGAATCGCAATTTCCTGATAGTCCATGCCCTCAAGATAGTACGCCAGGACCTCCCTTTCCATGTGACTGAGATTCTGGTCTATTTTTCTTCGAAGAGTACTGGCATCTTCAAAATCGATCAGAATGTTTTCAGGGCTGTCCGCCGAACCAAGTTCCGCCTCCTTCTGGTTTTCCTGCAGGGCACTGATGGAGATCGAACTATTCAGTGGCCGGTGTTTCTGGCGGCCGGCCTTTAATACCGCGGAATACATCTGCCTTGAAATCAGGAGGCTGGCATACGTTCTGAAAGACGCCCTCCCGTCTGGCTGATAATTCCGGATTGCCTTGAAAAGCCCCAGCATTCCCTCCTGGAGCAGATCCTCCTGATCTCCTCCCGCAAGGTATAATTCCCTTGCCTGCATGAGAACGGTTTTCTTGTATTTTTCCAGAAGATAATCCTCGATCCCGGCTTCGCCACCACGGAGCCGGGCAATCAGTTCCTCATCGGAAACACCTTCATAGCCAATAGCCATTAATACATCCCTGTCAGCTGCCGCGTCTCTGTCTGACAACTTCATATGCAAGAACCCCCGCAGCAACAGACGCATTCAGAGAATCAATGTCACCTTTCATGGGTATAGAAGCGGTAAAATCACATTTTTCGCGGACGAGACGGCTTACACCCTCGCCTTCATTCCCGATCACAATCCCGATTGGGCCTGTTAGATCCAGATCATACATGGGCGTGCCATCCATGTCAGCACACACAAACCACATTCCCTTTTCCTTCAGCGCATCAATTTCCGCGCCCAGATTTGTCACCTTCGCCACCGGTGTATAGTTGATTGCACCGGCTGAAGCTTTCGCAACCGTGGCAGTCAGTCCGACGGCTCTGTGTTTTGTAATAATCACACCATGTGCACCCGCCAGATTCGCAGTACGGATAATGGCCCCCAGATTATGCGGGTCCTCAATACCGTCCAGCAGAAAGAGAAACGGCTTTTCACCCTTGTCCTGTGCGATCTGCAGAATGTCCGAAATCTCCGCATAGGGATATGAGGCAACGACCGCGATGACACCCTGGTGGCTTCCCGTCTCTGACATCTGATTCAGCTTTTCCTTAGGCACATAACTGATGATCGTCCCGGCCTTTCTGGCTTCTCTGGCAATCGTCATGATCATGCCGTCATGGAGATTTTCCTGCAGATATATCTTATCTACGCTTCGGCCTGACCGAAACGCCTCCAGCACAGCATTCTTTCCCTCCAGACGATTTGGGTTTTCCTCCTGTTCCAGCTCCGCTTCTGGTGTGGCAGGTTTTCTACGGACGGAAACTTTTCCTGCAGAGACTCCCCCGTATCTCCGGGTACTGCCTGTACCTGCTCTCCGGTCATCTCTGCCGCTCTGATATTTTCCCTCTCTGTTCTGCCTTCTCAGATCTTTATAGCTGCCACTTCTGGCCGTGCTGCCATGCCTCGCATTTTCCCGCCCTGATCCATGCGTTGAACCATTGTCTCTGTATGAATGTCTCATTCTTTTACCCTTTCTCGATTATGGAAAAAAGACCCGCTACACATTCAAAGTATTACCTGTATGATTTTCCGGATCACCATCATTATTTTGTCCGGAAAATGAATGGTCCCCGATCCTCTGAAAATGTGCGTCAAGCGCGCAGCTGACCAGCCCGATCAGCCGTTTCATGTCGCCCTTGAGATACAGATATCCACATACTGCCTCAAATCCGGTAGCTCTTCTGTATTCCTGGATGCTTGCATTTTTTGCCCGGGTAAATGCCTTGGCATTTCTTCCGCGGTGAAAGACCTGCTCCTCCTCTTCAGTCAACAAGCCGTTCTCCTGCAGATACCCGATCATCTCCGCCTGCGTCTCTGCCTTTACAAGACTGCTCGCCCTGCGGTGCAGCTTATGAACCGGGGCATCCGACTGTCTGACAAGCAGCGTACGGACAATCAGTTCGTAAATCCCATCGCCAATATATGCCAGCGTGAGCGGTGCAAACTGTCGTGCCTGAAAATCCGGGAGTGCGTAAGACTCTTCCAGATCATGTGTCAGCTCTGTGATAAGGTCCGCCTCACAGCCGGATGGATTGCTGTTATTCATTTTCTCTCCCACCGGACACCTTCCCTGGTATCTTTGAGCACAATACCCTTTGCCAGGAGCTCATCGCGGATAGCATCTGCTCTTGCAAAATCCCTTGCCTTACGTGCAGCGTTACGCTCAGCGATTTTCTTCTCAATCTCTTCGTCCAGATCTGTTTCTTTTACATCAACGATCAGTCCGAGAATATCGGACAGGTCTGTAATTTCCTTCTTCACAGCTTCTGCAAATGCTCTGGAGCAATCCGGACCGACCTCAACATTTGCAAACTTTACGAGATTGAAAATCGCGGTCTCGGCATCAGCGGTATTCAGATCATCGTCCATTGCCTTTTCAAACTCGTACCGATACTGCCGCATATCCTGAGGGATGCATTCTTCACCGGTCACAGGATCTGTTGTGACAGAAAAGCCGATCCGGTTTCCGTTCTCATCAACGCCAAGCAGTTTTCTTTCTTTCTCTGTGAGTGCAGATACAGCCGCATTGGCAATCCGGTCATTCAGGGTGCTTACCGCTGTGCGGATCCTTCCCAGTGAAGCCTTGGCAGAATCCATGATGTCCGCACTGAAATTCAGCACTCTCCTGTAATTTGCAGAAAGCATAAAAAAGCGGAGCACCTGCAGATCATAATGTTCCCCAACCTCACGGACCGTCTTGAAATTCCCCAGCGATTTGGACATTTTTACATTATCAATATTCAGGAAGGCGTTGTGCAGCCAGTAATGTGCAAATTCCTGACCTGTAGAGCACTCAACCTGTGCAATTTCATTTTCGTGATGCGGGAAAATCAGATCTTCACCGCCGGCGTGAATATCGATGGTCGTGGCATGCAGATACTTCCGGGACATCACGCAACACTCGGTGTGCCAGCCCGGCCTTCCATCACCCCATGGACTTTTCCAGTAAGGCTCTCCCTCCTTTTTCGGCTTCCATAGCACAAAGTCGAGGGGATCTTCTTTCTCTGCTTCACCAGTGACCTTCAGATCACGGAACCCGGAGCGCAGATCATCCAGATTCTTGTGGGATAGCTTTCCATAGGACGGGTCCTTTCTGGTGCGGAAATAAACAGTCCCGTTGACGTTATAGGCAAATCCCTTATCCTCAAGGTCTTTGATCAGCTTGATCATGCCGCCGATTTCCTGTGTCGCCAGTGGATGTGTCGTGGCAGGCAGAACATTCATGGCCGCCATGTCCTTCTTGGTCTCCATAATATACTTCTGAGAAAGCTCCGCGGCTGTCACGCCCTCCTCATTCGCTCTCTGAATGATCTTGTCGTCTACATCTGTGAAGTTGGAGACATAGTTCACATCATACCCCTTATAGGTAAGGTACCGGCGCAGCGTATCAAATACGATCATCGGTCTGGCATTTCCGATGTGTATCAGATTGTAAACGGTGGGACCGCACACATACATCGTCACCTTCCCAGGCGTAATCGGCCGGAATTCCTCCTTCGTCTTCGTTAATGTATTATAAAACCTGATTGCCATATCAAAAGCCTCCTGTTGAAATAAAAATACAATTCTCCGGACAGGAAATCATCCCGCCTGATGTGCGTCCGCCTCTGTTTTGGCTAATGTGCGCATCGGACACGCAGCACAACCGCCTGAGGAATCCGCAGATGCGGAATATGCACGATCCGACGGCAGCTGGTCCATAGCCTTCTCCAGCATACATACAGCCTGCGCCGCGATTCCCTCACCTCTGCCCGTAAAGCCAAGTCCCTCTTCTGTCGTAGCCTTGATATTGACCTGATCCTCCGTCAGCCCAAGAACATCTGCAACATTCCGGACCATTCTGTCCAGATATGGCCGAAGCTTTGGTTTCTGGCAAATAATGGTACAGTCAATATTGGAGATAATATACATGCCCTCATCGAGCATTTCTCCTACCTTCCTGAGAAGCTCCATGCTTGATGCCCCTTCATATGCCGGATCTGTATCCGGAAAATGATAGCCGATATCCTTCATGGCTGCGGCTCCCAGAAGTGCATCCATAATGGCATGAAGGGCTACATCTGCATCCGAGTGACCAAGCAGCCCCTTCTCATACGGTATCTCAACACCGCAAAGGATCAGTTTTCTGCCCTCTGTCAGTCTGTGTACATCATAACCGGTACCTGCTCTCATTCCTAACTCCCGCTCTGTTTTATCAATGTATGGATTTCATCAATATTATATGAATTGTCGGACTGTATCCCTAAGAAGCTTTAATCAAATCCAAAGACTTTCTCAATCACATGATATCCCTTTGTGATAACCTTTCCGCCACCCTTGCCCGGAAGGCTCATTGCAACTCCGGAGGCACTTGAACGGATCTGAAGATATCCCAGATAATCAGCCTTCTTCAGACGATTCCACAAGGGCTTTCTCTCCTTCAGTATCTCAGGATCCCCGGACCGGAGCATCATGGAGGTTGTAATAATCATGATGATGGAAACATCATGAAGCAGAAACTGTCTCTGCTTCGGATGCAGACGCAGCTTATGGAACTGCTCCAGATAATCCAGCATGGTATACGCCACACGCAGCTGTTGTGGAAAACGGGACATCATAACCTTCTCGTTCACACTCTGGTCGGAACGGCCGATAAAGTAGCGGTAAAGATTCACATTCAGATAATACATTGTCTTTACCTTGGAAAAGGGCACAAAGGCATAGATATTATCCACATAAAATGTATGCTCCGGCAGTCTCAAGCCCACCTCCCGGAGAAGGCCTGTCCGATAAATCAGGGAATGCATCAGCACATAGTGAAAAACATTCATGCGCTTCACCCGGTCCCAGCCAAAAATTCTGTCCTCCGGAAGATACATCTGGTAGCGCATGACATACTTTTTGTATTTTCTGTTTTGCTTTTCGTACACGTAATTGGCAAACATCACGTCAACGATCTTGCCGGATCTTGCAAGGTCCCGCAATGTATCCATCACACTCAGAAAAGATCCCTTATCAAGCCAGTCATCGCTGTCAACCACCTTGAAATACAATCCGGTTGCATGATCTATCCCTGTATTTACAGCACCGCCATGGCCCTTATTCTCCTGGTGGATTGCTCTTACAATCGTGGGATATTTCTCCTGATACGCATCCGCGATCTCCGGTGTATGGTCCTTTGTAGAGCCATCGTCCACGATCAGAATCTCCACATCCTCACCACCGGCAAGGAGTGAATCCAGACATTTCCTCATATAGCTTTCCGAGTTGTAACATGGTACAGCAATACTGAGTAATTTCATATAATTAAATAATTCCCTTCCTCAATTCGGCAAACACGCCCTTACTATAATGCCACAATACCAGTAAAAAAGCAATCTCGGGCATTTTCTGCCCAGAACCGGCAGCTCAGGTTGTTACTGTTCAGAGGTGCGTCAAGAGGACACTTCTCATTTGTCTGTTTCTGTCCGTAGTTACTCACTCCAAAGGCCTGCATGAGAAGTGCCCTCCTGACACAC
>JBJEMO010000010.1:0-3305 GCA_051879715.1 Bilifractor sp.
CTCTCGAACATATCCGACATCACAGCGTATGTGCTGCTCTTTCACGAAAGGGACCGCTTCCAGCTGCTGCCATTCTTCTGGATCCCGAAGGAGAAGATGCTGGAGAAGATCCGCAAGGAGAACGTAAGCGTCTCCGCGATGACGCATTCGAGGCACAAAGAAAGCAGGGTGTTGTGCCCTGCTATTCTTTTTTCCATTTATCGGGGAGAAGATTCCTGCATGCTTCAGGTGTCAGATGCGGCAGGTCGGCGGCTTTGTTAAGCACGTCTGAGAGGTAGTCGAAGAAGTTGATTTTGTTGCAACGGCAGGAACACGCCAGAGAGTAGAAGATGCATCCGTGCCTGGCACCTGCGTGACTGCCGAAGAAGAGGGAGTTGTGTCTTGACAGAGAGATATAGCGGTTGATGCGTTCAAGCATGTTGTTGTCCCAGTCGACATCACCATAGTGCGAGATGGCTTCAATGCCGTCCCATTCATTCAGGAAGTAGGTTGCCGCCTTATGCATCTGGCTCTTCGGCGGATACTTGACCTCGTTGTTCTTGATTTCCTCGAGCTTTGATTTCAGAGCGGCCAGTATCGGCGGCGCGTATTGTTGTCGCCACTTGAGATTATCCTCCACAGACCAATCGTCGCCAATCTTATGCTGATGCTCGTACTGGTAAAGCTCGTTGGCCAACCCGGCAGCAGCCATCGCGTCCGGGTTAGTCTTTATGTCGTCTTCTAATAAAGGCCTCTTGCAATGCTGCAGACAGCCCAGACGTACAATCTTCCCGCCCGATTGCCGGGCGACCTTCTTGTATGCACCCAGTCCGTCGGACTGTATCCGCCCTTGATATCCCTTGAGTTCCTTCAGGATGACATCCTCACTTCTGGATCCGTCGTCGTAGAAGAAGTATACAAGCCCATTCTCCTTGCAGGCAATCACCCAGATGTATCCCTTCTTGCTGCCATTCCCGTTTTTATCCTTGACAAGGACAGTATGATAGGTCTCGTCGCAGTTGAGATATGTCCCTTCCTTGACGGCAAGCCGCATGGCTTTGTGCAGGCTTTCGAAGAGCAAGGCCGTCTTCTTGAGCAGGCCATGAGCTGTCTGCTTGTCAAGATCGAAGCCGTTTCCCTGGAAGTACTTCACTATGCGCTCCACCGGCATGGAGTACAGATATCTCAGCTCCGCGATTCCGGCGATGAAGGAGCCGTCGAAGCGCGAGTTCTGCAGTGGTGCGGACGGAGCCTTGCCACTCACGACGGCATCACCGCACCTGAGTGTATGGACATGGTAGATATGCTTGATGAAGCTGGGGCGGATCATCTCGTAGCGGATGACATCGCGCACGCCTATCTCAACGCCGGAGTTTACATCTACATTAACAGGAAAGACATCCTCTTCCTTTGTCTCTACAGCAAAGTAGTCCTTACGCTTGGCTCCGTTGTTGCCGCGGGCTTTTATCTTGGCCTTGCGCTCTTCATCTGCGACATCCTTCTCCTCCTGGGTCTGGGGCTTCGCCTGAGGGCTCTGCTTCTCCGATTTCTTTGGAAGGTAAGTTGCCTTCAGTCCGCGCATCTGGCTGGCAGCCTTGCCGAGAGACTCGTCGCGTTCTTTGAGAAGGGATTCGAGATTGGCGTTGGTCTTCTTCAGCTCATCTATGGTAGCATTGAACCTCGCTTCCATGGACTTGATGGTCTCATTGAGATTGGCGATAGTCGCATTCGCTACCTCCAATTGGTTCTGCAATATTTTGATCATCATATCCTTTCCCATAGCATAAAGATACGCATTATTTATGGGAAAAGCAAGGGTTTTGCGATTTATTTTATTGATAATGAGATGTTTATCTTATCTCCATAAAGCGCGTTCTGTAGCGCTTGCGGAACCTTACGCTATCCAGCGAGACGCCGGACATTATGAAGTTGAACGTCTCCCACGAGAGCTCGTAATAGCCAGTTTCGGCATTCTTCCGGGGCATTTCGAAAGATCCTCTTTCCAGACGTTTCTGATATAGAAGAAAGCCATCCGTGTCCCACTTCAAGAGCTTTACGGATTGACGGTTCTTCGAGAAGAACACGAACACATCACCCGCCATCGGCGACATCGGGGATTCCGATACAATAAGATTGAACAGAGAGTCTATGCCCTTGCGCATATTTACCGGATGCTGGCACATGAAGTATCTGGTGCCGCTTTCTAGTCCGAACATGGCTTCACCCCTCCCAAGCGTGATTTATAGATGTTCAGCAGACTGATTATACTCTCCACGCTGCTCTCCTGAAGCGTGAGGTTCACGCCATCGGGGAAAGTGATGCTTACGCCTCGGAGATTGCCTGACGTTGACTTGCCTGAAGGAACAAACTGTATGAAGGTTCCCTCTGATTCTAAGACCGCTGTTCCGTCACCATTTTTGACACAAGCCTCACTCTTCATTCCACGGCTATCGGGTCCGTAGCGTTCCAACCAATCTATGAGGCCACGATAGTAAGTATGAGTTTCCTTACAATACTCCCGTAGTTTCAAGTCAGGATTCTCCCCAAGCTTTGATCTGTAGTCTTCTATGACTTTGCTATAACGCTCTATGGCCAGCGCTGATGTTGATCCTTCCATCTTCTTGTCCTTTTCTCGCAAAGGTAGATGGATCGCCTCTTCATGTCAATGCGTCATCGCGGAGACGCTTACCAATTTCTCAAACGTTAGGCTTTGTGTTATTTGAGAAAGTGCCTATAAATCAATTGTTTAACAAAAATCAAAATTTCGTTTCAACTGACGAATATCCTAACTTATTCAGTATTAATTAGTTTAAACGGGACAGTAGTGATTTTTATTACGTAGGTATGCCTACAGCACCATAAAAAGCAGTTTTCGATTATCAGTTAAAAACCACAAGGGAATGCCTTGTTTCCTCCCAAAAATCACTATATTTGTCCCGGACCACACCGACCGGAATATGAAAAAAGCGATTACCCTAATATTTTTGGCCGTTCTTTCCGTGCTTAACCTGTCAGCAGCAGAGATAGATTCGCTCTTCAGCAGATGGGAGGAAGTGACGGGAATGCATCGTATCCGCCTCGGAAATGAACTTCTCTCCTTTGGATACGACGAGGGTCTTGTTTCCGAGAAAAAATCTTACGGCAGAAATCAGTCCATCGAATCAGAGGCACGCATATACGACATGATGTCATATTATTTCTACATAAATGACAAGCTCGACGATGCGCTGTCCACTGCCCTCATAGCACTTCCGCTCTGCGAGAAAAGCGGAGACGAGCAGTTGCTGGGAAACTGTATAAACAACATCGGAGTCTTCTATCAGAGG
>JBJEMO010000011.1:0-23425 GCA_051879715.1 Bilifractor sp.
CTTCCGTCCATATCGTGATGAATGCCTGGATAATGGCCTGCTGAATCCGAAGAACATGGGTGTCAATATCAAAACACTTGTATACCAGGTTCCGGGCGGCATGCTTTCCAACCTTACCAGCCAGCTGAAGCAGCAGCATGCTGAGGACAGATATTATGATGTTCTTGAGGAGGTTCCGAAGGTTCGTAAGGATCTTGGAAATCCGCCGCTGGTAACACCGTCTTCCCAGATCGTAGGAACACAGGCAGTCTTCAATGTTATCATGGGTGAGCGTTACAAGATGATTACCCAGGAGACAAAGGATGTTCTCGCAGGAAAATATGGAAAGACAACTGATCCGGTAAATCCCGAGCTTCAGAAGAAAGCCCTGGGAGATACAAAGCCGATCACACATCGTCCAGCAGATGATCTTCCGCCGGAAATGGATAAGTTTGAGAAGGATGTTGCGGCCTACAAGGAGCAGCCGGAGGATACCCTCAGCTATGCACTGTTCCCGCAGGTTGCTATGGATTTCTTCAAATACAGAGATGCACAGAAGACCGGCATTGATGCCACAAAGGCAGACAAAGACGACAAGGCATATCCTGTCTGATGATAAACCCATGATTACATACAGGATGGCTGAACATTGAATACGTACAGGACAAGATAGAGACTGTACAAACTGCATTATTGCAGATTCCAAAACACCGCAGATCAATCATGAAACACATGATATATCTGCGGTGTTTTTATATCATTTTATATTAAATCATGTACAGGTACTGCATTCGGAATAAAAGCTAATGGACTGCCTGTTCAGGCTAGAAACATATGCGATATTCAACCATGAAGTTTGCCGGCTATAAAATCCTTTATCCGGTTATACCCTATATTTACAAGTCGCGTCAGCTTGATCAGATAGCGCAGAATCGGTTCCGTCGTGATCGAGAATACAACAAACAGCATGATGCATCGCATGGACATTCCCGTGATCCCGAAGAAGGAATGGAACAGCAGAAGAAACAGAGTCATACCTGCCACACAGATCAGCCAGATTGCTGTTTTGAAACGATCCATCGGCTTGATAATATGGAAGAGGATCATAAATCCGACAATTGCCATCAGAATGGCGCATGCGGTGGAGATATCCACAGAGCTGACATCAAATACCTCTCCAAAAACTACCAGACTGGCCACAACGATGAAATCTGTTAAGGCGGCGGGCATTGCCTTCAGCAGCACATTGTTCATATATTTTCCACGAATCAGGGTGTGATCGGGAATCTGAGACATCAGAAATCCGGGAAGGCCGATCGTAAACATACTGATCAGAGAAATCTGTGAGGGCCGCAGAGGATAGGTGAATCCAGCAATAATGGAGAAAACCGCCAGCAAAAGAGAGAAGATGTTCTTTACAAGAAAGAGACTGCCGGAGCGCTCCATATTGTTTACTACCTGCCGTCCTTCCATGACGATCTCCGGCATATGCGCGAAATCATTGTCAAGAAGAACGAGCTGAGATGCCTGAGCTGCAGCATCGGATCCGGCAGCCATTGCAACAGAGCAGTCGGCATCCTTGAGCGCCAGCACATCATTGACACCATCTCCTGTCATTGCTACGGTACGTCCATGTGCCTTCAGCGCATGCACAAATTCTCTTTTCTGATTAGGTGTCACACGTCCAAAAACCGTATATCGTGTTACAGCGTCAAAAATGTCTTCCCTGGTTTTCAGTGTAGAAGCATCAATATACAGGTCAGCATTGGCAATTCCTGCCTGCCTTGCCACCTCGGATACCGTCACCGGATTATCTCCGGAAATAACCTTAACCTCCACATTCTGGCGATGGAAAAACTGGAAGGTCTTCGCAGCGTCCTTACGGATCTTATTTTTTACAACCACCAGGCAGAGAGCAGTGACCTTTCCGGTCAGTGCATTTCCATCCGGATCTCCCTGATATTTTCCAAATACAAGAACACGATATCCCTTTCTGCTCTGCTCCTCGATCTTTTCCTTATAGAGGTCATAGTCATCTTTGAGCAGAAATTCCGGAGCACCCAGCATATACGCACCACTCGGAAATGTGGCACTGGAATATTTGTACGCTGAAGAAAAACCTGTGACCGCAAGAGGCTGTGCCCCTGAGGTTTCAGTAAAATGCTCCTTCATAGCTGCCATGGTGATGTTATCAGCCTTCTGTGCTGCCGAAAAATCACTTAAAAGTTCTTCAATGGATGGAATCGAAGGGTCCTCCTCGTAGGGCGGGAGGGTCAGCACATCCTCAACCAGCATTTTGTTCTCAGTGATGGTTCCGGTCTTATCTACACAGAGAACATTAACCCTTGCCAGGGTTTCGATACATTTCATATCATGTACGAGAACCTTTTTCAGGGCAAGCCGTCCTGTACTTACGGCAAGTGTGACACTGGACAGAAGATACAATCCCTCCGGGATCATGCCGATCACTGCCGCTACCATAGATGTAATACTCTCCTGAAGCTCCAGGCCCTGCTGCCAGTAGGACTGATAGAAGAGCAGAATCCCAATCGGGATGATGCAGATGCCTGCAATCATGACGATCCGGTTCAGGGAGCGGATCATTTCGGATTGTTCTCCCTCCCTGGCTTTCTTCGCCTGAGAGGTCAGCTTATTGATATAGGAATCTGCTCCGATTTTTTCAAGTCTGGCATAACAGCTTCCGGAAACGATAAAGGAACCGGACATGAGCTGGTCACCGGGTTTTTTGGTAATCTCATCAGATTCACCTGTCAGAAGGGATTCATTTACCTTTACCTGCCCGTCCATGACAACAGCATCTGCGGGAATCTGATTGCCGGCAGAAAAAATCACAATATCATCGAGGACCAGCTTTTCTGCCGGAATGGTATGTACTTTCCCGGAACGGACTACTTTTGCCCTGGGCGCATTTAATACGTTCAGTTTGTCCAGGGTGTTTTTGGCTGCAATCTCCTGTACGATTCCGATCATCGCATTTGCAATGATGATTGGAAGGAAGGAAAGATCCTTATAGGATCCGGCTATGATCAGCAGGACCGACAGAAGCAGAAAGATTCCGTTGAAATAGGTCAGCGTATTTCCCTTGATAATCTGACCTACGGTCTTTGAGGGCGGTGCAACCGCGCGGTTGTCCCAGCCGCATCTGGTATATTCTGCAACCTGTTCTTTTGTAAGCCCGGTCTGAATGTCTGCAAAAACCCGGTGATTCAGCTTTTTTCTGACCGGCTGATCAGAAGCTGCGCCTGTCTTTCCTCTCAATTTCCGATTACCTCCCGACAATGGGGGCTTATTTGCTGTATGCATACCTGCCATATTTTTCCTCACACTTTGAAAGTTGTCAGATTTCCCGGATATCCGATATGTCCGGTTCCGCCATCAATGAATAATTGGTGTGGTAAAGAACGAATCCAGGGCGGGCACCACCCGGCTTGTGGAGATTCTTTCTTTGTGTATAATCGATTTCTACCTTTGGTGCATTCTTTGCCTTTGAGTAATATGCTGCGAGTCTGCCCGCCTCTTCAAATGTGCGGTTCGGCACTTCCTTTCCATTTGTCTTTACGATGACATGTGAACCCGGGATATCGTTGGCATGAAACCACCAGTCACTGCCGTTTGCAATTTTGAAGGTAACAAGATCATTCTGGAAATTGTTTTTGCCGACGTACATATCAAATCCATCACTTGAAATATAGTGCAGAGGCAAAGCCGCTTCCTGCTTTTTCTTTTTTCCGGACGGACCGTGGTGACGAAGATATCCATAGTCTTCAAGCTCCTGCCGGATTTCCTGCAGATCCTTCTCATCCCGGGCAGTTTCCAGAGAAGCAGCGATGCTTTCCAGGTGCTCCACATCAGCCTCTGTGCCACGGATCCGGTCTTCCAGAGCCTCTGCCGTGCGTTTGAGCTTGTCATAGCGTTCAAAATATTTTTTTGCATTCTGCGCAGGACTCATTGTCGGATCCAGGGGGATGGTTACTGGCATATTGTTGTAATAATTGACAGCTTTCAGTTCCCGGGCTCCCGGTGCAAGGGTGTAACCATATGTGTGCAGCAGTTCACCATAGATGCGGTATTTTTCCCGTTTTTCTGTGTCATGCATCTGCTTTTCCTGGAGCTGAAGTGTACGTCCGTTACGTTCCAGGCTGGTCTGCACCACCTTACGCAGATCCATGGACCGCTGATGTATTCTGGTCCGAAGCTCCTTCTCTGCATAGTAGCGTTCCAGAAGAGCAGATATGGATGAAAATTTCTCCTGCCGCAGATTACTGTACTGTGTCAGCGTAACGGAAGAAAATTCAAACGGTTCCTTGCCTTTGTAATAGATAGCGGGCATAAACACCTCGCTGCGAACATCCTCCATAAGCAGTGAAAATGTATGAAAGAGATGCAGGCGTTCTGTTTCATCAAGACCGGATGCTGATGCATCGCTGTCGATGCCGGAACGGAAACAGATTTCTTCTGCGATTACAGGAGAAATCCCCCGCAGTCCGCCGTAAATTGCCTTCATAACGGAGGCATCCCTTGAAAAAACGGCCGACGCAAAGGCTTCCGCGGAAATATCAAGAGGATCTGTCTTATTCTGTGTCTCAGGAATAAAGTAGGTACGGCCCGGTAAAACCTCCCTTACAGAGCTGACGTTGAAAGAGACCCGCTTGATGGAATCCACGATTGTATTGGTGTCATCTACCAGGATGATGTTGCTGTGCTTTCCCATCAGCTCTACCTTCAGACTCCAGTTTCGCGGGTCCCCCATTTCATCTCTGTGAAGGATGTTGAAAGACAGCACCCTCTCAAGTCCTGGCTGTGTCACTGATTCAAGAAGGCCGCCGGATAGATGCTTTCGCAGAAGCATACAGAAATTCGGTGCACTGACAGGTGCTTTCTTGTTTGTTGAGGTGAGATAAACCAGCGGAAGAGAGGCATTTGCGGAAAGCAGAAGGCGGAACGTCTTTGCATGGCTTTTTACTGTAAAAATCAGCTCATCCGGTTCCGGCTGAATGATTTTTGCAATATGACCACCTGCAAGGGCTGCCTGAAGCTCCGAACGTATATTTGAAATTGTAATGCCGTCTAGTGCCATAGAATATCCTCTGTTATTTAATATTGCCTGTTTATTATCAATTAGATACATTTATATACGGTCAATTGCCGTATAAACTGCACAGATTTTTATGTATAACTTCTTACATTATACACAATAAAAGAAGGAATTCCAACTATATTCCGGAATTGACATGTCCAAAGAAACGGACTTATAATTACTCTGTATTTGTATGTTCAGGTTCGAAGACAAGTCTGACATTGCAGACCTGTCAGGGAGTTTTTATATGTCAAAAATATACAGCATGACTGGTTTTGGGCGGGCAGAGATACAGAATGAACGTCAGAAGATCAGCGTGGAATTAAAGTCCGTAAATCACCGCTTCCTGGAATTTAATATCCGGGCGCCAAAGAAATTCAGCCCCTTTGAATCAAAAATCCGCGGTCTTATGAAGGAATATGCAAAGCGTGGAAAGATAGACATTTTTATCACCTATGAGGATTTTACAGAAGGAAGCATCAGACTGCTTTACCATCCCGAAATTGCAAAGCAATATATCGACTATGCATCCCAGATTGAACAGAGCTTTGCGGTCCCGAATGACATCACGGTTCATAAACTCATGAATTTCCCGGATGTTCTGACAACGGAAGAGCAGGAAATGGATGAGGATGCACTCTGGAAGGACCTTGCCGGAGTGATCCGGAGCGCTGCAGAGAGCTTTCGCAATACGCGTAATGCAGAGGGAGAGAATCTCCGGGCAGATCTGCTTGATAAGCTGAATGAAATGGACAGCAACGTGGACAGGATCATGGCCAGGGAGCCTCAGATCATGGAGGAATATCGTCAGAGACTGGAGGAGAAGACCCATGAGCTCCTGCAGGATTCACAGATAGATGACAGCAGAATTGCTGCGGAGGTGGTTCTTTTTGCCGACAAGATCTGTACCGATGAGGAGACTGTGCGTCTGAAAAGCCATATTCAGAGTATGCGTGAAACGCTCGCTGTCGGAACGGATATCGGAAGGAAGCTTGATTTTCTGGCTCAGGAAATGAACCGGGAAGCGAATACCATCCTGTCCAAGGCCAATGATCTGGAGACGTCCAATACAGGCGTTGAACTGAAGACTGAGATTGAGAAAATCCGTGAGCAGGTACAAAACATAGAATAATTACAAAACATAGAATAATTTTGTATGCGGTATTCTTTTTGCTGTTGTTTTTTTGTTGTTTCAAGGATATAATTTCTTAGTTATGTCAGAAAGTATTTTCCATGCCGGATTTCCAGGTTGTGTCAGAGGGCATCTCCCGGGCAGGATTTCCTGGTTATGTCAGAGAATATCTCCCTGGTCCCGGACTGGATCAGGAGAGGTTCATCTGGAGGTGTTCAGATGTCATTTTTGATGAATATTGGGTTTGGAAACGCGGTAAATACCGATAAGGTCTTTGCTGTCGTCAGTCCGGTAGCCGCTCCTGTCAAACGACTTGTCTCGCATGCCAGAGAGAACGGCATGCTGATTGATGCCAGCCAGGGCCGTAAGACGAAAGCTGTTCTCGTGCTTGCAGATGGACGTGTACTGCTTTCAGCACTCCAGCCTGAAACGATTACGCGTCGTTTTAATCAATGTGGTGATCCTGGTTCTTTTGCTGCATCAGAGGAGGAAACCACAGATTCCGAGAAAGCTATTGAAATACAAGAAGAA
This sequence comes from Bilifractor sp., assembly GCA_051879715.1. Taxonomy (GTDB): domain Bacteria; phylum Bacillota; class Clostridia; order Lachnospirales; family Lachnospiraceae; genus Bilifractor. The sequence continues at coordinate 6,741 of JBJEMO010000011.1, forward strand.
AGGACCGATGATCTGTCATGAGCCAGGGCTTGCTGGTGATTTTGTCCGGATTTTCAGGATCCGGCAAAGGAACTCTGATGAAGAGACTCCTTGAAAAGTACGATAACTATGCTCTTTCTGTTTCCGTTACAACCCGCAGTCCGCGCCCGGGAGAAAGGGAAGGCGTTGATTATTTTTTCAAAACCGAAGAAGAGTTTTCCCGCATGATTGAAGATGATGCATTCCTGGAATATGCACGGTATGTGAATCATTCCTATGGGACGCCGGCTGCTTACGTTGATGAAAAGCTTGACAGCGGTAAGGACGTCATTCTGGAGATAGAAATCCAGGGCGCATTGAAGGTGAAGGCCAAAAGACCGGATACAGTGCTGATTTTTGTGACACCGCCAAGTGCCTGTGAATTGGAACGGCGCCTGACCGGAAGAGGCACGGAAAGCCAGAAGGTCATAAGCCAGCGCATGGCAAGGGCTGTTGAAGAGTCAGAGAGCATGGATCAATATGATTATATCCTTGTAAACGATGATCTGGAGGAGTGTGTGGACCAGCTGCATGCTATGATTCAGGCGCAGCACTGGCAGACAGGTCATCAGAGGGCATTTATCCGTGAAATCCGGCAGGAACTGAAACAGAGCTATGCAGTTGAAGAAAATGAAGAAAGAAAATGAAGAAAGAGAGGATAGAAAATGATACATCCGTCATATGTAGAAATGATTGAGCAGATCAACAAGGGACAGGACCAGGAAGAGGCGCCGCTTGTTACAAGCCGTTATTCCATCGTTCTGGCTACAGCCAAGAGAGCTCGTCAGCTCATTGATGGTGCGCAGCCTAAAATTAACGCCTATGACAAAAATGGCAAGGAAAGAAAACCTCTTTCCATCGCTGTAGACGAGCTTTATGAAGGCAAGGTAAATATTCTCCCACGTGAAGAGGAAGATGATGACGCTGACCAGTAATACCCGAAAAGTTCTCTTTATTTCATTGGGATGCGACAAAAATCTGGTTGACTCAGAAAGGATGCTTGGAAAGCTCGCCGGACATGGCTATACGATGACGGATGATGAGACAGAGGCGGATATTATCATTATCAACACCTGCTGTTTCATTGACTCTGCGAAGGAGGAGAGCATTCAGACGATCCTTGATATGGCCCGATACAAAACAGAGGGACATTGCCGGAGTCTGATTGTAACAGGATGTGTAGCTGAGCGATACCGTCAGGAGGTGCTCGATGAAATCCCTGAAGTAGATGCCATTATCGGTACCAACAGCTATAACCGGATTGAGGATGCACTTCTGCAGACAGAAGAAGGGCTGCGTCCCTCCATTCTGGAGCCTCTGACCGGGATACCTGAAAATGCAAAGAAACGGATCGTAACTACCGGAGGCTTTTACGAATATCTGAAAATTGCGGAGGGATGCGATAAGCATTGCACCTATTGTGCAATTCCCGGTATGCGGGGGCCTTATCGGAGCGTTCCAATGGAGGAGCTTCTGGAAGAGGCGGAGAGTCTTGCACGGGACGGCGTAAAGGAACTGATTCTGGTGGCCCAGGAAACAACCCGCTATGGGATTGATCTCTATGGCAGGAAAATGCTCCATGTTCTTCTCGAAAAGCTCTCGGAAATAGATGGTATACGCTGGATCCGGGTTTTGTATTGTTATCCGGAGGAGATTTATCCTGAGATGATCGATGCCATGAAAAGACTTCCGAAGGTCTGTCATTATCTGGATCTGCCGATCCAGCATGCAAATGATGAAATTCTGAAGCGCATGGGCAGGAAAACAAGTCATGATGATCTCGTTCATATCATTCAGAATCTTCGCACGGAAATCCCGGATATTGCACTCCGCACTACATTGATTACCGGCTTCCCAGGGGAGACAGAAGCGCAGCACGAGGACGCCTGCCGTTTTGTAAAGGAAATGAAATTTGACCGCCTTGGTGTTTTCACCTATTCCCAGGAAGAAGGTACACCAGCGGCTTCATTTGATGGACAGCTGGATGATGAAACAAAGAAGACCCGTCAGGATCGTCTTATGACATTGCAGCAGGAAGTATCAAAGGAAAGAAACGAAAAGCTGATCGGGCGTACGCTGGACGTCTTTATTGAAGGATATATGAGCAGTGAAAATGCTTATGTGGGAAGGACCTATGCAGATACGCCGAATATTGATGGTCTGGTGTTTATTCAGACACAGGATGAACTGAATACCGGCGATTTTGTAAAAGCTACTATTACCGGTGCACTGGAGTATGATCTGATCGGCGTACTTGCTGATGAGGATACAGAATCTCTTCTGAATAAAACCGGAGAATAATGACAGACCAGCTGGAAAAGGGAGCGCAAATATGAATTTACCGAATAAATTAACCTGTCTACGCATGATCATGATTCCCTTCTTTGTGATCTTTATGTATCTGCCTCAGAAATGGGCCGGATATGTGGCATTGATCATTTTTATTGCGGCAAGTCTTACCGATACCGCCGACGGATATATCGCCCGCAAGTACAACCTCATAACGGATTTCGGAAAATTCATGGATCCGCTGGCTGACAAGCTGCTGGTATGCTCAGCATTGATTCTTTTTGCAGGAAACGGAAGAATTCCGGCATTTGTCGTTGTGATCATTATCTCCCGTGAATTTATCATCAGCGGTTTTCGTCTGATTGCAGCAGATAATGGACTTGTGATTGCTGCCAGCTACTGGGGAAAGGCAAAAACCATTTCCCAGATGGTCATGATCATTGTTCTACTGCTTGCTGTTCCGGGATGGAGACCGTTCGAGATTGTGCTGATTACAGTCGCAACGGCTCTGACTGTGATTTCACTGCTGGATTATCTGATCAAGAATAAATCTGTGCTTGGGAATCAGAAATGATCAGGAGCAAGTCATTTGGAGCAGATTACTGGAGCAGATTACTATGGAAGAAAAAATAATTGACAAACCGGATGCCAGCGATCTGAAGAGGGCCGCGGAAAGGAAAACGGAAGTACTGCAGCAGACAGATTTATCAGCATGCAGATCGCAGGAGGAAAAGCTGGTAACGGTTCTGAAAAACAGCCATCTGACGATCACCACGGTGGAATCCTGTACCGGTGGTGCAATAGCTTCAAGAATAATAGATGTCCCAGGTGCTTCCATTGTTCTGAAAGAGGCTTTTATTACTTATTGTGACAAAGCCAAGAACGAGCTGGTCGGCGTGCGGAAAAAAACGCTCAGAAAGCATACGGCAGTTTCCGAACAGGTCTGTCGTCAGATGGCCAGGGGCGGTGCGAGGACCGCTAAAGCTGATCTGTGTCTGTCATCTACCGGAATCGCCGGCCCTGATGGCACTCCGGAATTTCCTGCGGGACTTGTCTATCTTGGGTGCTGCTATCATAAGAAATGTGTGGTACAGAAATATCATTTTTCAGGAACCAGAAATGAGATCCGCAGCCAGGCTGTGAGAGAGGCGATCAATCTCGCACTGACCTGTCTGGGTGTCACTCCATAGATACAGACTCACATCTCTGCCAGCTATATGCAATACGATGACGGAGGGTGAGTTTTTCGTTTGTATAGCAATCGTCTGATAACAATAGCGGAGGACTTGGATGACAAGATTTGAAACAGGTTTAAAGGAAGAATGTGGTGTTTTCGGAATCTATGATCTGGATGGAGGCGAGGTCAGCAGGACCATCTACTTTGGTCTGGAAGCTCTTCAGCATCGCGGTCAGGAATCCTGTGGTATTGCCGTATCAAATACAAACGGACCGAAGGGGCGCGTGCATTCCTACCGTGGGATCGGTCTGCTCAATGAGGTGTTCAAGGGTGATGAACTCTCACAGCTGAAGGGAAATATCGGTGTCGGTCATGTCCGTTATTCTACCTCAGGATCGCTGAATGTAAACAATGCGCAGCCCCTCGTACTGAATTATATCAAGGGGTCACTGGCACTGGCGCATAATGGCAACCTGGTAAATGCCTACGAGCTCCGCGAGCAGATGGAAAATTCCGGCGCAATTTTTCATACCACAATTGATTCCGAGGTAATTGCATATTGCATTGCCCGGGAGCGTGTCAAATGTCCGAGTATTGAGGAAGCCGTCAGGAAGGCAGTAACGCAGCTGCGTGGTGCCTATGCACTGGTTATGATGAGCCCCCGCAAGCTGATTGGTGTACGTGATCCCTGGGGGCTGCGTCCCCTTTGCATTGGAAAGCGGGATAACGCTTATATCATTGCCTCAGAAAGCTGTGCGCTGCATTCCATTGATGCAGAATTCATACGGGATGTGAAACCGGGAGAAATTGTCACCATCGACAAAGATGGCGAGATTCACTCTCAATTCATGGATTGTGTTATTCCCCGTGAGAAGCAGGCCCGCTGTATTTTTGAATATATTTATTTTGCACGTCTGGACTCCAAGATTGATGGAATTGCCGTATATGATGCCAGAATCCGTGGGGGCGCTTCTCTTGCCAGAACCTACCCGGTGGATGCGGATCTCGTCGTTGGTGTTCCGGATTCCGGTATTGCTGCTGCCCAGGGTTTTGCCATGGAATCAGGCATTCCCTTTGGCATTGCATTCCACAAGAACAGCTACGTAGGACGTACCTTTATCAAACCAAGCCAGGATGAGCGTGAATCCAGTGTAAAGATCAAGCTCAGCGTAATAAAATCTGTTGTAAAGGGGAAGAGGGTTGTGCTGGTTGACGATTCCATTGTCCGCGGAACAACAATTACGAATCTGATCCACACGATGAAAAAGTGCGGTGCCAAAGAGGTACATGTAAGGATCAGCTCTCCGCCATTTTTATACCCCTGTTATTTTGGTGTGGATGTTCCCTCTAATAAGCAGCTGATCGCCTCACAGAATTCTACGGAGGAAATTTGCCGCAGAATCGGCGCAGATTCTCTCGGTTATATGAAAATCAGTGAGCTGCAGGATATGGTAGGTGACCTTCCGATCTGCAGGGCCTGCTTTGACAGCAATTATCCCATGGAAGTTCCGGATCACGAAATACGTGATGCTTTTGAAGGAAACTAAGAGATTTAGATTCAGAATTATTGAACTCTGCGGTTGTGCAGCATGACATGTCGCGGCGTGAGAAGCCCGGCAAGGAGGAGGAATGGATGTCTGTTAAATACGTATTTGTAACAGGTGGTGTTGTGTCCGGTCTTGGAAAGGGAATTACTGCCGCATCTCTTGGCAGGCTTCTGAAAGCAAGAGGATACAGTGTTACCATGCAGAAGTTTGATCCCTATATCAATGTTGATCCTGGTACTATGAACCCCATTCAGCATGGTGAGGTATTCGTTACGGATGATGGCACTGAAACAGATCTGGATCTGGGCCATTACGAGCGTTTTATCGATGAAAGCCTGGACCACAATTCCAATGTGACAACCGGTAAGGTATACTCGACAGTTCTGCAGAAGGAGCGCCATGGAGACTATGGTGGTGGGACTGTACAGGTTATTCCCCATATTACCAATGAAATCAAGAGCCGTTTTTACAGAGCAAAAAATGAAGACGAGGAGAAGATTGCCATCATTGAAGTGGGTGGTACAGTAGGTGATATCGAGAGTCAGCCTTTTCTGGAGGCAATCCGCCAGTTTCAGCATGACATCGGGCATGAAAATGCCATCATGATTCATGTCACCCTGATTCCATACCTGAAAGCTTCAGGAGAACTTAAGACAAAACCGACCCAGACCTCCGTAAAGGCACTGCAAAGCATCGGTATCATGCCGGATATCCTCGTCTGCCGCTCAGAATATCCTCTTACACAGGGCCTTAAGGATAAAATTGCTCTGTTTTGTAACGTACCAAGCAGCCATGTTCTGCAGAATCTGGATGTTGAGTACCTGTATGAGGCGCCTCTGGCTATGGAAAAGGAAAGACTTGCAGATGTGGTACTGGAGTGCCTGCAGCTTCCGGATCCACAGCCGGATCTCTCAGACTGGACAGATATGGTTGAGGACCTGCGCAACCTGAAGCATCACGTCACCATTGCACTGGTCGGTAAGTACATTGCTCTGCACGATGCATATCTCAGCGTAGTAGAAGCACTGAAGCATGGCGGGATCAAGAACAGTGCAGAGGTTGAACTGGCATGGATTGACTCTGAGAAGCTCAATCATGACAATGTTGATGATATTCTTGGTGACATGGACGGAATCATTGTACCTGGTGGATTTGGTGATCGCGGGGTTGATGGAATGATTGTGGCAGCGGAATTTGCACGCACACATAAAATCCCCTACCTCGGTCTCTGCCTGGGCATGCAGGTTGCCATAATTGAATATGCGAGAAATGTCTGCGGTTATCATGATGCGCACAGCATTGAGCTCGATCCGGACACAATGCATCCTGTTATCGCACTGATGCCTGACCAGAATGATGTCACCGATCTTGGAGGTACCCTGCGTCTTGGCTCTTATCCCTGTGAGCTGAAGGAGGGAACCATTGCGCGTGAGCTGTACGGTTCCAGCCTGATCCATGAACGTCACAGACACAGATATGAAGTGAACAATGATTACCGGAAACCACTTACAGATGCCGGCATGGTTCTTTCAGGCATTTCACCGGATGGCCATATTGTTGAGATGATTGAATTGAAGCGGGAGGATCATCCCTTCTATGTAGGAACGCAGGCACATCCGGAATTCAAGAGCCGTCCGAATCGTCCGCATCCGCTGTTCAGAGGGTTTGTGGCCGCTGCATTAAAGTACAGAGAGGAGAAATAATTCATGTTTAAAGCGAATCAGAATTATCTGCGCCTGCAGGGAAGCTATCTGTTTTCAACCATTGCGAAGAAGGTTGCTGCCTATACGGAGGCAAATCCGGATGCCAATATCATCCGCCTGGGCATCGGTGATGTGACCCAGCCCCTGGTTCCGGCTATCATTGATGAACTCCACAAGGCTGTTGATGAGATGGGACACAAGGAGACCTTTCACGGTTATGCACCCGATCTGGGATATGATTTCCTGAGAAATGCCATTGTAGAAGAATATAAGGGCCGGGGCTGTGAGGTCTATGCCGATGAGGTATTTGTCTCAGATGGGGCCAAAAGTGATTCCGGCAATATTCAGGAGATTTTCAGCGAAGACGCAAAGGTAGCTGTCTGTGACCCGGTTTACCCTGTATATGTGGATTCCAATGTCATGGCCGGCCGTTCCGGTGCATGGATTCCATCAGAGCAGAGATATGCCAATTTCATCTACATGCCCTGTACCGAGTCCAACAATTTCACGCCGGAATTCCCGAAGGAAAATCCGGATATCATTTACCTCTGCTATCCGAATAATCCGACAGGAATGACAATCAGCAAGGAACAGCTGCAGGGCTGGGTGGATTACGCGAACAGAATCGGCGCAGTCATTCTCTATGATGCTGCCTATGAGGCTTATATCACTGAAAAGGATGTTCCGCATTCCATCTATGAGTGCGAAGGAGCAAGAACCTGCGCCATTGAGATCCGCAGCTTCTCCAAGAATGCGGGATTTACCGGTGTCCGCCTGGGCTTTACGGTGGTACCGAAGGATCTCCGTGACGCCAATGGTGTTGCCATGCGGGATCTCTGGGCGAGACGTCATGGCACCAAGTACAATGGCGCGCCTTATATTATTCAGAAGGCAGGCGCTGTAGTCTTCACTCCGGAAGGACAGAAGGAGATTCAGAAACAGGTCGGATACTATCAGAAGAACGCACACTATATCTATCATGGTCTCAAGGATGCCGGATATACGGTATATGGTGGCGTTAATGCTCCTTATATCTGGCTGAAGACACCGGACAATATGACATCGTGGGACTTCTTTGATCATCTTCTTTCAGAAGTGCATGTAGTGGGAACACCTGGATCCGGTTTCGGACCAAGTGGAGAGCATTTCTTCCGTCTCACGGCTTTTGGCACCTATGAGAAAACCGTAGAGGCAATTGATCGTATCCAGAAGATGTAAGGGACCAGATTTCACGCGAAAACAGCAAAGAAAGCAGGAGTACAACTATGGAAAAAATTCAGATGAAGACACCGCTTGTTGAAATGGACGGAGACGAAATGACCCGGATTCTCTGGCAGATGATTAAGGATGATCTGCTGACTCCTTACATTGATCTGAAGACCGAATATTATGATCTGGGACTGAAGCATCGTGATGAGACCAATGATCAGGTGACCAGGGATTCTGCAGAAGCCACAAAGAAATATGGTGTTGCTGTAAAATGCGCAACCATCACTCCGAATGCGGCACGCGTAAAGGAATACAATCTGAAGGAAATGTGGAAGAGTCCGAACGGGACCATCCGTGCTATGCTGGATGGCACGGTTTTCCGGACACCTATTCTGGTAAAAGGAATTGACCCTGTTGTAAAATGCTGGAAAAAGCCCATCACAATTGCCCGTCATGCTTACGGTGATGTATACAGAAATGTGGAAATGCGCGTCCCAAAGGCTGGAAGAGTAGAGCTGGTTTATACATCGGAGGACGGTACCATCACGCAGAAAGAACTTGTGCATCAGTTTGACGGACCTGGTGTCGTGCAGGGAACCCACAATCTGGATCAGTCCATTACAAGCTTTGCCAGGAGCTGTTTTGAATTTGCGCTGTCCAGAAAAGAGGATCTGTGGTTTGCAACAAAAGATACGATCTCCAAAACGTATGACCATCGGTTCAAGGATATATTCCAGGAAATGTATGATACGCAGTATAAGAACAAGTTCGAAGCTGCTGGCATCACCTATTTCTATACTTTGATCGATGATGCAGTCGCCAGAATCATGAAATCCGAGGGAGGCTTCATCTGGGCATGCAAGAATTATGACGGAGATGTGATGAGCGATATGCTTTCCTCTGCATTCGGTTCCCTTGCCATGATGACCTCTGTTCTTGTATCACCCCATGGCTATTTCGAATATGAAGCTGCACACGGAACAGTTCAGAGACATTATTACAAATATCTGAAGGGAGAAAAGACCTCCACAAACTCCGTAGCTACTATTTTTGCCTGGACCGGAGCTCTGCGCAAGCGCGGCGAGCTCGATGCGATTCCTGAGCTGATCCGCTTTGCTGACAAACTGGAACAGGCAACAATCGCAACGATTGAGTCCGGAAAAATGACAGGAGATCTTGCAAGAATCACAACACTGCCTGATGCAGAAACTCTGGATTCCGAGGCCTTTATCCTGGCAATCCGGGATACGCTGGAGAAGATGCTCTGATATTTTCTTTCTCATATATTATTTGGTATAGTTTTCCGGATATCAGATGATGTAATGGGTCAATGATATATGTTCATGAAATTGTCTTATTCATTAACCTTTTGACCCAATCTCATAATATGAATTTTTATGTGTAATAAAGCTGCCACGAACCGTATCTCCTTTTGAATACGGCCTTCTGTGGCAGCTTTTTATATACCATGTCAGATTTCTGCATCGGAAGCAGCTTCCCACTGTTCATACAACTCTGCAAGTCTGTCATTGTTCTGTTTCTGCTCCTGCGATAGTGATTGGCATTTTGCAAGATCAGTCCCTGTTTCCGGTTTCAGAAATTCTGCATCTATGCTTTTATTTCTTTCCTCCAGTTTCTCAATTTCCTCCTCGATCTTCCGGATCTGATTCTCCTTTCGGCGTAATCTCGCCTGCTCCTCCTTCTGGGCTTGCCAGTCAGATTTTCCTGACTTCTGCGAGACAGAAGATGCAGATGTATCCTCCTCTGCATGTGACAGGATATCTGCCCCAATTGTCCTCTCTGTACCGGAAGCGGTTTCAGATTCAGCATTGCCGGTGGTATTTCCTATATCTGCAGAATCCGGAGAGGAGGCATAAGCCCTGGTCAGTTCCTGCTTTTTTTCTATATAATAATCGTAATTTCCGATATAATTTACCAGCGTATGATTTGTCAGCTCCAGGATTCTTGTCGCCGTCTGATTGATAAAATACCGGTCGTGACTGACATACAGAACAGTTCCGGTATATTCATTGAGCGCATCTTCCAGTATTTCCTTCGATATAATATCAAGGTGGTTGGTCGGCTCATCAAGAATCAGAAAATTAGCCTCTGAAAGCATCAGTCTGGCAAGAGAAACCCTTCCGCGCTCACCACCACTGATGGAGGAAATCCTCTTATATACATCATCCCCGGTAAACAGGAATGCTGCAAGCACATTCCTGATTTCTGTCTCTGTAAGGGAAGGATAATCATCTGAGATCTGTTCAAAGATGGTCTTTTCCGGATCAAGCAGCTGTTGCTCCTGATCATAGTAACCGATATGCACTTTGGACCCAAGAGTGATCTGTCCGGCATCCTGATGCTCCAGACCATTGATCATTTTCAGAATGGTAGATTTTCCGGTTCCATTATCACCGATAATGGCAACTCTTTCACCCTTGCGGACTGCAAAGGACTGATTCTGGAACAGATTCAGACCCGGAAAGCTCTTAGACAGCCCGGTGACTGTCAGCACATCCTTTCCGCTTTCTACCCTGGGCTTCAGTTCAAGACGCATATCGGCACTGACTTCCTGCGGCTTTTCCAGAACCTCCATTTTCCCAAGCATTTTCTCCCGTGATTCCGCGCGTTTGATGGATTTTTCACGATTAAACTGTTTCAGTTTTGAAATAACGGCTTCCTGATGCTTTATTTCGTTTTGCTGTTTTGCCCATGCGTTATATTGTGCTTTACGGACAATGGATTTTTTCTGACTGTATTGGTTATAGTTTCCCTCAAAGCTCATGGACCTTCCATTTTCGATTTCGACAACCCGGGTTACGATCCGGTTAAGGAAATACCGGTCATGGGATACAATCAGAACGGCTCCCGGATAATTGATCAGGAATGTCTCCAGCCATTCAATCGAAGCCAGGTCCAGATGATTGGTCGGCTCATCGAGCAAAAGGATATCCGGTTTGGTCAGGAGCAGTTTTCCAAGTACAACACGGGTCTTCTGACCGCCGGATAAAGATGCCAGCTTGCGGTCAAAATCCTTTTCTGAAAAACCAAGGCCCTTTAGAACGCCAGTGATTTCACTTTCTGCCGCATATCCATTTTTCAGTTCAAAGATGTGCATCAGTTCTGTGTATCGGTTCATAAGAGCATCTGCGTCTTCTCCTTGAACTGTCTTCATCTGCTGTTCCATATCCCTGAGAGTCTGTTCCATCTCCAGAATGTCCTGCTTGGATTTACGGACTTCCTGATAGATGGTCTCATCCGATTCAAGGTCCTGGTACTGCGCCAGATATCCGATGGTTTTTCCATGGGCAATGGTTACACTTCCTGAATCCGGCTGAAGAGAACCGGTGATAATGCGAAGCAGGGTGGATTTTCCTGCACCGTTCACACCGATCAGTGCTGCCTTTTCCCTTTCTTCTATATGAAAAGATACGTCCTTCAGGATCTCTTCAGATCCGAAAGACTTACAAATGTTCTGACATGAGAGAATCATACTTAGGCCTGCCTTACTTAAGTTATTGAGCGTACGGCCGCTTTACCGGCCAGAGACAGTTTACCTTCAAGATTATAGCGGAAACTGAGCATAAAACAAGGGGTTCTGTTATTAAGATGCTTATATGAACAATACACAGTTCACTGGCCTGCCGGGAATGGTATTCACATGCAGTCCATTTCTCATGCAGTCCAGTGGAGAGTATTACGTTCAGAAACAGCCAAATGAGCAGTGTCCTTTGGCAGGTAACTGAACAACAATGTACAAACTGTAAAGCAAGAGCAAGGGCAGAAATACTTTGACAAAAAATAAACAATTACATATAATGATATTTAGTTACAAGGAGGTCTTCATATGAGCCAGAAGGAAATTTCGAAAGCCGTCATTAAAAGACTGCCCCGCTATTACCGTTACCTTGGCGAGCTTCAGGAAGCAGGAGTAGAGAGAATTTCTTCCGGTGAGCTCAGTCAGCAGATGAAGGTGACTGCATCCCAGATTCGTCAGGATCTGAATAATTTCGGTGGATTCGGACAGCAGGGATATGGTTACAATGTGCAATATCTCAGGGAGGAAATTGCTAAGATTCTCGGTCTGGACCGGGTACATAATGTCATTATCATCGGAGTCGGCCATCTTGGTCAGGCTTTGGCGAATTATACAAATTTTGAGAAAAACAGCTTCCGCATCATTGGTTTGTTTGACAACAATCCTGAACTCAAGGGGAAAATCGTGCGGGGTATTCCCATCCGTATGACAGATGAGATACCGGATTTCCTGAAAGACCATGAGGTGGAAATTGCCGCATTGACATTGCCGAAGGAACACGCAATTGAGGTGAGCCGGATGCTGATTGCAAACGGTATCCATGCGATCTGGAATTTTGCACACACTGACCTGAATCTTGTTGTCCCTAAAAATGTTGCCGTGCAGAATGTACATCTGTCTGAAAGCCTGATGCGTTTATCCTATAATCTAAAGACGCTTGAAGAAAAACAAGATAAATAAAGACTCCGGGATCCTGTTAGAGACCCTGTTCTGAAAAGAGAGCTCTTCGATGTCCGTTGGGCTCTTTTTTTATCCGAAAATACGAGTATAGTTTTCCGGTCTGTTCTGAATGCATAGATCTGTGTTCAGTATCAGCCAGACAGGAGGAAAAAGCGATGAAACTTATCTTAAGTGCAGAACAGCATAGAATGGCTGATCAGAATGCGACAAAATCCGGTATTCCCTCTATGGTACTGATGGAACGTGCCGCTATGGCCTGCGTCATGGAGATAGAAAAGCATTCTTATGATCTGCAAAACATCCTGGTCGTCTGCGGAACAGGGAATAACGCTGGTGATGGAGTTGCTGTGGCAAGAATGCTCTGTGAGAGGGGAAGCCGTTGTACCGTTTACCTGGCGGGCAATGAGGAAAAATTCAGTGACGGGCTGAAACAGCAGCTCCTGATTCTCAGGAATTTTCCGGTCTCTGTCATCCGGGCCGTGAAGGATGGAACAGCAGCGCTGAGCCATTTTCAACCGGGGCGTTATTCCCTGATTGTGGATGCTTTATTTGGAATTGGTTTAAAGCGGGACATCACAGGTCTGTATGCAGATTTGATTACGCAGATCAATCAGTCAGATGTTCCGGTTATTTCCATTGACATGCCATCAGGTGTCCATACAGATTCAGGGATGATTATGGGAACTGCAGTACACGCTGACCGCACCATCACCTTCACGACAGGCAAAGCCGGACTCTATCTTTATCCGGGCGCTGCCTGTGCAGGAAAAATCAATGTGCACAAGATTGGTATTCCGCTTACGGAAGACCTTACAAAAGCGTGTCGCCTGTACACTATCCAGCGCCGCGATCTGCAATATCTTCCACACAGGGATGAGTCCGGAAATAAGGGAACTTTCCGGAAGATTCTTGTCATTGCCGGTTCCAGGTCTATTTGCGGTGCGGCATATCTCTCGGGGAAAGCTGCTCTGCTGACCGGTACAGGCATGGTAAAGATTTTTACTGAGGAATCAAACCGTGCGCCACTCTGTGCATTGTTTCCGGAGGCATTGCTTTCCACATACAGAGATGGTACAGAGGAGCTGAAGAATCTGGATGCGGATATGCAGTGGGCGGATGCAGCATTGATTGGCCCGGGTCTGGGCACAGGTGAAACCTCACTGCGGATCATGCGTGAGTTCCTGCGCCTCAATCAGACACGGAAATTGCAGACGGTTTTTGACGCGGATGCATTGAATCTCCTTGCGGTGCATGATGATCTGATTGGACAGATATCGTTCCCGGCTGTCTTTACACCACATATAGGTGAGATGAGCCGACTGACGGGTATAGCGCCGGCAGATATCAAGGCATCGGCAATCAGTATTGCCAGAAGAGCAGCAGAGGAGGTGCGGAATACAGTTGTGCTCAAAGATGCGGCAACAGTAACAGCCCTTCCCAATGGAAGCTGTTTCCTGAATCGCTCCGGCAACAGTGCTCTTTCTACAGCGGGCAGTGGCGATGTTCTGACCGGAATGATTGCAGGCCTTACTGCACAATATCCGGAATACACCGGACTTGTGACTGCACTGGCAGTCTATATCCACGGAAAATGCGGAGAGCGGGCATCCGAGGAGTATTCTGAAGCATCGGCAACGGCTGACAACATTCTGGATTTTATCCATGAATTCATATAAGGATATGCGATCTTTACAGCCCATCCTGACACACCTCTGAACAGCAGCGTGTTCTGAAGCCGGGGAACAGAGCGTTGACGATCCGTCTTATCAGTGCTATATTTTTTAAGTAATGTTAAAATTCGCGCAGGGTATGAATACTGCAGATATAATTGAAATGCATCTTCTGCCTGAAGGCGCTGAATGAATAGAATATATCAGCATTAAACAAATCAATGAGGAGTGAAGTTTTATGTCAGGACATTCAAAGTTTGCAAACATCAAGCACAAAAAGGAGAAGAACGATGCAGCGAAAGGTAAGGTATTTACCATTATCGGACGTGAGATCGTCATTGCTGTCAAAGAGGGAGGACCGGATCCGGACAACAACAGCAAGCTTCGTGATGTAATTGCAAAGGCAAAAGCCAATAATATGCCAAATGATACCATTAAAAGGGGTATTGAGAAGGCCGCAGGTGCCGCGAATGCGGATAATTATGAGCATATCACCTATGAAGGCTATGGACCTGGCGGCGTTGCCATTATCGTGCAGACCCTCACGGACAACAAAAACCGCACAGCTGCAGACGTCAGAAGCGCATTTTCCAAGGGAAACGGAAATGTCGGAACGCCCGGCTGCGTTTCCTTCATGTTTGATGAAAAGGGTCAGATCATTGTCAGCAAAGAGGATTATGACGGCTCCGCAGATGATCTGATGATGCAGGCATTGGATGCCGGTGCCGAGGATTTTAATGAAGAAGAAGATTATTACGAGATCCTTACCGCTCCGAATGATTTTTCGAAAGTACGCGAAACACTGGAGAAGGAAGGAATTGTGATGTCTGATGCAGATGTTGTCATGCTTCCGCAGACGAAGACCGCTCTGAATGATGAAACTGACCGCAAGATGCTGCAGAGGATTCTTGATCTTCTGGACGAAAGTGACGATGTGCAGAATGTCTATACCAATCTTGACGGTGACCTTGATGAAGAGTAACTGAACATAGATTGCATCACAGAGCCGGTCCCGATCTTCTGATGTTGCGGACCGGTTCTTTTGGCACTATGAACGAATGAGGGATAAGCAATGTCTATTCTACAGGCGATCATTCTGGGATGCATACAGGGTATGGCATCCTTTCTTCCTGTCAGCAGTTCCGGCCATCTGGTGCTTGCTGGAGGTTTCCTTGGAATTTCATCGGATTTGTCACTGAAATTTCTTGTACTGATGCATATCGGGACACTGGCTGCCGTCTGTGTCGTCATGCGGGATGACATTGTACGGCTGTGGCATGCCTTAACCGGCCTGGTAAAGGACGGTGTATACAATCTCGGAATTCTCGTCAGAAATGCAGGAAGTCCTGAGAACGGAGATTATCGTCCGATGCTGAAAACTTCTTATCGGCGTCTTCTGGTGTATATGCTGGTATCAATGGGACCTTCTATTCTGATTTCAGTGATTCTGCGCAGCTTTGCCGAGCTCGGTGCCAGAAATCTTCTCATCACGGCCATGGGATTTATGGTTTCTGCTCTGATGCTGATGGTGTCTTCATTTTCAATAGGCAGGAAGAAAAGGCCGGAGAGCACGCGCTATTCAGATGCACTGATTATTGGCGTTTTTCAGGGAATTTCCGTGGTCCCGGGCATCTCACGCCTTGCCATGATTATGGCGGGATGTCGTCTAGCCGGTTTTTCCAGAAAGTATACCATCCGTTATGCCATGCTGATCAGTATTCCCACGATTCTGGGCGGACTGGTCCTTGAGGGAACATCCTCAGTATCAATTGCAAATACGATAGGCATTGGCCCGTGCCTTTTAGGCATTCTGTTTGCCGGGCTGATCGGGTACTATGTCCTTCGTTACAGCATGAAGCTTCTTTCTGGAAGTATGAGCCGTGTTTTTTCTATATATTGTCTGGCAGCCGGCATTTTATCCGTTATCGCCTATCTGCATTAATGATCAGAACTTTTAGCAGAATGTGTCCGTTCTGCAGTAAACGGAGTTAATACAAGAGGAGTAAGGAGCATTGGCACAAAGCAAGGGGAGAAAAAGGAATACCACTGCCGGTTCATCCACGAAGGGAGGAAGCAGAAAAACTTCCGGGGCTGGCAAAACAAAGAACTCTGTTTCCGCAGCCTCCGGGAGAAATAAGGGGGGACGAAGCCGCACAGCAGAGTTTTCTGCTTCCAAGAGCAGCAGAAAGAATAACAGCCGCACAGCAGCTTCTGCTTCTGACCGCAGTACAGGCCTGAAGCGGGATGTGGGTTTGCTGTTTGTCCTTGGCCTGAGTATTCTGATGTTTCTTTCCTGTATTGGCCTGTGCGGACCGGTCGGGTCGGCTCTTGCCTTTGTACTTTTTGGCCTTTTTGGTGCTCCTGCATATATTTTTCCTTTTATTTTATTTTATCTTGTGCTTTTTGTGATGGCAAATCCGGCATCTCCGGCTGTTGCGCGAAGAGTGGCTGCTCTGACGGGACTGTATATCTTTATCTGTGCCTTTGTACACCTACTTTTTTCAGGCTATGAAAAGGGAATACACCTCGGAATGATCTTTCGTGAGAATGCACACTACCACACGGGCGGAGGGA
>JBJEMO010000012.1:0-3282 GCA_051879715.1 Bilifractor sp.
TTGATAAATACCGGAAGCTGCTTTGTCACTTTGTCATAAAAATATCCGCCGAGATTCTGGGCATTCATATTCTTCTCCCAGTTCAACAGAAGGCACACTGATAAAAAATTCTTCACAGCTTAAGAGTTCCTTCTCAATCGAGACAAGAACCTTCTGTCCGTTTTCGTAATCATTGGATAAAAATTCCGGTCTGTATGCCAGATTCGAATTCCACGTCCCATCGACAAATGCGGTCTTCAGACCATCATAGAGTTTTTCAACACTGCCCATATCTGCTCCTCAACCCTGCATGATGCCCTGCTCCGGCACATGCTGCTATAATAACTATTAGATTCATAATCTTTTATCAGCTTATCGGCTTATTATCTCAGCACCCACAGCCCACCTCTTCGATTTCCTGACCGTGTAAGCCTGCCATCTGCTTTCAGATGATTCAGGATTGTAGTCACTGACATCTTTGAGAGACCTATTATTATTTCATTCTATATCTACGTCCTTTTGTTCCACCCGTAGATTCAATATGACCCTCATCACACATTTCCTTCAGGATCACTCTTGTCCTGGCAGGACTCAGATCAAGCATTTCAGCAATCTCTGCTGCTGAGTATTCACCACCCGAGGACACAAATGCAATTACTTTTTCTTTATTTGCCTGGGTCTTTCCGCTTTCGCTTGTTTTTTCTGCTTGCTTTTTCTGCTTGTTTTTTCTGCTTGCTTTTTCTGCTCGTTTTGTAAAAGGAAGCGTTAATATCGTCCTGTCCGGATGATACTGTTCCTCTATAATAGGTGTGTCCCAGCCGTATTCGTCCCATATGGCAAATATATCAGGGACTCCGCTTCCCGCACGTTCCCCGATACCAATCATATTATATCCAATGAAGTTGCAAGTTAGTTTCAAGTTTGTCTCAAATTAGCCTTAAACTAAATTCCGGTTGGGCATGACACCCGCCAAAATCAGCCAAGATCAGTACTATTTCGATTCTAAGTTAGTTGCAAGTTGGTCTCAAGTTAGTTGCAAGTTTAAAGCAAAGAACAATCGAAAGGACTCTAATTGTTAATAAACCACCTGGCGGCACTTGTTTTTCCTATGCAAATAACCTTTCCGTCTTCTCTCAATTCTCTGATTAAAACCTGTATCTGACTACGGCTCAAACCCGGCAGAACTTGCTGTAATTCTTTGAACGGAGTGCCAACAGCGTTGTTATGACGGATATGCTTCAGAAGCAGTTCTTTATTGGTTTCCCGATCCAAACCGACACGCCTTGTATGCACACCGGTCTTGCCTGTTGCTGCATAGAGACTTCTGGCAAGTACGTACTTCTTTCGCCCTATATGCTCGACAATACCCATATCTGTCAGACGTCCCAGCCTTGACTGCATTTTTTCAGTAAGCGGATGTGCATGGTAAAGTGCATTAATCGTTAAGAAATCCTCCGTAGAAAGCATTTCAGAATCACTTTCGCTAATCCTTCGGATAACAGAAAGCATCTCCTTATCAAGGATCACACCGTTCAGAGTAACATTGACAAAATAATCATCGGTGCCCGTGAAGTCGGGGAGGGCTTTTGCCTCCTGTATACTTAGTTCGAACATCAGGTTCATTCCCTGTCCTGATCGTTCGACCATTCCACAGAGAGACAGCATTTCTGCAATACAACGATTCCGTGGAAGCTGCCTGTCAAGTATATTGTCAAGTGTTATACCGTAGGGTAATCCACCTGGGCTTTCCACAATCAGTCTGTCACGGAACTGTCGTACAAATATGCTTCCACCTGATTGATAATTTCTATGGCTCACCGCGTTCAGGATAGCTTCTCTCACAACACGTTCATTAAAAGTAGGAATATCAAATACAAAGAATCCCTCCTGATAGTGCTGTTTGTCATTTCTCAGATTGATCAGTTCCCAGACACGATCATAGCAGGAAAAGAATCCCTCCTTGAACTCTTCCCTCTGATTAGCCGGTCCCGAAGCCTCTGATGAGCGATATTCAAAAATGATCTCAGCCTGCGGGATATACCTGACTATTGCATCATGTTTTCCAAAAAGTATTAACGCAGCATATGTCACACCCTGATCCGTAATTGCTCCGCAATCATGAAGAAGCTGCTCATTTGAAAGTGTCGCAAGCTGCTTCTTTCCGCTCTTCTGGATCCACTTACCCCTGAAGTTCTCAATAGCTGTTTCATCCAGGTCATCAACTGTCGCACCGGAGCATATCGTCGCAGAGAAATCTTCACCCGATTCCTCATATATCCTACGGCGCATACTCTCAGGCATAGGTTTTAGAGTATCGCCTTCATAGACCCAGGCTACTCCATCGTATTGAACCGGCAGTCCTATCGGACGGCTATTTACATAGAAGACCAGTACTCTTTTGTCGTTCACATCATAAAGAATCCGAAAGTCTATATTAATCTTCAGTTTGTCAATAAGCCCCATACGCGTGCGCTCCGGTTGCTCGAATGCCTTGCTCCCAACCACACTGCGAGGTCTCTTATCTGTAATACCAAAGACAAGCTTACCGCCACCATTATTTGCCAGGGCGCAGCAGCATTTGGCTGCGTCGCCAAAATCGAAGTGGTTTTTGGCCTCTTTAAACTGCGTCTGTTCGCCTTCTTTTTCTTCCAGAAGTTCCTGAATACTGTCTGTGTACGTCATATATTTTCTCATCCTTACTTAATCTTCGCCAGGACATTCTGGAATATCGCATAGTTATGCTTCACGCCATCGTCCAGATCAATCGAAATCATCTGATCAGCGAGCTGCAGCATCCTCTTTGATGCTTCCTGATGCAAGTTCAGACTGGTCTGTCCGATCGTTTCCTTTGGCGTTGCGAATCTCCGGAGCAAATCCCAGTCCATCTCTGGGATGTTAAGAATACTGCCGTACTCTTTGGCATCATGGAAGAGCTCCACCAGCTTTTCTGCCTGCGATAGAGCTTTTGCCTTTTCGTCTAGAGACAAGTTCTCTCCCATCTCCTGAAGCTGATTTTTTGTGATGCCATTGCTCTCCTGAATGGAATGGACATGTGCTTTAATTTCGCTTGTCAGGATACGGCGGTTATACTGTCTTGCCTTCATCATGAGCGCAAAGTAGGCGAGCTGATAAGCACAGTCATCGATGTCGAGACCGTAGATGTTGTTTTCCAGGATTGCTTTTGCAGCTTCACGTTCGCTGTAACCAACAGAGGTATAGATCTGTTCCAGCACGTCGAACATGTAGACATAAGTCACCTTTCTCCTCATGTCATTATCAAGATGTCTGGCCTTATAGGATTAA
>JBJEMO010000013.1:0-23317 GCA_051879715.1 Bilifractor sp.
ACGGGCTACAGAAGGCGTGAAATCAGGACGAAGTACAAGGGTATTTCGTCCTGATTTCACGCCTTCTGTAGCCCGTGCCGTGGCTACAGAAGGCGTGAAATCAGGACGAAGTACAAGGGTATTTCCGTCACGATCAAAGAATTTGTAAAGATCTCTGGACGGGGTGGTTCCAACCTCCTTGGAAAAAACTTCAAAGAATTCAAAGCCTGGCGTCTCGATCGATTGATATCCGTAGGAGCGGTAGAGCTTTTCAATCTGCCTCTCCAGGAATCGCTTGCGGTCGCATTCACGGCCAAATATGTCACGGACACCCTCAGGGGTGTGCATTCTTTTTTTCATGGTCATCTCCTGTCTGCGGTGTAAATCGGCTGCATAGTATGTTGCCACTTTAGTATGCTACCATATTACCACACGAAATTATCCTGTCAAGGATGTTTATCCCTCCCTGTCGCGGACTGACAGATCTCTGGCTATTCCATCCAGGTAAGGTACCAGAAATCCGGCTTTTTTCGGGAGAAAAAAACCAGGTGAGAGCTCATCGTAATGGAAACGCTTCAGACCGCCTGTCTCCATACGCTCCCAGAAGTTAAGAAGTTCCTCAAATCGCAGATAATAATAGGTATCCCGCGAAGAAAAAAATATGAGTATAAAAGCAATTCCCTTCTGCTTCTCAAAATCCGACATAAACCGGACCTGGTGCGGGTGAATGTTAGCCAGAGGAAATGTATCCGTCTTGCACTCCTTGGCATCAAAGCAGACCGGGATACCCTGCACGGCACCGATATAATCGACAGTACTCTTCTGTTCGAAATATGCAAGAGTAATGCGCCGGCTTTCTTTATCCATTCTGACCGGGGTAATGGGAGTAGGGATTTTCTGAATCAAAGCCAGGTTCTGTTCCCTGTATTGTTCATTGGTGCGGTTGATCAGATCCTCCAGGGTGGATCCTCGCAGTCCGCGTGAATTCCAGGTAGCCATAGACTCTGCCTCAGCCCTGTGCTTCCCAGGCAGTGTCCAGAAGCTGGAAGGAAGGCGCACTAAGGGCGCCGGTTATGCTGCCAGTCTGTGCTTCGGATGAGTCAGCGGCAGGGTCATAGTATTCACTCTCCTTGCTGTTAATGAAGGAGATCTTATTCAGCGGCCAGTAGCGGAAAACTGCCTTGCCCAGAATCTTTTCCTTCTTGACAAAGGGGTTTTCCCAGTAGCGTGAATCCTTGGAATACACCCTGTTGTCTCCGAGCATAAAGTAGCTGTCAGAGGGCACGGTGAGCGGGAACGTCAGATTGCCGGTGTCTGTGGAATCGGGTGTGGCACAGAAAGAATCATCCAGAGGTGTCTCACTGCCATTGATATACACATCGCCATTGCGGATGTCCACCGTCTCTCCGGGAAGGCCGATGACCCTCTTGATAAAGAGTCTGGATTCATCATCGGGATACCGGAAAATGACAATATCATATCGCTTGGGATCACTGTTGATGTATGCCAGGCGGTTTCCAAAAATCTGGTCTCCTGTCATGATGGTCGGTTCCATGGAAGCGGATGGAATTCTGGCGTTAACGATGATGAAACGCTGCAGAACGAACATGACGACAACAATAATGGCGATGATCTTTACATAATCAAGAATATCCTTGCGGATGCTCTCCTTGCGGTCGTCAGGTGTTGTTACTTTGCTTTTTTCTTCAGACATATCATGATCGGAAGAAGAGTGGGTTGAATCTGTTGGCTTGTTGTTATCTTTTCGCATGATTTCTTCTTTCTTTTATTTTTTATGCATGAACATACAGCTTTTGACCCTGACATCATGTATTTATACGTATATTGTTTGGGGATGCATTAATTGAACCGCCCGTCATTTTGTTTTAATACCTGCAGTGTACGCTGCAGATCTTCAGGCAGCGGAGCCGAGAAGGATTTCTCTGACAGATCAGACAGTGCTCCATCCATCTCTGGAAATACGATTTCAGAGGCGTGGAGAAACTGACGATGCAGCCCACAGCTTTGCCGGAATTCTTCGTTACGCCATCTGCGTCCATATTTTACATCACCGATGATGGGATGTCCAATGTAAGCAAGATGACTGCGAATCTGGTGGGTCTTTCCAGTAATCAGCTTTACACGAAGTAAAGTAAAGTCAGCTGACTTACCGGAAGTATCCAGGAGTCTGAAATATTCCTGCGGAGCATATTCCGTTTCAATCTGTGAAAAAGTATCAGCCTTTGCAGCATGTGCCTGGTCAGCAATGCAGTTCCTCATTCCTGATCTGTCGCGTTGTCCGGAGCATGCACCCTGCACAACAACCTTGTTTGTCTTCGGGTCCTTGCTCAGCCAGGCGGAGATATGTGCTGGTTCCCGCAATATGCCTTCTGTCAGGGCAAGGTAATATTTATGTACGGAACGATCCCGAAGGCAGGCAGAGAGCATCTGCGCTGCAGGCAGTGTTTTGGCGGCGAGTATTATGCCGCTGGTGTTACGGTCCAGACGGTTTACTACAGATGGGTGGTATAGGCGAAGCCGTTCTTCCGAGAGTTCCCCCTTATCCAGGAGATAAGCCTGCAGCATTTCAACCAGAGAATAATCATCCGGACCAGCCTTCTGGGAAAGAAGACCGGCACGTTTATTCAGAATCAGTATCTGTTCGTTTTCAAAAAGAATGTCTGATGTGCCTAGTGACGGAACGCTCCTGGAGGTACGATCATCTGTTTTTTTTCCGGAGGATAGAACAGCGTGTTTATCTGATTTTTTTTCCGGAACAATGCCCATAAATTTATGAAGCGTTTCCTCTGAGAAGAAAATCTGTATGGAATCACCTGCATGCAGGAGTTCACTGCCGCCTGCCCTGGAATGGTTAAGAGTAATGTTCTTCTTTCGTAGCTGTTTATAAAGAAAACCACTTCCCACTTCTGGAAGGTATCTTCTTAGAAATTTGTCCAGACGCTGAGAAGCGGTTGATGCATCAATGTGTATTTCTATCATCGTTGATATATTTCTCTATTATCTTTTATGTGTTAATCTTTTATATGTATGTGTTAATCTTTTATGTTTATGCATTAACAAATGAAGGAATGGTATGGTGTGTTTCCTGCGGTATCTCAGAGAGCAATCTGGCGGATTACTGCGGCAACCTCTTCATCGTGGTCCGAGGGAGCGACATCCTGCTTTTCGCGTAATTGGTCAATGCGCTCCAGAAAATTCTTCTCATTTGTGAAAATTTTGACTGTAACCTTGTAGCCGCTCTGCAGTATGGATTTCCGGATATGTCCGTCCATAAACTGAATCGCACCAGGCGCAGCGGATATATGTGTATATGCAGTGACATACTCGCCACAGACGGCAACGGCATCCAGAAACAGGTTCTGATCGTGTGTGGTAAGGAAAAGCTCATACAGCATCAGCAGAGAACCGGCATGTGCATGAATTCTTTCGTGCAGATCTGCTTTCATAGGTTTCTGCATAAGCATCATGATCATGCCTACCAGTGACATTGCCGCAGGAATACAGCCGACCGCTGCAATGATGGAGTATATATTACGTCTGCTCCCATCATTCATGTAAAGACCAAAGGCAAAGATTCCAAAATCGATTGCAAAGGCGACGATGGTGCGGACGGTCCGCATTATTTGTTCATGCCGGATGTAACCATATTGCCCTTTTTTTATTTTCAAGCTCTATTATCTCCTTTTTGTCATTTTGCCAGATCGACAGAAGCAGGTCTGCAAGTGCTGCACCAGGTTTATTATTCTTCGCTGATTTTGATGCCTTCATCGACACGGTTCCGCTGTGCGTGATAAGCCTCGGCGATCAGGTCCAGCTGCCGGTGATAGCGCACGAGCTCTTCGATATCACCGGACTGGTAGATCCGGTAGAACTCATCCTGTATCTTCTCCACTTCACGTTTGGAGGTGAGACGATATAAGCTTTCGATCGTATTGACGATATCCTCCACAAGATTATAGCGGAGTTTTGAGGACAGCTGTGCATCCATGATCTCGTCCCGTACAGAGGACATCTCGTTATCAAGCGAGATAATTGCATTCGCAGCATTCGAGAGTCTGGTCCCTACTCTTTCCGGAATCTTTCCCTTATACTTGTACTGCAGCGAATGCTCTGTGGTAGCCCAGAAATCCATGGCCATCGTGCGAATCTGAATCTCTACCAGAATTTTCTTCGGGCCATGTATGGTGTTCACTTCATAACGAACGACCATGTGGTAGCTGCGGTATCCGCTCTGCTTTTTGTTACGGATATAATCCTTGATCTCAACCAGCTCAATATCCGTACGGGCTGTAATAAGGTCTGCGACACGGCTGATATCTTCCGTAAACTGGCAGATAATCCTGATGCCGGCAATATCTTCTACCTGCTCTTCCATCTGGTCCGGCGGTATTTTTTTCTTGGCCATTTTGTCCAGAATACTGGAAATGCTCTTTACACGTCCCGTGACGTGCTCAATCGGGCAGTACTGCCCCTGCTCCTGAAATTCTCTCCGCAGAGAATCAAACTTCAGAATCAGTTCATCCACAGCCATTTCATAAGGGCTCAGGATTTTATGCCACATCAAGATATCCATATCTGTTTCCTTATTATTATTTAAGAAAAAACAGCCCATTCCTTTCCGGAATGAGCTGTAATCCCTTCAAAATTTACTCTTCGTCATCCTCGTAATCGGCGTCATCGTCTTCATCTACGTCATCGGAATCATCATAGGCATGTGTTTCGCTGCTTCCCTTTGCCGACCCGGAATCTGAAGCCGCAGGTTTGTTGTCTTCCATTGGAGCAAGCTCGCTTCGATTCTGATTTACAAGATCATAGTAGCTTTGCAGAGAGGATGAGAAGGTATTATACTTCTCTCCCACCTCGGCCATGGCGTTTCCGAGAATGCTGGAAATATTACCAAGCAGCTGATCTGTATAGGTAATTGCGCTGGTGCGGATATTGTTTGCATCATTCTGTGCAGAATCCAGAATTTCCTGCGCCTGCTGATTTGCCTGGTTAACGGTGTCATTTGCCTGGGCATAAGCGGCCTGCATGACTTCTGTCTCGGAAGTCAGCTCCTTTGCCTTCTGCTCAGCCTCCTGGATGATATTATCTGCCTTTGCCTGAGCATCTGCAAGAATTGCGTCCTTGTTGCCGATGATCTTCTGATAGCGTTTGATTTCATCTGGCGTTTTCAGACGAAGCTCACGAAGAAGCTCTTCGAGTTCCTCTTTGTTTACAACAATTTTTGTTGTGGAAAGCGGCTGATAACGGCAACTTTCTACATATTCTTCAATCTCTTCAATGATCTGTTCAATTCTGCTGCTGCTCATTATTCATACTCCTTATATTTGTTATCAGAACCCTGCATATTGCAACCACAGCTGATCCAATACACAGCGGCCTTGCGTTGCCGGTCTTCACGGATCATCCCCTCATACCTGCGGTATGGTGCAGGGCTTTTTTGCCTTATTATTTGTCCAGTATGGTTCTGCCTGGCCCCAGCTTGCGATGAATCTCCTCTGCCACAAAGGGAGGTACAAACTCACTGATATCACCGCCGAAGGCAGCAACCTCCTTTACGGTGGTTGAACTCAGATACGAATACTGCAGTGAGGTGAATAGAAATGTTGTATCAACATCCGGAGCGAGCTTGCGGTTTGTCTGCGCCATCTGAAGCTCGTATTCGAAATCGGTAATCAGACGCAGACCACGCACGATTACACTGGCGTGACAGGCCTTTGCGAACTCTACAGAAAGACCCTCAAATGCACGTACTTCCACATTTGGGATCTCATCAGTCGCTTTCTTAAGTATATTAACACGTTCCATAGATGAAAACAACGGAGTTTTTGCAGAATTGTGCAAAACTCCGATGATGAGCTTATCATATAATTTAGACGCACGGGTGATGATATCCAGGTGTCCATAGGTCACCGGATCAAAAGTGCCCGGATATACGCCAACAACCATAGTTCTATTCTCCTGCCTGATCGAGCCGTAGAAAAAGATGCTCGTTTGTTTTGTATTTCTTCCATTTAATACATGTATAGCCGGAATTGTCAAGCCATGAAAAATCGTTCTTCAGTGAAGCCTCCACTACAAAAAGTGTCTCCGGTGTGACACAGGAAGATTTCTTCAAAGCCAGAAGGGCATTCTTCTCAAGGTCACAGAGGTAGGGCGGATCCAGAAAAATTACATCAAAGGGTTTCTGACCATGAAGATAACGGATGGCAGACAATGCGTCCATCTGAAGCACTTCAGACCGGTCGGTAAGCTTTGTGAAACGAAGATTTTCCGAAATAATCTGTACAGCCTTCCTGCTTTTATCTACAAAGCAGCAGGTTTCCGCTCCTCTGCTAAGGGCTTCAATTCCGATTGCACCACTTCCGGCAAAAAGATCAAGGAAACGGCAGCCCGGAATATCCTTCTGGAGCATATTGAAAAGCGTTTCCTTGATCCTGTCAGTCGTGGGGCGGGTATCCTTTCCGGGGAGTGTCTTCAATGGAAGACTTCTGCATGTTCCGGCGATTACTCTCATTCTTCATTTGCCTCTTTATATTGGATTCTCCAGTCAAGATCACCGCGATCCAGGCCAAGAATCAGCATTTCCGCTGTTGCAATATTGGTTGCGATCGGGATGGTATACTGATCGCAGCACTTCATGATCTTTACGACATCAGGTTCACGAGGATCGATGATAGCAGGATTATAAAAGAAAATGACCATATCCATATCATTCCGCTCAATCATTTCTGTGAACTGCTTATCACCGCCAAGGCTCCCAGCCAGAAATTTATGGATGCGGAGATTGGTAACTTCTTCAATCCTTCTGCCGGTGGTACCTGTCGCATAAATTTCATGCTTTGCAAGAATTCCCTTGTATGCGATGCAAAAGTCCTCGATCAGACTTTTCTTGCTGTTATGTGCGATTATTCCAATGTTCATGCGAATAGATGCCCCTTTCTCTGCCTGCCGCTGTTGTGTATAAGATCTAAAAATCTGTATGATTTAATAATCAGCACTATAGATTTTCAGAACCATTATAACAAATGCACAAAGCTTTCGCAACAAAAAACAAAATAATTATATGTTTTTACTACAAAGAGGCATCTCCCATTCATACAATATGGGGAAGTCAGAAACTAAAAGGAGGGCGTCACTGTCAGAAGCGGCAGCGGCAGCCCTTTTGTTTTCCGATCCTGCATGTCGGATCAGGATGATTTTCCGGTTAATCAGATATCGAAACTTCCGATTTCTGCTCCGTCGTTCAGTACATAATATGCTTTGTTCTCTTCCGGTTTCACATATACCTTGAGTTCTTTGAGATCTGATTCTGCTTTCCCTGCAGCTTTCCAGGCCTGGGCAGCTCTTGCAACAAGATCACTGTATTTGATCTCTTTTCCAAGATACTGCAGCACAACGGATTCCTTATCTTCCGGCTGGGAAGCTTCCTTAACAGGTGCGGCGGCCTTTGCGGTCTCCTTCTTTGCTGAAGATGCCTTTTTAACAGTATTTCTGGATGCAGCAGCGGTTTCCTTTACAGCAGCCTTTGTAGCGCTGGCGGTTTCTTTTACAGCGGCCTTTGCTGCGGTAGCGGTTTCCTTTACGGCGGCCTTTGTGGCAGTGGCGGCTTTCTTTACGCCTGTTTTTGTTGCTGCAGCAGTCTTCTTCTCTGCTTCCTTGATTTCAGCTGAGGTCTTTTTGAATTCAGCAGTGGCTTTTTCTACTTTGCGCTCAACCTTCTGCTCGACCTTTTCGGCCTTCTGCTCAACTTTTTCGGCCTTCTGCTCTACCTTAGCCGCTACTTTTTCAACTACGTTCTTTTTCGCTGCTTCCGGTGCTTTCTTACTTTCAGTCTTAACTACAGCAGCTGATTTTCTTGCCTCTGCCATTTTTGTTTTCCTCCATAATAAATCTGATACAAATGATTATTACTATCATGGTCAAGTATCATTCCTACTTATATTATTCTTTTTCAAATAATAATGCAAGAAATCGGAAAAAAATCAGCGATTCAGATAAATTCCCTGAGTTATGAAACGCTTCGGCTGTCGATTTCCACAGACCTGCAGACCTGTTACCAGGCCCGGCAGGATGTCAGGGGGAGAAATTTCATTTTTTGCCTGCGGTTTCAGAATTCAGGCAGGATTCATATAGTGTGCAATAGCCTGTCGCAACGTCTGATGCTGTGGCAGATTCAGATGAGGATCCAGGGCAAGGACCTCTTTCACTGCCTGACTGGCAGTATTCAGGAGGTCAGAATCTCTGTAAATGTCGGCAATATGAAAATCTGCTATGCCGCTCTGGCGTACACCAAAGAGATCACCGGGACCACGAAGCCTTAGATCTTCTTCCGCGATCTGAAAGCCATCGTTGGAACGGCTGAGTATATCCAGGCGCTTTGAGGTATTCTTCTTCCCGTCTCCCTGCATGAATATACAATAAGACTGCGCATTGCCGCGTCCAACCCTTCCACGCAGCTGGTGCAGCTGTGCAAGTCCGAACTGTTCGGCATTTTCAATCAGCATTACGGTAGCATTAGGAACATTGACGCCGACTTCAATCACGGTTGTAGACACCAGAATCTGGATCTCGTTAGCAGCAAAAGCGCTCATGATCTCCCGCTTCTGCTGTGGTTTCATACGGCCATGCAGCATGCCGACACGAATAGGATCCCGAAATCTTTTTCTCAGAGCTGCGCTGTAATCCGTAACGTTTTCACAGGTCATTTCGTCATTAGGTTCTACCATGGGGCAGATGATGTAAGCCTGATGCCCGGCGGCAATCTGCTTTTCTATAAATTTGTAAGCGCTCTCGCGGTAAGATGTTCCGACTACAGCGTTTTTCACAGGCAAACGGTTATCCGGCCTGGAATCAAGGACAGAGATGTCCAGATCGCCATACAGTATCATGGCCAGAGTGCGTGGTATCGGCGTGGCGCTCATGACAAGGACGTTTGGCGGATCCCCCTTTTCTGTAAGGGTCATTCTCTGCCGTACACCGAAACGGTGCTGCTCATCCGTGATGACATGACCAAGATGTTTATATTGAATGGATTCCTGAATCAATGCGTGGGTGCCGATGATCATTTTTGCCTCACCGGAGGCAGTTTTCTCATAAATATCATGTTTTTCCTTCATTGTGCAGCTTCCGGTGAGCAGTACCGGGCACGCGTCGCGGATCCCGTTGTTCTTCAGAAGGGTAAGAAGTGCCGCATAATGCTGTCCGGCAAGCACCTCCGTCGGAACCATGAGTGCGCTCTGATACCCGTTTTCGTAAGACATGATCATGGCGAGAAATGCCAGAATGGTTTTCCCGCTTCCGACATCGCCCTGAATCAGGCGGTTCATTAATGTGCCGGATGCAAGATCCCGTTCCAGTTCACCCCAGACTCTCTGCTGGGCCTTCGTCAGATGATAAGGAAGAGAATTGATGACATCCTCTGTTTTCCAGACCGCTTTCATGGGAAAGTGATTGCATTTATCCCGATTCGTTTCCCTGACAAAGGATACACCAAGAAGAAAAAGGAAGAATTCATCAAAGCTGAGTCTGTCCCTGGCTGCCATAAGATGCTCCCGGGAATCAGGAAAATGGATCTGATGCACGGCAAAATTAATTTCAGGCAGGCCCAGTGATTCACGGATTTCCTCCGGAAGTATCTCGGGAATCAGACTGTCTGCCTGCAATACCTGTGCAGCTGCCTTACGGACTGCCTGGTTGGACAGGCCTTTTGTCAGAGCATATATGGGCAGCATCTGCCCTTTGCGTTCATCGTAGGCGGACGGACTGAAGAACTCCGGATGCTCCATGATCATCCGGCCGTTTTTCTTAACTACCACTCCCCTGAAAACGCAAACCATGCCGGGTTTCAAAGCTGATGCCAGAAAAGGCATGTGAAACCAGTTGATCTGCAGCGAACCGGATTCGTCCTTCAGGTATACCATGGTGATTGAATTGCCGCCGAAGGATTTGACTGTAGGTTTTCTGGTAATTCGCCCGAGAATGGCGTTTTTCTGTCCTGGAATTACCTGACCGATGGGAACTGGTTCCTCATATATATCATATTCTCTTGGATAATAGCGGATCAGCTCTTCCATGGTAAAAATGCCAAGCCGGTTGAACAGGACCTCTGATTTTTCACCGATGCCTTTTAGATTCCGTATGGAATCTGATGGTATTTTTTCTTTCACCGCGATTTCTGCTCCCTGATTTATGCACAGCATCAGAACCGGACTGTGCCTTTTCATCTGTGTTCTGGCGCCGAAAAACAAAAAAGGGGACTGCCTTGCCGGTCAATCTCTCCCGACCGGGCAGTTCCCGGAATAGTGTTCATGCTGTTTACGACATTTATAGTAAGAAAATATCTATGAAATGTTCAGAAAATGATCAAACAGGATTCAGACTTTATTCAACAGACAAAATACAATAGTAAACCGGCTGGCCGCCATTGTTCACTTCAACGTCAATGTCCGGGAATTTGTCGGATATCTGCTGCGCAAGCCGGTTGGCATTTTCTTCGGAATAATTCTGTCCAAAGTAAATACTGATCAGTTCGGCGTCCTCCGGCATCATCTTTTCGACTGCATCAATTGCGGTCTCATTGATGTCCTTCCCTACGGCCAGAATACCGTCATCACCGACTGCCATGATGTCCCCCTGATGGATCTCCACATTATCAATAGTGGTGTCCCGGATCGCGTATGTCAATTCGCCGGTGCGCACTGTGCCGATTGCCTCAAGCATAGCATTTTGATTATCCTCCACATTCTTTGTAGGATCATAGCCGAGAAGCGCCGTGATGCCCTGAGGAATGGTTTTTGAAGGAATGACGATGATATTCTTCTCTTTCACGAGATCCTGAGCCTGCCGGGCTGCCATGATGATATTTTTGTTATTTGGAAAGAGGAAAATGTTCTCAGCGTTTACCTGATCGATTGCATCCAGAACATCTTCTGTGCTCGGATTCATGGTCTGGCCGCCTTTGATAATATAGTCTGCTCCCAAACCGCGGAAAATTTCCTCAAATCCGTCACCGGCGCAGACCTCTATAAAGCCGACGGCCTTGGCCGGGCTGGCTTTCCGAAGGATCTCCTTCTCCTGGTCTTTTGCAGTTTTTGCCGGATTTTTAATGAGCTTTTCATGATGCTCGATCATAAGATTATCGATATTGATGGCTTTCAGTGCACCAAACTGCAGTGCCTTCGAAAGTACAGCACCAGGGTCATTTGTGTGTACATGCACCTTCAGTTCCCGTGCATCCGGAATGATGACGACCTGCTCCCCGCTTTTAACGAGAAATGCGCGAAGCTCGTCAATCTGTGCCTGCGGAATGGATTTCTCACTGCTGATGATAAATTCTGTACTATAGCCAAAGCGCAGCTTCGGTACACTATCCGCCTCCGCCTTACCATTTTCGTCTGCAGATTCCTTTTTGGCTTCCTTTGCCTTGCCAAGGTCCGGGTCAACTTCCTTGCCCATCAGGCCGTCATAAGCCCCTTCCAGGATGGTCATAAGCCCCTCTCCGCCGGAATCAACCACACCGGCCTCCTTCAGCACAGGAAGCATATCGGGTGTCTTTGCCAGAACCTCGTTGCCGTAGTCAATGATATTCCTGATGTAATCTGCGAGAGGCATCTGTGCATCCACAAGCTTGCGGGCGATTTCCGCCATTCCCTTTGCAACGGTAAGGATGGTTCCTTCCTTTGGCTTGATAACAGCTTTATAGGCTGTCTCCACTGCTTTTTCACAGGCATCCGCGATCATTGGAATATCGATTTCGCTGGAAGCCTTTACCACCTTCGTGAATCCCCGGAACAGCTGGGACAGGATGACGCCGGAATTTCCCCGGGCGCCCCGAAGAGAACCGGAAGAAATTGCCTTTGACAGGTCCTTCATATTCATGCTGTCAATATCCTGCACCATGCGGACTGCCGACATGATGGTCATGGTCATATTCGTGCCAGTGTCTCCGTCCGGTACTGGAAAAACGTTTAATTCATTGATCCAATCTTTCTTGGCATCCAGATTCTGGGCGCCGGTTAAGAACATATGCGCCAGCATACTGGCATCAATTGTATTTTCAGCCAAAACAATATCCTCCTCAGATATCAGTCTATTACCCGTACGCCCTCAACGATGATGCGTACATGTTCGACCTTCATTCCTGTGAACTCTTCAAGCTGATACTTTACGCTGTCAATCAGATTCTGCGCTACGGTGGATATGCTCACGCCGTAAGCAATGATCACATGGAATTCCAGAGAGATTTTATTTGCATTGATGGTTACCTGAATACCGTGCTTCAGGCTGTCTTTCTTCAGAAGACGCACCAGACCATCTTTCATGTTGACGGCGGCCATCCCGACAATTCCAAAGCATTCTACAGCAACACTGCCGGCATAAGTAGCGATTACATCGGGATTGATGACAACTTCACCGAATTCCGAATTAACCCGTCCTTTCATCTTCTGCTCCTTTCTAAACAGTTACCGCGTAAAGCGGTGCTGATTACTGATGGTTTCACTAATGCATTCCGCATGCGGCTGCATTCACTGCAATAACCGGCACAGGGAATTTTATAATTTTCAGTATATCGTAATTGGAATGGATTGTGAAGCAAAAAAAAGAGATCCCACTTCGTGAGATCTCCCGCATGTTTCCCTTCATGGAGTCGTGACTTCAGGCACGCTCTACAGCGCCGCTTCTCAGGCAGCTGGTACAAACATACATCTTTTTTGTACCCTGTGGTGTCTTTACACGTACAGCCTTAACGTTAGCTTTCCACATATGATTTGATCTTCTATGAGAATGGCTTACATTATTACCAAAGTAAACAGCCTTATCGCAAATAGCACATTTAGCCATGATCACACCTCCTTAACCACAAACTTAAACCGACTCAGCTATATCGGCTTACGACACTAAGCCAGTATAGCAGACCAGAAGGATCTTTGCAAGAATTATTTTGAGCAATTCAAAACTTATTCAGCTGCCTTGTCTGACTCATCTGCAGCTGCAGAATGGTCCTTTCCGCCAACGGCTTCCTTGATTTTGGTAACGATATCCGGTGCCATATCGATAATCTTGGATACAGCATCCTGACTCTTCATGCTGATCAGCTTCGTGGTACCGTCTTTGGCAACCATCAGTACTGCTGCCGGAACCATCTTGGCACCGACGCCACCGCCGCCGTTGTCCTTGGTGCTGTTGCTGAAAGCGCCTGCCCCCATGCCGAAGGATAATTCGGACAATGGGATCATAATGCTGTCACCGACCGGAACGGGCTGGCCTACGACGGTCTTTGTGGTAAGAAAATTATTCAGTCCCTCGAAAAGGGAGTCCACATTATTGTGAAATGTATTCTGCTTATCTGACATGCTGCTTGTCCTCCTGTCTGTTTCATATATAACCGGGGATGCTCCTGCTCTGATACCCCATTGTTACAGTGTCTGTGTGATATCTGTGATGACGCTGTACCTGCGCCATATTGCCGTAGTCTGTACGTAATCCAATACCTCAGGCTTTTTTCTTCTTGCTGTGAGAACGGATTTTGCGCTTGAGAACCTTGAACTCCTTCTGGGTGACGATCCGGAGAATTCTCACAAGAAGAACGATGAGAAGGAAATGTCCCCGAAAAGTAATATCTGCTTCAAAAACCTCTTCCTGAAAATCAGGATGAACTTCAAGATCTCCCGGAAGCGTCGGATAAAAAATAGCGATAAGACCCAAAATCTGCCCTGTCACTGCCGGATCTCCGGTACCGAACTCCAGATATCCATCGATACTTCGCGGCAGGATATGTTTCAGGAGTGCACCAATCTGACGCAGGGCCAGCTCCTTGAACTGGTAAAAGGACTCGGATTCCAGATAGTCCACTGTGTCTGTGAACTTTTTCCAGAAAGCCTGAAGCTTCTGCATCGCCTTTTCTGTTTCGGAAAAAATCGACAGCACGGCTTTCCGGATTTTTGTCAGAAAGGCAGCGATTTTTGCACCGAGACGTGCAAGTGCATTTGGTCTTTCTCCTGAAATTACCGCAATATCAATCTGCTTTGCTGACTCCTCTGTTCCGGAATCCGGATTGTATTTCCAACGTCCCGGCTCTACAGACGGGCGTATCCTTGCCTGTGTCCATGTCTGCCCTCTTGCCTCGGAGGCACTATGAAAAGTGGTTGTTTGTTCGGATTTTTTCTTCTTCCTTCGGTTTAGTGTCTTCAGGATCGGGATTCCAAGCAGGTAGATTTCAAATGCATGCGCATTTCGTCCATCCTGGTGGCTGAAGGAAAAGGTGATGTGCAGAAGGTGAAACAGCCACCATATCTTTCCCTGCAGACTGAAGTCCTGACCGTGTTTTTTCAGCGCTGCCCGATAGCAGAACGGTGTAAAGAGCAGCAGAAGAACCAGGCACAGAACGATTCCCAGAATCCATAACAGGACAATGCCGATGATAGACAGAATCTTTAATAAAACTGCCAGCATTCTTACTCCTTTATGAATTGCTTCGGCGTTGTACGATATAAAAGTTGTGTGAAATAACATCAGGCATCATTCCGGCATGCAGAATCCATTTTCCCCCGTAAAAACGCCTTCATATCGCAGGACCCGGTTTCCTGCCAGGCATCCCTGGCGATGTGCGCTACCGTCTGGTATGCCTCCCGTCTGCCGATTGCTACACCGACTACGAGCGGAAGTGTACGCAGGATAACATCGTTATTGAGGTATCTCGCCTCAATGATATCCAGCTGTTCCGCATCATTGAGCGGAAAGGTGATCAAAAATAAGCCTGGAAACCAGGCTCTCTTTCTCAGTGCGCGGCGGATTTTCTCCTTCTGGTCTTCTGCGCGGGCACCGAAATAGAGAATATCTGACTGGTTTATTTCCGGGGTACCCATAATCCTGATTTTTTCATCTCCATATATGTGCTGTAGCCCTTCTCGAGAATCTGACGCTCATTTGTAAACTTCAGCAGATGATAGGCCTCGTGATATTTATAATAGCCGGAATCAATAAAATATTCCTCCCACTGCGGCTTACTGTAATAGCTGCTGCCCATCATCAGATACCAGTGAACCTGCTTGTCAACTTCTCCCTCCGGAACCTCAAATGTATAGTGACTTGTTCCGATAAATTTCATTATAGTTGCCTTCGCCCCGGATTCTTCCCGTACCTCGCGAAGCGCGGTATCTGTGAACGTTTCTCCTTGTTCAACGGTGCCCTTGGGAAGCACCCAGCCCTCATAGCGGCCTTTGAAGTTCTTGTACAGGACGAGGATCTTTCCGCGGAAGATGACAATTCCCCCGCAGCTTACCGCATTGATCATGTGCTTATCCTCCCATAATTATTACTAGTATACGACAGTTCAGGGCTGTTCGCAAGGAAGGATATAGCGCTTCGGAAGGGAATCTCTGCCTTCACCCTCCGAAGTAGGTCGTGAAAACATTACGCACAACATTAATAGCTGGTGCCGTCCCATCTCCACCGTTTTCTACAATGGCACAGACTACAATGTCGTTATTTCCTGTGTTAGAGAATCCCACAAACCAGGAATGGGCATGTCCCTCGCTGTCATATTCTGCCGTGCCGGTCTTTCCGACGATATCATAGGGAAGATCTGCCAGAGCAGTTCCTGTTCCGCTCTGAACGACGCCGCGCATGGCTTCTGTCAGATTGGCTGCCTGACCGGCATCCATGACCTCCTTATATGTAGAGGGCTCTGTGGTCTTAATGGTGTTTCCGTCAGCACTGACCACCTTCTGAACAAAATAGGGTTTCATCATGACACCTTTATTTGCAACTGCCTGTCCGATCATGCACATCTGCAGAGGCGTGACACGTGTATCACCCTGACCGATTGCTGTCTGCATCGTAAGCTGGTCAGGTGTATTGGAATCCATCGTGAAGACACTGTCTGTGACATCCAGATCAGTGTCCAGGCTCTGGTTCAGTCCAAAGTCCTCTGCAGCCTGTCTCAGCGTGCTCTTGTCAATATTGTTCATGCTCATATACGCAAAGGCACAGTTGCAGGAATTGGCAAAGGCACTGGCAAAGGTTTCCTGGCCATGGGCTTCATAGTTGTAGCAGTGAATTGTAAACCCTGCATTTTCATAAGTGCCCGTGCAGTTGTAGGAAAAATCATTGAAACTGCCATTCTGCCTCAGATAGGCAAGTGCTGTCACAATCTTAAAGGTCGACCCGGGAGGGTAAAGCCCCTGGGTTGCGCGGTTCAGGAAGATGCCGTTGTCCGAATTGGTCAGAGTATCCCAGTCCTCCTCTACGGTGTTCGGGTCATAATTCGGGCTGCTGTAATCCACCAGAACCTCTCCGGTGCTGACGTTCATCGCAACGACTGCGCCGTAATTACTTCCCATGGCAGAAGCTGCAGCCTGCTGAAGTGCAATATTGAAGGTGGTTACCAGGTTGTCTCCATCCTTCTTCTCTTCATTCAGGTCATTTTCCACCTGGGAGACGATACCTGCGTGTGACTGGATCAGGTCATTGTTGTGAGAGGATTCCAGTCCGCTTCCTCCATAGACAGAATAACCGACTGCCTGTGCAAAGAGAGAGCCATAGGGATATTCCCTTGTCTCTGTCCCGTCATCAGCGACCTTTGTCTGCGCCAGCGCAGTTGTGCCATCTGAAGCGAGGATAGAACCCCTGATGATCTGCTTCTCAACTTCTTCCTGGCGCTTGTTCAGCGGGCTGTTCAGAAGTGCTTCGCTGTCATTGATCTGAAAATAGATCATATAGACAATCAGGGAAACAAACAGTGCCAGCGATACGAAGGAGACAATACGGTAGGGTCTAATGATTGCGGAGCGCGAGATCTTCTTTTGTCTGCTCTTCAATCTTCCGTTCGAGGTCTCCGGTGTCCTGGGATACCCGTCCTCTGCTCTGCTGCGGCTGGTACGGCTGCTCTGATCTGTACGGCTGCTCCTGCCGGTACTGCTGCGGCCGGAAGCCCGGTTCTGCGTTCTGCGGCTGTCTCTGGAACTGCAGGTTTCTTCGTATCCTTTCTCGTCTTTCTTCCTCAAGTTCTTCGTCCTCGTCCTTTCTCATAATGTACAGACCCTGAATAATAGAAATCATGGCAATGGTGCACATTAAGGAACTTCCGCCATAGCTTACCAGCGGAAGGGTGATGCCCGTCATTGGTATGAATTTTGTGGTTCCGCCGACCGTCAGAAATACCTGAAATGCATACTCGGTTCCCAGCCCGATGGCTACCAGCTTGTAAAACGGACGGTCAAGACGAAGCGCGATATTTACAATCAGCAGATACATGCCCATACAGAGAAGTATCAGACAGATAGAAAAGATGATACCGAACTCTTCACAGATGGCGGCAAAGGTAAAGTCCTCATAGGCAAGGGGAATCATTTCGGGATGTCCGTTGAACAATCCGGTTCCGAACCAGCCTCCTGCACAGACGCCGAATAGCGCCTGGATGATCTGATAACCTGACCCCTCATAATCGTCAAACGGGTTTTTCCAGACCTGCACGCGGACACGTACATGCTCAAACATCTTGTAGGCCACGACACATGCCCCGGCCATTCCGCCCAGTCCGATAACCACATATCCGGGATTCCGTGTGGCAACATATACGATGACAATATAAGCGACAAAGTAAACCAGGGCTGCGCCAAGATCAGCTGACAGGGCAAGAATACCGACATGAATGGCCACAACGATGGTTGTGATTACGACCTGCCTGAAATCCGTCCTGTTCTGCAGCATGCCTGCCATAAAGAGCACAACGCTGATCTTGACGAATTCGGAAAACTGGAAGGATATGCCACCGATATTTACATTCAGGTTTGCACCGCCGGTGACCCGTCCCAGTACCAGAACCACGCCGAGAAGCAGGATGCCGACGACAGCATAGAGCCAGGTCAGCTTCGATACCCAGCGGACTCTTCGGACAAATACCGGTATGATAAAGCATACCATGGTTGCGAAGGCGGCAATGATGAACTGCTTGCGCGCAGTGTCCATTCCAAGGCGGGACTGCATGACCAGCCCTACTGACAGGATCATGCACATCGTGTTGAGCAGTATGAGGGAAGCCTTCCGGTAAATGATCCGATACAGGATCTGCACCACCAGTATGTATCCGATTACACAGATCAGCATCAGAATCATGTAGGGATCCTGTGATTGCAGATACATAATTACATAGCTGACAGTGTTAAAGAGCACCATAAGCCAGATCTGGTTCCGCATGATCCGCCTTCTGGCCTCATCTGACTTTCTTCTCAGAACCATATAGGTTTCGATCGTGAAAAAGATCATGATCAGCAGAAGAACGTATTTTGATACCTGTACAAGAATTTTAGTCATGAAGCAAATTCCTCAACTTGAGCAGAACGGTCAACCTCCGAACTTCTTATTCCACGCCTCGTCTGAA
This sequence comes from Bilifractor sp., assembly GCA_051879715.1. Taxonomy (GTDB): domain Bacteria; phylum Bacillota; class Clostridia; order Lachnospirales; family Lachnospiraceae; genus Bilifractor. Next base: position 18,386 of record JBJEMO010000013.1, read on the forward strand.
ATGTCCGCGTGTGGTCTTCAGCTCCGGAATGTCACGGTGATGCAGAAAAGCCCTCACGATATCCCCGGCCAGATCACCGCTTTCATCTGTAAACTGCAGACGGTAAGATCGGAACTGCAGATGGTCCAGCACAGAGGGTGTCCCCGGATGGCCGGCTATGTGCTCCCTCAGCAGGGATGTGGGAAGACTGTTGTATATGATATTGTAACAGAAAGTACAGTGACATTCGGCAGGGAAGGCAGCGCTTTTGCGGTCCTTCAGAACGAGCCTTGCATCAGTGTGACTGCAATGGTCCATTGTTTTCTTAATGCAGTGCGCAGAAAGCATCATGGGAGCACGACCATATACGATACATTCGCTATTGCTGTTATTTCTGTGCCGAAGTTCCTGCTCATTAAGCTCCAGGGGAGCGGTATTTTGCGGGTAACCTTTCCGGGTAAAAAATTCTTCCGCACGATTATTCATGGTATAGATCCCGGCATCCAGAACAGTGGCAGCTGCAAGATCCATATCCCTGAGCAATCCGAGCTCCTCCAGGTTCCTTACGAGTATTACGGGATTCCGGCCTGCGGACTGTTCCCGGCATACCTTATCATAGGCACGGATCAGCAAAGCAAGCTGCTTTTCACTGTCTCTGCGCATGATATATGGAAGCATCAGATACGCATCTTTTCGGCACTGATGCAGAGAATGAACAGTTTCTGCCAGAGGTATGGAGACATTTTCTTTCTGCAGGAACATTTCTGCGTCCAGCCAGATGGCTGAGAGCCCATCAATGTGCTTCAGGGATGCCAGCTGTGCAAAGGTATTCACAGATGCGGTACATACTGTGCGCGATACTGATGTATCGCATGGTGATACTTCATCGGATACCGAAGAGGTACGGAGTGTACCGGGTTCCCTTGATGTGTATGATGTATCCGGTACGCAGTGAGATGCCGATTCCACAGATGCTTTTTCTGTGCTGCGGCCAGACGGAATCTTACGCTGTGTTCTCTGCCTTATTTTGACAGAAAGCGTTTCAAATCCTTCCCGTCGCAGCTCGTTCAGCAATTGCATCGGAACAAAGAGACCATCCTCCATGTTCACATCCAGCTGCTGAAAGAAAAAATCGCTGGTCCCGGTCTTACACATCTGGGCACGGACCCGCTCCTTTGTGACAGGATGATTTTGGGCCCTTTGTATGCCATTTTTCCGAAGCTGAACATGTATATTGTCAGAAATCCCGACTGATTTCTGCACACTGTCGTTTTCCTCCGCCAGATGGATGCCTGCAGGCTTTTTGCCAGAATTGCGTTTTTCTGAACATGGCATTTGATCTGCTGACCATAAAAGATCAAGGATGGCTCCATCAGCCTGGGAGAGCTGCAGCTTTCCGGCAACAGGGCTTTGCAGCTTCTGCCTTGCCTCCTTTGTGTGCAGGTCTCTGCGGATTTGTTCTGTGAGTACAGTGGCAGCTTTCTGACGGACAGCCAGTGTTTTTTCGTTTTTCAGGGCAATCATATCGCGGCCGTTCCACTCGAAATAGCAGCCCCTGTTGAATCCGTCGCGGTTAAAGAGGTCCCATAGAAAACGCAGATCTTCCGGATCAACCCTGTAGCTGGTCGGATCTTCACCATACAGATCAATGTATTTCCGATAAACAGAGACAACACCGGCAGTGTATTCCGGCTTTTTCATTCTTCCCTCTATCTTGAAGGAAGAAATACCGGCACGGATCATATCCGGAAGGATTTCTATGGTATTCATGTCCTTCATGTTGAGAGGATATCGGGTATCAGGTCCGGTAAGTAATCTTCCCTTTTCATACACATCGAAAGGAAGGCGGCACACGCCAGCACACCTGCCCCGGTTCCCGCTTCTGCCACCGATCAGACTGCTCATCAGACACTGTCCGGAATAGCTGTAGCACATGGCGCCATGGATAAAGCTCTCGATTTCCAGTCCGGTCTGTTCGTGCATGTATCGGATTTCCTCCAGAGAGAGCTCCCTTGCCGGGACGATCCGGGACATGCCGATCTCCTTCAGAAACCGGGCACCATGTACGCCGGTGACAGACATCTGTGTGCTTGCGTGCAGCGGAAGTTCGGGAAAGACGTTCTGGAAGAGATCAATGATTCCGAAGTCCTGCACGATTACGCCATCAAGCCCCTCACGCACATAGGGAGCCATAAAGGCTTCCAGATCATGGTCGATCTCGGAATTTTTCACAAGCGTATTCACGGTCATGTACAGCTTTTTCCCGAGTCTGTGCGTCAGATCAATGGCTGCCAGAAGTGATGGCTCATCCGGGTTGTCTGCATAGGCTCTTGCCCCAAAGCGGTTTCCGCCAATGTAAACGGCATCAGCGCCGGCAATGAAGGCAGCCTTCAGCGCTTCTATGGATCCGGCAGGTGCCAGAAGCTCCGGCTTTTTGTTTGTAGCAATGTTGGTTTCCTTATGACTTGCTGTTTTCATGCTCTTTCTGTTCACGGAGTCTTGCGTTTTCCTTCTTTAATCTCTCAATTTCCATCTGGGCAGCGATCAGGTCATGTCTGGTGTCATAGGCAGACTGATCTTTGTTCTCAATGTCCTGTTCCATGGAATCCACCTGGGATTTTGCCTTAAAGTAATCATCTGCAATATTGAATTCGAGCAGCATGGATTTCATGTCCTGTGTCAGGCGGCCATACCCTTTCATGGAATGCAGCTCTGCAATTTTGTTGTTCAGATAAAACGCAACTCTCTGCAGGTACTCTTCACTTTCATAGCCTGACAACGTGATTGCCTTACCATCAATCATTACTTTTATGGAATGTTTTTCTGCCATTGTTTCTCCCCTTATTCGTTTGCCCTGTAGCGACAGGACGTTCATGTATATATTATTGTACCTTATGATGTCAGGATCCTGAATCCGGCATGGCGATGCCGAAATGATGATACGCCAGCTCCGTTGCGACACGGCCATTGTGGGTGCGGTTCAGGAAGCCGTTCTTGATCAGATAGGGCTCATATACATCCTCGATGGTGCCGGAATCCTCACCAATCGCAGCGGAAAGCGTATCAAGACCGACGGGACCGCCCTTGAATTTTTCAATGATCGTAAGCAGGAGTTTCCGGTCTGTACGGTCCAGACCATAGCGGTCCACCTCCAGAAGATTCAGCGCCATGTTGGCAACCTCTGAGGTGATTCTGCCGTCATACTGGACCATAGCGAAATCGCGGACCCGCTTCAGAAGACGATTTGCAACACGCGGTGTTCCCCGGGACCGGCGTGCGAGCTCGTGGGCACCGGCCTCATCAATCTCAACGTTCAGGATTCTGGAGGAATGCAGGATGATTTCACTGAGCTCGTCCTCTGAGTAAAATTCCATGTGCAATATCACGCCAAAGCGGTCCCGCAGCGGAGCTGTCAGCAATCCGGCCCTGGTCGTAGCACCCACCAGCGTAAACTTCGGAAGATCCAGGCGTATCGATCTGGCGGAGGAGCCCTTTCCAATCATGATGTCAATGGCAAAATCCTCCATTGCCGGGTAAAGTACCTCTTCTACCTGGCGGTTCAGTCTGTGGATTTCATCGACAAATAGAATGTCACCCTCCTGCAGATTGTTCAGGATAGCAGCCATTTCTCCGGGCTTTTCAATTGCCGGTCCGGATGTCACCTTCATGTGGGTGCCCATCTCATTGGCTATGATGCCTGCGAGGGTCGTCTTTCCAAGCCCCGGAGGACCATAGAACAGGACGTGATCGAGGACTTCACCTCTCTGGCGGGCAGCCTGGATATAAATACGCAGGTTTTCCTTGGCTTTTTCCTGTCCGATATATTCATCCAGACTCTGGGGACGCAGGCTCTTCTCTACCGGGACGTCCTCCTGTCTGGTTTCAGTCTGTATAATTCGTTTTTCCATCTATTGTTCTCTTTACGAAATTTCCTTGACTCTTAATAGTCTGCATTTTTGAAAATCTGTATTTTTGAAAATCTGCATTCTGGCATCCTGAAAGTCTGACGTCCTATACGCTGCGACCGGACCTGCGATCAGGAAATAAGAGAATGCCCGATCATGAAGTGACATCAGAATATGAATTTTAATGCTGCCTTCAGGATATCCTCAGAGTCCATAGTGTCTGTCGGCTCCACCTTCCGTACAGCTTTCAGCGCTTCTGCTGCAGTATAGCCAAGGGCAACCAGCGCCTGTATGGCGTCATCAGCAGCAGTTCCACCGCCTTCAGTGGAGGGAAGACCTTCTGCCCCGGCGGGGTTGTCATGTGCGAACTTTTTCTCAAAGGCGTCATCCAGCCTGAATTTGTCTTTGAGTTCCAGAATCAGCTTCTGCGCAGTCTTTTTTCCAATTCCGGGCGCCTTCGCAATAGCTCCTGCATCATCAGCCAATATGGCAAAACGCAGGCTGTCAGTGGTCATAGAAGAGAGAATCCCAAGAGCGGCCTTTGGCCCGATTCCGCTCACCCCAAGCAGCAGGCGGAAGACATCAAGGTCATCCCGGCTGTAAAAGCCATAGAGCGTGATGGCGTCTTCACGGACAGCCATGTGCGTGTACAGCTTTACATCATCTCCCGTGCGCAGCTCGTTGTCGGTCAGGCTTGCCGGAACATAAATTACCCAGCCAATGCCGTGATTATCAACTACAACATAATCCGGCCCGACCTCGTCGATCGTGCCTTTAATAAATCCTATCATCTATTGCGGTATGCCTGATCAGGCATCGCCTGCCATGTGGCGAAGTCTGGACAGATTTTCCTTTCTTTACTCCGGGTGTGTCCCTGCTTTTGCAGAAAGGGGACATAATCCCATATTTCCATCATATTACCACGGATTCCTTTATTTTGTAAACGCCCGCTATGTCTACGCATTGCAGGGCGAAAAAAGTGTTACTGTTAAGAGGTGTGCCCAGAGGACACTTCTCATTTGTCTGTTTCCGTTCGTAAACGGACAGT
>JBJEMO010000014.1:0-3256 GCA_051879715.1 Bilifractor sp.
ACAATGCTTATCTGCCTTGACAGAGAAATGACACCGGAGGAAAACATGGAGACTGTCCGGAAGCACAAATTCACCAGATATCCTGTGTGTACCGGCGATAAGGATCATATTGACGGCTTTCTCCACATTAAGGATATTTACTTCAATGATTCACGGCACGATATAGGCAGCCTTCCTGTACGGCCAATTGCCGCAGTTCCCGAGAATCTCACTATAAGCAGGCTGCTGGAGATAATGCGGGAAAAAGAAACGAAGATTGTTATGGTTGTTGATGAGTATGGCGGCACCATGGGAATTGTCACCTTTTCCGATATTGTGGATCATCTTATGGGCAGCATGGATGATGAGCACATCAAAACCAGTAAGAACAGAACTGTAAGCTCCGGTAAGGACTCATCTGTTATTCACGGCTCCATGTCCATTGACGCACTGGAGGATATTATAGGCTTCCTGCCTGATGAGGCCGATGACTGCGACACCGCTGCCGGCCTTCTGCTGAATCTGTTCGGAGCCATCCCGTCTCAGGGAGAATCGGTCTCGATTACAGGGCCTGAAACTGAGGTTACCTTCACAGTGCTGTCCAGAAAGGGCCTGACCATAGAGGATATTGAAATTAAAACAAACCCATTACAGTAATTACGGCACCTGCTGCACCGGCAATGGTACAGCAGGTGTTTCTATTTGTTCTCCTTTGGAGTTTTCCCTTATCTTTCTTTTTTTCGATTCTTAAAATCCTCATCAATTCTCTTCTTCCAGCCTGCTGATATCGGTGCTTCGCAGGTTCTCACTGCGGTAATCACATCGCTGATAACCTCGTAGTTGAGGGCTGTGCCGTCCTCGTCGCAATGATAGTTTGCCGCCATTTCTCTGCCGATTCCGAATCTTTCTGCCTCTGCCGCCGCATCAATGTTCGCCCCCAGAAAAATGAACTCCCATCCGGATTTTTCTTTCTGCTGTTCAATCATCTGGCGAACCTGTTCGTAGGAATAATGACTGCTGGCATTCTCCATACCGTCGGTGGTGATGATAAATAGTGTTCTTGCCGGCACATCCTCCTTTCTGGCGTATTTGTGAATGTTCCTGATATGATGTATCGATTTCCCCACTGCATCCAGAAGTGCCGTGCATCCTCGCACGTAGTACTCATTGTCTGTAAGATCCGGCACATCTGCTATGGCAACCCTGTCGTGAATAACCTCTGTTTCATGATCAAAAATCACCGTTGATACCAGAGCCTCTCCCTGCTCCTTCCTCTGTTTGGCCAGCATTGAGTTGAAGCCTCCGATTGTGTCTTTCTCCAGTCCTCCCATGGACCCGCTGCGATCTAAGATAAATACAAGTTCCATCATAATAAAAGTCCTCCTTTTTCTTATTATGGTCACATAATACGAAAAACAGGAGGACTAATGGTCGCATGACATGCGACATTTTTCATGCACCTATAAGGGGCTGATCGAATGCAAACAGCACCTCGTTCAGCTCATTGATATCGTAGTTTTCATTAATCAGGAAATACTCCACGATTATATCAAACTTGCTGCTGCGGGAAAGTGCGAATCCGGCTCTGGCAATGAAATCTCTCGTCTCATCAATATCCAGCTCCAATGCAAAAGCAAAGGCAAGCGCTGTTGTCTTGGAGGGCCTGTAATCAGCATTGTTTCTGATCTTCGAGAACAGCTTTCTGTCCACATTTGCCTTCCTGTAGATTTCGGAATCCTTCCTGCCTGTTCGGTCGATAAGCTGCAAAAGGGTTTCGGAAAAGCCCGCATCCAGGTTCTCCAGCATCTCTGTCAGGTCACTTGAATCCACCTCGGCTGCCTTTGCATGTACCGCCATGGGAGCCGCCGGTATTTCTGACTGGTCAGCTGCGCTGCCGACGTACATCTCACAGCACTCATTCACCGTGACTTCAAAGGGCTCTATTGCCTTTGTACATTCATCAGGTGATTGGATTTCGATATAGTTTTCCTCAATATAGCGGCTTACGGCCTCAATCAGCTGCTTCACCCTTTTGTTGATTTTTTTATTATTATTAATCATATCTGTTCTCCCAATTATCAAGGCAGCAAGGTTTTCACAGCTGTTTCAGCAGGTTTTCGCAGCCTTCCAGAACGTCTGTCCAGGTAGCCTCGAAGTTCCCTGTATACCAGGGATCGGCGACATCTCCGGGCCTGCCGGTGAAATCCATAAGCTTATGGATTTTCCCCTCCGGATCATCTCCAAAAACTCTTCTCATGTTTACCATGTTCATCTCGTCCATTCCTATGAGGAGATCGAAGTTGTCGTAATCCTTCTTTGTTATCTGCCTTGCCCTTTTGCCGCTGCAGTCGATGCCCTTGCTGTTAAGCAGCTTGCCTACAGGAGGATACACCGGATTTCCCAGCTCCTCCCGGCTTGTTGCCGCCGATTCTATGTGAAACTCCTCGGCTCGTCCCGCCTTTGCCGTCAGATCCTTCATCACAAATTCCGCCATGGGACTGCGGCAGATGTTGCCGTGGCAGATGAATAGTATTTTTTTCATGACTTATTATTCCTTTCTATGCCCATTTATGTACTTTTACGCCCGATATGCCCGGATGCCGGAGCTAATTCACTATTCAATAAGCAATCCTAAAATAGTCCAAATACGCTTTATACTTATCCTGTGCTGTCAGACAGGTATCTGTCAGATAGCCTTTCTCGTTATTCCATTCTTTCAATCCTCGGTAATAGATCATCTTAAAATTATCTTCGATGATAAATGGAACGATATTGTATTTCAGGCATTCCTTAAACATAATCAGTCTGCCTACACGACCGTTGCCATCCTGGAACGGATGGATTCGTTCAAACTTCACATGGAAGTCCAGAATATCTTCAAATGTCTTTTCTTTTTTTCTGTTGTACTCTGTCAGCAGTGCTTTCATTTTATCGGCAACTTCTTCCGGAAGTGCTGTATCCATACCACCAACTTCATTCGGCATTTTTTTATAATCTCCCACAGCAAACCACTCTTTTCTGGAATCACTTGTTCCGCTCTTCAGAATCAGGTGAAGTTTTTTGATGAACTTCTCTGTCAGTGCTGCCTTTGCATTATCTATAATCATATCAATACAACGGAAGTGATTTGCTGTTTCAATCACATCATCTACATTCAGCACTTCTTTTTCTACACAGATGGTGTTGGTTTCAAAGATGTATCTGGTCTGATCATGAGTCAGACGGCTGCCTTCGATATGATTGGAGTTGTATGTTAAATCAATCTGTGTCTTATGGT
>JBJEMO010000015.1:0-23185 GCA_051879715.1 Bilifractor sp.
CGCCGTCGGAATATCGAACGCAGGGCACATGAAACAGAGCATGTATGAGCTGCTGCATGTATGAGGTGCTTTACACACGGGTAAAAGACAGGCAGGATACACAGTCCTGACACATGGACTGTGAAATCCTGCCTGTACGCGTGGTGGTAATAAAATCTATATGAAGCTTCATAATATCTGTAAACTTTTCACATATATATGAAGCGTTCATATCCTGTTGCTGGTGATATATGAATTGTACATATATCATATCAATTCAAAAAAATAAGTATTTATGAATTACCGGACCATTTCATGAATCATCCTTACACCATATCCTTCGATATGCATGCACTCCTGTCTCAGGCGATGCCTGCGAATTCGTAGCCTGCGTCCTCAACTGCTTTCTTGATGGCGTCTTGCGGTACTTCCTTGGTGACCTTCAGTACGGCCTGCTTGTCTGTGTGGGATGCTTCTGCGCTCTCTACGCCATCGAGGGCTTCCAGCGCCTTCTTTACATGCATCTCACAGTGGTTGCACATCATTCCGTTGATTTTTACTGTTTCTGTCATTGCATTTTCCTCCTGATTTCCATTTGTATTGTGATTTGCTGCAGTGTCAGCACCCGATGCAGTGTTAGCTGCGATCTTGCGATCTGCTGTAGTGTTTAACACTGCATCGTTACCTGCTGCATTGTTACCTGTTGCATTATTACCTGTTGCATCGCTTCCTGTTGCGTTGCTGCCTGCTGCATTGCTTCCCGCTGCGCTGGCCTGTGCACCGACCGGGCAGGCAGTCTGGACACCGTTCACGGCGTTTACGGCTACGGTGATTTTTTCTGCTCCTGTATCGGCAATGGCTTTGTGGCGCATCGGCTTGTCATGGGATGCATTGTGCACCTTGAACAGATTCAGCCGGAGAGCGTTCATGCATACCGTGAAGCTGGAAAGAGACATCGCAGCGGCGCCCCACATCGGGTTCATATGAATGCCCGGATAGAGACCGGCTGCCATCGGGATGAGCAGTGCGTTATAGGCAAAGGCCCAGAACAGGTTCTCGTGAATGTTGCGGAGCGTTGCACGGCTCAGACGAACGGCGACGGATACATCCGTCAGCTTTGAATTCATGAGCACGATGTCTGCGGAGTCGATGGCGACATCCGTTCCGGCTCCGATGGCAATACCGATATCAGCCCTTGTAAGTGCCGGCGCATCGTTGATACCATCGCCGACCATGGCCACCTTGCCACGCTTCTGCAACTCGCGGATCACTGCCTCCTTGCCGTCCGGAAGGACACCGGCAATGACGCGGTCCACGCCCGCCTGATCACCGATTGCCTTTGCAGTTGCGGCGTTGTCGCCGGTCAGCATAACAACCTCAATACCCATATTCCGCAGTTCTCTGACAGCCTGGGCGGAATCCGGCTTGATGACATCCGCTACTGCGATGATACCAAGCAGTTTTCCCTCGCGCTCAAAGTACAGAGGTGTCTTGCCACGGCTGGCAAGCTCATCGGCTTTCTTCTGCAGATCTGCCGGAATCTGTGTCCTTGTTGCAATGAATGTGCCGGATCCTCCATAGAGTGCCTGTCCATCGATCCGTCCAGTCAGGCCGTTTCCGGTCAGGGCTGTGAAATCTGTAACAGTGGCAGCTGTCAGACCTTCGGCGGTGCCTTTTTCCACGATTGCCCTTGCAAGGGGATGCTCACTCTTCTGCTCCAGAGAATAGGCAAGACCAAGAAGCTCCTTCTCGCTGACGCCCTCTGCCGGGATCAGATCGGTCACCTGCGGCTTTCCGGCTGTAATCGTTCCGGTCTTATCCAGCGCAATGATCTGCACCTTGCCGGCATTCTCCAGTGCCTCGGAGGTCTTGAAGAGCACGCCTGACTTTGCGCCCATTCCGTTGCCGACCATGATTGCCACCGGTGTGGCAAGACCCAGGGCGCAGGGGCAGGAAATAACCAGCACGCTGATCGCACGCTCCAGTGCATACGCGAGGCTTTCGCCCATCAGCAGCCAGATCACCATCACCACCGCTGCAATCAGAATGACAGCCGGTACAAAAATGCCGGATACCCTGTCCGCGATCCTTGCGATGGGTGCCTTCGTGGACGCCGCGTCGCTGACCATCTGAATGATCTGGGAGAAGGTTGTATCCTCTCCGACTCTTGTGGCCCGTGCACGGATGAAGCCGGACTGGTTGATGGTGGCGGCGCTTACGGAATCGTTGGCGCTCTTGTCAACCGGGATGGACTCGCCGGTGAGCGCGGATTCGTCTACTGCGGTTGTTCCTTCTATAATAACACCATCTACCGGGATGGATTCACCCGGTTTTACTACAAAAATATCACCCAGCTGTACATCGTCGATGCCGACCTCCACCTGCTGTCCGCCTCTCTCAACGACTGCGGTCTTCGGCGCCATCTTCATCAGATTTTTCAGCGCATCGGTCGTGCGGCCCTTGGAAAGGGACTCAAGGGTTTTTCCAACGGTGATCAGTGCCGGGATCATGGCTGCCGATTCGAAGTACAGCTCATTGTGGTACAGGGGCATCAGGTCCATGTTGGATGTGCCCGTGGTCAGCAGATACGTCATACGGAACAGGACGTACAGTGACCAGCCAAAGGATACGCCGGAGCCCAGGGCCACCAGGGTATCCATGTTTGGTGCACCGTGGAACAATGACTTGAAGCCGGAGATAAAAAATGCCCGGTTGATGATCATCACGACGATGGCCAGCAGCATCTGCATGATGGCAAGGCCGATGTGGTTGTGTACCAGGAAGGGCGGAACCGGCCATTCCCACATGTTGTGTCCCATGGAGATGTACATCAGGACCATCAGGAATCCTACGGAGAGCACCAGACGGCGCACCAGCTTCGGTGTCTCCCTGTCCTTGAGGGCATCCTCCTCTGCCGCAAGCTTTGCGCTTGCACTTTCCTTCTGGCGGGCGGCACCGGCACCCTTTGGCTCAGCGCCATAGCCCGCATCTTCTACTGCTTTGATAATCTCAGCGGCTCCTGCTGTGCCATCTACGGCCATGGAGTTGGTCAGGAGGGAAACCGATACGGATTTCACCCCCGGTACCTTCGCCACCGCCTTTTCTACATGGGCCTGGCAGGAAGCACACGTCATGCCTGTTACAACATATTGATCCATTGTGAACTTTGACCTTCTTTCTGAATACTCGATTTACGTCTTCTGGATGTCTGATACGATTAGATGTCCGGTAAATCTGGATGTCCGATATCTCCGGATATCCGATATTTCTGGTTGTCCGACAATTCCAGAATTTACAATACTTCCGATTGCCAAGTCCTGAAAAAGGAACATTTGAATGAGTTACTTCATCAGTTTCTGCAGCACCTTGCAGAGCTCGTCAATGGTTTCGTCGTTGCCCTTCCGGATGTCGTCTACGACGCATCCCCGAATGTGGCAGCCGAGAAGCACCTTGTTGAAGCTGTTCAGGGCGCTGGTTGCAGCCGATACCTGCACCAGAATGTCCGGGCAGTAGGCATTGTTCTCAACCATCTTCTCGATGCCGCGGATCTGTCCCTCGACACGCTTCAGCCTGGTCAGCAGCGCCTTCTGCTCCTCCGGGGTTCTCTGCTTATGCCGGCCGGATGCGCAGGCGCAGGTCTTCTCTTCACCCTCCTGGACGGCTTCCTGAAGGGATTCGCCAGTGTCTGCAGTACTCTTACCATCGGCGCATCCACATACAGCTGTGCCTTGATTAATATCTGTCATTCTATTGGCAGTTTTGCCGGAATCCGGCTCCGGACATTGCCGGTCTTTGCATTCTGTTTCTTTACTCTGTGCCATATTGCTCACCTCTTTAAATACCCCATATGGGTATCTCCTTATGTCTGCATAATATACCCATGTGGGGTATATGTCAACACCTCTTTTTAGATTTTCAGGTTTTCCATGATTTACGTCTTTCAGAAAGCTTTACTATGTACGATAAAAGGTCAGGTGTGACACAGAACCATATGACAAGGGGCCAGCCTCTCTGTCACGTTAACGTGATAGAGAGGCTGGCCCGTTGTCATACCTTATCATCAGCTGATTTCAATTCAGCGTCTTTTAACTGCAATCTATCCTTTCATGTATGAAATCGATTCTTAATGTATAAAATCACCGTATTCCGCAAAACGGGAAAATGTGACACAGATGGCTCAAGCAAAAGTAACCTATCCGCTCTCACTACTTTTCCGCACGAATATCGTACCCAGCAATTAGCGCATGATTGCAGAAATCATCATCATCTTTTATCCCATAAGCAGCCGCCTCTTTTACTGCCTGGTCAATCGATAATGTACCAGCAGCTGCTAAGCGATATAACATTATTAATCCCCCTTCTTTTATGCCTTCTTCTCGTCCCTCCTGAATTCCAAATGCTTTTCCTCTGTCTTCCAATCTCTGAGCTACATCACACATGGTATGCACCTCCCTGCCTTTTGAATCCACTCTGATTTCCTGATATCTTATATCACCGGTAACAGCACTTAGAAGGCCCAGAACTTCCTTCACATGCTGAAGTTCTGTTTTGTCTCCCGGTATATACTGCGGATTTCTTCTCTTTTGAGCAAAAAAGTTTGCCACTACGCGGAAATCACTATGAAACCGGCTAATTTCCTCATCCGAAAAGAAAGAAACCTCACAAACATTTGCTTTCGAATCGTTCATATAAGAAAACAATTCATCTGGATATACCGGCTCCTGCTTCAGTACGTCCTGTACTGTTTTCGGAGCTGCCCATCTCTGCTCTCCGAAATACAGAACCAATGATACCACTGGATATACCACAGGTGGTTTTTTATTTAACATATCCCGATAAGATACGCCTTCATAACCCATTATACGCATTGGCATATACTTCTCCGGCTTGGTCTGGTTTTCCAATCCGCAGAGCGCAATCCGGATATCGTTTCTTGTCCAGATTTTTGCTACATCCCGTTCCTGCCCTCGTATATCTCCGTTTTCGATGGAGCGATACATAGATTCCAATGAAGTATCTTGAAGCTCTTCGGGCTTTACAACGTTTCTACCTTCAAATATCACTCCATTTACGATATCTGCGAAGACATCATTATAGTGTTCCAATATCTTTTCTGACAGATCTTTTTCTTTCCTCATTCCACCCCCGTCTGCTAGAAAAATATGGTAGTTATTTACATAATACAAGAATTATGTAACCCAGTCAATTATGTAATGCTGAAAAAGCAGAGTTATCCCCTGCCCTTTAGTTGTTCATCTCTTTCTTCACCATCCGAAATAATCGAGATTTAATGCGGGTGACAAGGAGTCAGGTCTTCTGTCACATCGACGTGACAGAGAGCCTGACCCCTTGTCATACAAACAAATAAAACGTGTATGAGTAGCTCCAAAAATTCAAGGATTGGGTTTGCGCTGGCAAGATCTGAGCTTTTTCATTGAAGGAAATACCCTTGACATAACTGCGACCACAATAAGAAGAATTATGCCGATTCCATCAGCCGCTGCTACTGCTCTGTAGTCTGCGATGATGCCTGTAAGCCGGAGGTCCCCTGTTTCTCCCACCGGGATACTCTGCACAGTCTTTCTCTGATCGTTCTGCCATCCCTCAAAGGATGTCAGTGCAGGCATCTGCGGTGTCTTTAATGTGAGTGGCAGATCTTCTACCGTATAGGAATCCGGCAGACCAGCTGTATCATATACTCCCCTGGTGTATGAAATATGGTAGGTGATCGGATCGGCAAGCAGCGTCAGTTCCACGTCATGGTCCGGCATGGAAAATTCTGTAGCTGACGGGTTCCCTGAAGCATTGTCTGTACCGCCGGAAATCTGCAGATTTTCATAGCCCTTATCCAGCATTACCTGCAGATCCACTTCTGTGCCATAGATACAGGTCCAGGAATACGAGCGTTCTGTGCTTATGTCTCTATCTGTCTTGTCCGTGCAGTTTTCGGATGTCGTGTCGATATTGGAAGATCCGGTAGAGATACCATTATTATCGGTAGCGGACGCGGTTACAGCAGCATTCTCTTTAACGGGAGCTTTTACGGCAGCATTCTCTTCCCCTTCTGCATGCGATGAATCAGTAATGATTGCATCACTGCCTGCTGATGCAGCACTTAGCGCATTGTTGTGTGACAAATCAGAAGCCGAAGCATCTGTAAATACAGGACTGCCATTCAGTGACAGCCTGACACCTCGCCCAACATACACAGTGAGCTTGTATGTCTTTGGATAGTAAATAAAATCAAACCGTGTACTGCCGTCTGCAGCAATTGTCTGTGTCTGGGCAGCTGGTGTCACATACCCTGCCTTATCGGGCATCTGAACTGTGACCGCTTCACCGGTAGTGCCATATCTCGTCTCGGAAACAACCGTTTCCTCCGCTGATCCACTGTTGGCTTCTCCCGTGGATCCATCCTTTAATGCATTGTCAGCTTCATCACTGGACACACTTGTAGATTCACTATCAGCCCCATCCCTGGACCCACCTGTAGGTGCATCGCCTGCTTTACCATTAACTATGCCATTGTCTTCACTCTTGATATGTGTTACCACCAGATATAGCGTATGATCTGATGCCTTCCAAGCCGCTTTCAAAGTGATATCCTTCGCCGGCATAGCTGTCGTTTCATTTACCTCTGTCTGATCCAGGTACCAGCCCGCAAAGGTATACCCCTCACGCTCCGGTGTGGGCAGCTCTCCCAGGGGATCGCCTTCCTTCACCGTTTTCTCCTGCAGGGAACCGGTACCACCCGCGGCATCGAAGGAAACCGTATAGGATTTCTTTTCTGACTCCTTTATCTTCTGCAAAATGTAATCGTGAATGGCGTGGTAGGTTGTGCTGTCATAATGAATCCCATCCACTGTCGCATAGCTTCCGGACACGAGATAATTATAGGAATCGATCCAGGTAACCTTGTCAGAGAGGGCGTTCTTCAGCGTCTCATTGAATGGGGCACAGGTGCTGTCGTTGGAATAGATTGAAACAGAAGTTTCCGAACCGCCATTTTTGTGTCCGACCGGATTCACGGAATCAAAGAACACGCGATTGTTGTTTGCACTCCAGGCCTCCACGTTTGCGTTAACATAGGATGCATACTGACTAGCACTGCTCACCGGTGATCCCATGTCGTTACAGCCCATCAGAATGACAAGATCTGTATTGCCCTGCGCCAGATAGACAGATGCCTCAGGCATGCCGGTGCTGACAAACCAGCTGTAACCCATTGCAACCCGGCCAATGTAGGTCTCATTGCCGGAAGTGGCATTCACTGTATCACTATACGCAGAACCGGTAAGCGTGATGTACATGCCCACCGTCCTGGAGTCACCGACAAAAACAACCCGTCGGCTTTCCTCACTGCTACTGCTGTTATCGCTGCTGCCATTGTTGCTATTGCGTTCTGCGCCGCTATTGCTTTCTGTGTTGTTACCGTTCCCAGTAGCATTGCTGCTTCCACTGTTGTAGCCTCCAATGCTTTCAGCAGCAAAAACCGGCACAGATGGCGTTAAAAACAATATCAGGGCAATACCCAGAACGGCAGCTATCCTATGCAGGACAAAGCTCCTTACAGCATCCTTTACGCGCAAAATATCCCTCCGATCCTGATGTTTGCACATTTCTCCTTATGTTTGCACATCTCCTTATATCTGCCAGTCCTTCACGAACAAAAAAACAGCCCCGTCCAGGATGCCTGCAGCAAACAATAGGAAGTTGTTCGAAATTTCAAATCGAACCTGCCGCCCGAAGATGGCGACACGGTTTCTGGAGCCTCGAAGGGCGTGCAGATGGTTCGATGTGAAATGAGAAAAGACGACGTGTTTGCGCAGGCGCCTGAACGGGGCGTCCGGACAATCAAAGCAGCTCATTGTGCGAAGCATTCCGATCTGCTTCCGGAGCCACACCAGGTCAATCCTTCGTCTCCATCACAATCAGTATGCCCTCACGACAGGTAATGACTCCTTCCTCCGCCACAATCTCATTGCTGGTCGTCAGGCCGCCGTCTCCCTGCACGATGTCCGCGTCCGTCAGCGGGTACTTGAATCCGGAAAGCGTCACACCGTGTGCCTCACCCCGGAAGGGATAAATCGACACGAACTTCCCGTACTGCGCATCCCGCCGGATCACGATTTTTCCGGAGACAGGCATAGAAATCCGGTTATGACCGTCTATAATCACACCCTCAATGCCCCGCTTATACAGCTTGTACAGATCAAAGATGCTGCTGAAGACATGGTCAAGCCTCGTTCCGGTCGCACCAAAAAAGCATACCGAATCTGCACCAACGGCTATCGCCTTTTCCAGGGCAATATCCGAATCGGTCATGTCCTTTTCCGGACGGAAGGTATCAATCGGAACATCCTCATCTCTATATTGCTGCAGAATCTCTGCCGCCCCGGCCAGCCCGTCAAAATCCCCGACGATATAATCCGGGCGGATCTGGTTTTTTTTGCAAAAGGCCGTACCCTTATCTGCAGCAATGATTACATCAGGATTTTCCTTCTTCAGATATGCAAGTGCATCCGGGGTATCGATGGTACCACCGGAAAAAACCACAACTCTTTTCACGATCTTTCTCTTCCTTCTTTATTTTATCGTTCAGCAAGGCTCTGCATCAGCTTCTTCGCATTTTCCGCAATATCTCCCTTGAATACGGCAGATCCGGCAACGACAACAGATGCACCGGCCTCCAGTACCGTGTTGATGGTCTTTTCATTGATGCCGCCATCCACCTCGATGGGCAGATCCGGATATCCGGCCTCATCAAGCTTCATCCGCAGTGCGCGGATCTTGTCCGTCATGGCAGTAATATACTTCTGGCCGCCATAGCCGGGGTTCACTGTCATGATCAGAACCATGTCCACCTTGTCCAGCACATAATCCAGCACAGACAAAGGCGTAGCCGGGTTCAGGGCAACGCCGGCCTTCATGCCGCTCTCGTGGATGTGCTGCAGTGTGCGGTCCAGGTGCACACATGCCTCCGCATGTACAGTGAACATGTCTGCTCCGGCCTTTGCGTAGGGCTCAATGTAGCGGTCAGGCTCTGTCACCATCAGGTGCACATCCAGGAACATCTTTGTCGCCGGACGGATGGAACGGAGCACTACCTCGCCGAAGGAAACGGGCGGCACAAACTGGCCGTCCATCACGTCAAAATGCAGCCACGGCGTGTGTACGCTCTCCAGCGTTCTGATCTGTTCTCCAAGCTTTGTGAAATCAGCCGACAGGATGGACGGGCTTAATCTGTATATAGGTGCCATTTTCACTATCTCCTCTCTTATGTATCCACTTTCGTATTTTCCGCATCAATATTTTCTTCGTTTCATGTCCTGCAGCTCCGCATAGAACCTGCAGTAGTTGTCATAGCGTTCCTGATAGATTTTACCATCCTCTACTGCATTACGGATACCACAATCCGGTTCATGAATGTGCGAACAGCCCTTGAAACGGCAGAAAGGCTCATACGGTTCAAATTCGGGGAAATACTGTTGCAGTTCCTCAGGCTCCATCGCCGGAAGATCGAGAGAGGTAAACCCCGGAGTGTCACAGAAATAAGTGTCATCCCCGAGCGCGATCAGCTCACAGTGGCGGGTCGTGTTTTTTCCACGTCCCAGCTTACGG
Organism: Bilifractor sp.; assembly: GCA_051879715.1. Classification (GTDB taxonomy): domain Bacteria; phylum Bacillota; class Clostridia; order Lachnospirales; family Lachnospiraceae; genus Bilifractor. Next base: position 9,601 of record JBJEMO010000015.1, read on the forward strand.
CTCAGCTCTCCGATCTCCATATGGACATCAGACTGCATGAGGTTCGTGAGCGTAGACTTGCCTGCACCGCTGGGGCCTGCCACCACCGTCGTCTTTCCCTTCAGGCGGCTGATCACAGCATCCGTACCATCCTGTGTACCTGCGCTGATAGTCAGGACATCGTATCCGCAGGAAGCATAAAGGTCTCGCCAGTGGGCAGTGTCCCGGTCATCCGCGATGTCCTTCTTGTTGAAGCAGATAAACACCGGGATCTGCTGCCTGGCCATCGTAATCAGGAACCGGTCAAGCAGGCCACTCTCCGGGTCCGGATCCTTCAGTGCGAAGAAAACCATGGCCTGATCCACATTGGCCACAGAAGGACGGATCAGGGCATTCCTGCGCTTCAGAATCTGCACGACATTCGCAGTCCGCTCCGCCTGGTCAATCACCTCGATTTCGACTCGGTCACCCACCAGAGGCTTCACCTTCTGCCTGCGGAAGATCCCCTTGGCCTTGCATTCATAGACACTGCCGTCCTCTGCGGTTACATAATAGAAGCCGGCGATTCCCTTTATGATTCTACCTGTCATTTGCTTTCCTCATATTATGCTATTGGGGTCAAAAGGTAAATGTAAAAGAAATTGTCTTAAAATTCGAACATTTGCAGACATGCTAGAAGTACTTGGTGATGAAATTTTGCGTTGTTCAGAAAAAGTCAACTGTCTGAGCTGCACAAGTGCAGCGAGTTTTGACTTTTTCTGAACGATTTTAGCAAAATTGAAGAACCGTAGTACTTCTTGCTTGTCGAAACCGTGAGAATTTCAAGACAATTTCATAAGCATGCATTTTTTACCCCTGACACCATATAATAACTTATTATGTGACACGGATCCTGACCCCCTTGTCACGAAAAAAGGCCGGTGCGATTACCGGTACTTTCCGGTTTTCGCACCAGCCTTGCATATGATCAGCTTTCCTCCTGGAAGGTTACGTTCGGATATCTCGCGATCAATGTGCCATCCTCATAAACATTGATGACACCTGTCTCGCCGGAGGTGCTTTCGATCGGCGTATTGTATGTACCGCCGTTCCACGGATCTGCACCTTCGTAGATCGTGGTTGTCTGATCGCCCTGCACCAGTTCCAGCTTTACGGTTCCGCCATTATAGCCATCGGGCTGTGAGAGCGGACTGTAGCATACATACTTCTTGGCTGAAGTGGAGGATGCACTGGTACTGCTGAGCTTGTTGACCGTCAGCGTCACGCTGGAGCCTGTTGCCACAGACTGCCCGACATCCGGGCTGACAGAAAGGACAACTCCATCCGCCTTGGTCGTATCCTCGGATTCCTTCTCCGTATAGGTAAGTCCCATGGCCTTCAGCGTTGCCTCCGCATCGTCCTTGGACCATCCCACAATGGAGGGAACCTTTACCTTGTTCGAAGTATCCTCGCCCTTGCTGACACTCAGGGTAACGGTGCTGCCCGCTGCAACGCTTGTGCCTTCAGCAGGGTCACAGGAAATAACATAGCCGACATCAACCGAGTCACTGTAATCCAGAGATACCTCAACCTTCAGGCCGGCACTGGTAAGCTTATCCGTTGCCTCCTGCTGTGTAACACCCGTCAGACCGCTGGGCACCGTGACATCCGCCTTGCCGGTACTGATGGTGACATTGATCGTCGTTCCGGGATCCACCTTGGTTCCGGCATCCACCGACTGGGCCATGACCTGTCCCTCGTCGTAATCCTCTGAGCTCTGCTCGCCGGATTCATTCACGCCGATCCCAAGCTTGTTTGTCGCAGCCTGTGCCTCTTCCAGCGTCATCCCCAGAAGATTCGGAACCTCAACCTGCGCACTGGAATCAGAGGAGGAAGATGAGGCAGAAGTGGAGGAGCTGTCCGCTGTCGCGCTTGTGGAAGCAGACGTGGCTGCACTGTTCTTCGATGAGGAATTTCCAAAATGGAAGATACCTGCCATATTCCCGATCACGAGAATCAGAATGATAATGATGATCGCGCCGACGATAAAGCCGCCAATCGTGATGGCCTTCTCGAGCTTTGTGCTCTTCGCATCCTCTTCATCATCGTCATCGTCGTCATCATTGTAATGGTCCACATATTTCTTGCGGCGCTCGTAACGTTCGTCGTCATCATCGTCATCGCCATCGCGAAGCGTGCCGTTGTTCATGCCGCGGCGGATCTCATTCATCTCATGGTCGGTCATCTTCACCGTCTCCGCATGGGATGCCAGCGGCGCAATCTGTACAAAATTGCCCTGGGGATCAATCAGAGAACGCTTCAGGTCCTCGATCAGCTCACCCACATTCTGGTACCGGCGCTCCGGGTTCTTCTGGGTACATTTCAGGATGATCTGCTCCAGAGAATAAGGAAGGTCCGGTGTATAGATTGACGGAGGTACAATCTCCTCCTGCAGATGCTTGATGGCAATCGCAACGGTTGTGTCACCGTCAAAGGGGACTCTGCCGGTCACCATTTCATACATGGTGATACCAAGCGAATATATGTCACTCTTCGCATCGGAGTACCCGCCACGGACCTGCTCCGGTGAGCTGTAGTGCACCGAGCCCATGACATTCGCGGTGATCGTATTGGAATTGATCGCCTTGGCAATACCGAAGTCGGAAAGCTTTACCTTTCCATCGGTGGATATCATGATATTCTGGGGCTTTACATCCCGGTGGACGATGCCGACATTATGCGCGGCTTCGAGTCCCAGAGATACCTGAATGGCAATGCTCGTCGCTTCCTTGACGCTGAGCTTGCCTTTTTTTGCAATGTAGTTCTTGAGCGTGATCCCCTCTATCAGCTCCATAACGATGTATTGAAGACCCCTGTCCTCTCCTACATCATATACATTTACGACATTCGGATGGGAGAGCTTGGCTGCCGCCTGCGCCTCCTTCTGGAATTTCGCAACAAAACTGCTGTCCTCGCGGAACTCCGGCTTCATAACTTTGACCGCGACGAGACGATTCAGCTTTCGATCCTGTGCCTTATAGACGTCGGCCATGCCTCCATATCCGATTCTGGACATGATCTCATAGCGTTCACCCAGGATAACTCCCTCTTTTAACATAATACTCTCACCTCGTTTGTTCTGTTCAAGCCTCTACTACGATGACGGCGATATTGTCCTTGCCGCCGTTTGCGTTAGCCTCATCGACCAGAACCTGCGCCTTATCTTCCGTATCTTTACCCTTCAAAATTTCATATATTCGTTGATCTTCTACCATATTGGACAGACCATCGGAACACATCATGATCTGATCGCCGGTCTCCAGCTTTACATCGAAGAAGTCAATCTTCACTTCCTCATTGGTGCCGACCGCCCTTGTGATGATGTTCTTGTCCGGGTGGTTCCTGCCCTCCTCCGGCGTCAGTTCCCCGAGCCGGACCATCTCGGCGATCAGTGAATGATCCTGTGTGATCTGGGTCATTGTGTCCCTGCCCGCCAGGTATAATCTGGAGTCGCCCACATTCGCAATGTAGGCATAGCCGCCGACAACCGTACACACCACCATGGTCGTCCCCATTCCGGCCATAGCCGCGTCACTACGTGACTGGGAGAACACCTCGCGATTCGCTGCTTCGATCGCGTTCCTCATCACTTTTACAGGATTGAAATTCTTATCCTTGCGCACGGTCTCGACCAGCACCGACACCCCATATCGTGATGCAAAGTCTCCTGCGTTGTGTCCGCCCATACCGTCCGCTACGACGAAAAGGTTCGGCAGATTCCCCACCGGCTTTTCCGAGGTATAGATAAAATCCTGATTCATATGTCTTTTCTGGCCGATATCGGTTGCAGAAAATACCTTCATGCTTTGTTCTCCTGGCTGCTATCTATATAACTCTTGCGTAATTGTCCACAGGCGCCGTCGATATCAGAGCCCATTTCCCTTCTTATAGTAACATTAATTCCATGTTTTTCAAGTTTATTTTGAAAATTCAGAACCGCCTGGTGGCCACTCCTGGCGAAGCTGCGCTCTCTGACGGGGTTGACCGGGATCAGGTTGACGTGGCAGTTCAGGCCCCTGAGCAGGCCTGCAAGCTGGTCCGCATCCTCCGGTGCATCGTTCTGTCCCTTCGCGAGAGCGTATTCAAAGGTGAGTCTGCGGCCCGTCACCTGAAAATAATAGCGGCAGGCGTCGATGATCTCGCTGATGCTGTACTTGTTGGCGATGGGCATGAGCTTCCTACGCTTCTCATCGTTTGGGGCATGGAGAGAGATCGCCAGCGTGATCTGCAGGTCCTCGTCCGCGAGGCGCCGGATCTGCGGTACGATGCCGCAGGTGGACACGGTGATGTTCCGCTGGCTGATGTGCAGCCCCGCCTCGCTGCTGGCAAGCCGGATGAAGCGGACCACGTTATCGTAGTTCTCCAGAGGCTCGCCGCTGCCCATGATAACAATGTTTGAGACGCGTTCGCCTGTAATGCGGCCGATCTGGTAGACCTGCTCAAGCATCTCGGAGGCCGTCAGGGACCGGACAAGGCCGTCCAGGGTGGACGCGCAGAAGCGGCAGCCCATCCTGCAGCCCACCTGGGAGGAAACGCAGACGGAGTTGCCGTGGTGATACTGCATCCACACACTCTCTATGACGTTCCCGTCCTGCAGGGCGAAGAGGTACTTCCGTGTGCCGTCAATTCTGGAGATCTGCTCCCGGACGACGCGCAGCTCTGTCAGTGGATACTCCCTGGCAAGGGTCTGACGGAAGGCGGCGGAGAGATTGGTCATCTCGTCATAGCTTTCCGCCTGCTTGCCGTGCATCCAGGAAAAAAGCTGTGCGGCGCGGAATTTTTTCTCTCCGAGGGACTGCACGCATGCCTCAAGCTCGGATGGGAGCATGGATTTGATGTCCGGTGCTGTCTCCGGGGTATGTAACTGTGTATCTGTCATAGTGTGACCTTTCCTATAAATAAAAGGTAAATGTATAAGAAATTGGCTTTAAATTCTCACGGTTTCGACACGCAAGAAGTACTAAGGTTCTTCATCACCAAGTACATCTAGCATATCTGCAAATGTTCGAATTTTAAGACAATTTCACGATCATACATGTATTGACCCTGACATCACCAGGTTTTTATACTCTTATACCCATAAAAGCTTTCATAATGTCAAGAAGTTTACGAAATTCTGGTGAATCTTGCAAAAAAGAACCCGTCGCAGCCGTGGACGCCCGGAAGCAGCTGTACGTATCCGGTCCTGGCGCTCTCCCGCACCCGGGCATCCGTGAGCAGTTCCTCCGGCAGGAGTCCTGTCAGATCGTATGCTCTGAGCGGAAAATGATCCAGAAGCCACTTTACGGTGTCGGTATTCTCTGCATCTCCGATGGTACAGGTGGAAAAGAGCAGAGTACCTCCGGGTTTCACATAGGATACTGCGTTAGAAAGGATTTTCCGCTGGATCCCGATCAGTTCCATCCGGCCTTCCCGGGAAGCGCGGTATTTGATCTCGGGCTTCTTGCCGATGACGCCGTATCCGGAGCAGGGAACATCCGCAAGGACTACGTCTGCGGTCCCGAACCGGTTCTCTACCGGGATCGTTGCATCCTGCACCTCAATCTGCATATTGGTCACGTGGCAGCGCTCCCTGTTCTCCTGCAGCTGCTCCGCCTTGGTGTCGGTCAGATCGCAGGAGATGACATTTCCCGTTCCGTTCATCAGATCTGCGGCCAGGATGCTTTTACCGCCCGGCGCAGCGCACAGATCCAGGACGAGATTGCCCGGGCGGATGCCTGCACAGCGTACAGCCAGCTGAGAGCTGACGTCCTGCATGATGATCTGCCCGGCATCGAAGGCGGTCAGCTCCGCGGGATTGCCGGAGTGGCCAAGATACCAGGCGTCCGGTACGTAGGGGGCCCTTTCCAGTCTGGCGCCTTCTGCGTGCAGGCCGGAAATTATTTGTTGTATCATTCCTGCAGCCTGATCCTCTTCATGATTATGGTTTTTTTCTGCAGTACCCGTTACTATACTATCATCTGCCTCTGCCTTGCCCGTTTCTATATGGTATGAATCCATCCCATAGGGATTCCTTATGCGGATGGTCACCTGGTTCTGCTCCAGAAAGCCCCGGCAGATTTTTTCCGTCGTATCCGGGCCGTATATCCGGATCCAGTCTTCAACGAGAGCCTCCGGCATGGAGTACATGACCGACAGATAGCTGACCTTATCCTCCGAATCGGGGTAGATGATCTTCTCCGGATGCCGGGCGATGTTGCGCAGAACACCATTGACGAAGCCCTTCAGGCCGTTAAAGCCCTTTCTTCCGGCGAGCCTGACGCTCTCGTTGACGGCCGCTGAATCAGGCACGGCGTCCATGAACTGAAGCTGGTAGACACCCATGCGCAGGATTTCCCTGATCACGGGCTTCATGCGGTTTGTTTTTGTTTTTGAAAATAAATTAAGGATATAGTCCAGACGGATCTGATATTCGAGGGTTCCTTCCGTCAGCCGCAGATAAAAGGCTCTCTCCTGGTCCGTCAGCCATCCGTACCTTGTCAGAACATCCCGGATGACGAAATGGCTCTGCCGGCCTTCCTGCAGGATGGCGAGCAGAGTCTCAAGTGATAATTCCCTGATATTTACATGCATCTGATCAATCACGGCGACGGTTTCCTCCCGAGAGAATGATCATTCGGAGCAGGTACAGCAGTGAAGCGCATACCGCTGCCACATAGGTCATGGCCGCCGCAGTCAGAACCTTCCTGGTATCGGAGAGCTCCCTGCCCTCCTCCATGCCCATGGTTTTCAGTTTCTGCATAGCGCGGTGTGACGCATTGAATTCCACCGGAAGGGTCACAAGCTGGAACAGCAGTGCCAGACAGAACAGCAGAATACCGATTTTGGTGAGAATCCCGGACGACAACACAAGACCGATAAAAAACAGGATCCAGGAAAACTGGGACCCGAAGTTCGCCGCCGGCACCAGCGCGGAGCGCACCCGAAGGGGCGTATAGCCCTTGGCGTCCTGAATCGCATGCCCGCACTCATGGGCTGCTACGCCGAGAGCGGCGACTGAGGTACTGCTGTATATGGGCTCTGAAAGATTGACGGTCTTTGTCCGCGGATCATAGTGGTCAGTCAGACTGCCGCCAACCGGACGGACCTGAACATCATAGATGCCCTCACTTTCCAGGATGCGATGGGCGACATCCGCCCCGGTCAGACCGTAGGAGCTGCGCACCCTGCTGTATTTTCTGAATGTGCTCTGCATGGTCGTCTGCACGATCAGCGAAAGAAAAAAAGCCAGAATGACCAGCAGATAAGTCCAGTCAAAGTAATATCCATATCCGCCATACATAAGCCTCACTCCTCCTATCATATATCTATTATCTATCTTCCCGGTTTTTATCTGCCCAGAACCGTGCCCGCATCCAGAGCATGTCCCCGCAGAAAATCCGCTGCCTGCATCCGCTTTTTGCCTTCCAGCTGCAGCTCTGTGATGCAGAGCAGGCCATCGCCGGTCTGGACAAGCAGACCGCCCTCTGTGGAGCGTACAGTGCCCGGTACCGATGGCGTATCTGCAGACGGGGTGCTGGTCCCTGCGGCTGTTCCTGTGGGCAAAACGTCATCTGCAGGACTCGTGGTCGAATGGGCTGATTCTGTCACAACGTGGCTTTTCCATATTTTAAGACCCTTGCCGTTCAGCGATGTAAATGCTGTCGGCCATGGGTTCATGCCGCGGACCAGACACTCGATTTTCGAAGCCGGAAGCGACCATTCTATTTTTCCGTCTTCCTTGCGGATCATCCGGGCGTAGGGTGTCGGGCTTTCCTCCGGCTGCTTCACCGGGTGCAGTGTGCCCGCCTCGACCTTCGGCAGTGTCTCCACGAGAAGCTTTGCGCCCGCAGCGGCAAGCTTGTCAAACAGTGATCCGCCGGTCTCATCCGCCGTGATCGGAACCTCAACCCTTGCGAGCATATCGCCGGTATCCAGGCCCTCATTCATCTGCATGATGGTGACGCCGGATTTTTCCTCTCCGTCGATCACCGCCCACTGGATCGGTGCCGCTCCGCGATATTTCGGGAGCAGGGACGCGTGTACATTGAGACAGCCGTATTTCGGAAGGGAAAGAATCTCCGGAGGGATGATTTTTCCATAGGCAGCGACGACGATCACGTCCGGCGCCAGATCCTTTAAGGTTTCCAGAAACTCCGGGTTTTTGCGCAGCTTTGCCGGCTGATACACGGTAAAGCCTCTCTGCAGCGCTGCTGCCTTCACTGCCGTCGGCTTCAGCTCCTGCCTGCGGCCCACAGGCTTGTCGGTCTGTGTGACGACACCGACGATTTCATGACCGGCATCCGCCATGGCAAGAAGGGTCCCTACCGCAAAATCCGGCGTTCCCATAAAAACAATTCTCATTTAACTCCTCCTTAAAGCTTTTCTTCTTGCCTCAACCTGATTAAAGCTTCTCTTCTTCCTCTGCAATCTTCTCTGCAGCGTCAGCTTCGCCCTCCTGGTCTACCGGGTGAATCGGCTCCAGTGCGCGGGACGGGTACATGATTCCGTCCAGATGGTCAAATTCATGGCAGCACGCCCGGGCAAGCAGTCCATCCGCCTCCAGCTCGAAGGGTTCCATATTAATGTCAAATGCCTTTACCTTTACATGCTCCGGTCTGGTGACAAGGGCACACATGCCGGGAATGCTCAGGCAGCCCTCCTCTCCGGTCTGCTCACCGGACTGTTCGATGATCTCCGGATTGATAAATACATAGGGATGCTCACCGTCCACATCAATCACACAGAGCCTTCGAAGCACACCGACCTGAGGGCCCGCCAGGCCAACACCGTATGCGTTGTACATGGTATCAAACATATCCTGAATCAGGATCTTCGTTCTCAGATTCATCTTCTCAACCGGTCTGCAGACCTTTGTCAGAATCGGATCTCCATCTTCTCTTATTTTTCTGATTCCCATTTCTTACATTATCTCCTTCATATCATACATTTGCACAGTATGTTACACGCCTTTCATATTTTGTGCACGCTTTTTTCAAAATTTTCATCCGCAGCGCGTGACAATGAGACTGACACTTTGTCACACTGCTTTCTGTGCAGACAGTAATTCCACAGCCCGGTTGCCACTCGCAAACCGGCTGTAACAAGGATTTATCCTTGGATAATGAAGCTGCGGAACTCCTCAGGCGCTTTGCGCCTTCGTCAAACAGTCCTCGCCTTGCACCTTGACGGCAAAATCCGGATAAATCCTTGAACAGCCGGTAATGCTCGGACAAATGTGCTGTGGAATTTCTGCCTGCCATAATGAACTGCCATCCGAGCGTGACAGGGAGGCTGACACTTTGTCACGCTGCTATGCGTTGAGATCAAACTGGAACATCATCCGGTTGAACCCGGAGTTGATCTCGATGAACCGTTCAACCAGCCTGCGCAGCCGTATGATCCGTTCTTCATCCGGGTCTTTTACGTAGAGCACCTGACGGTAGATGTCCTGGATCTTCCGGATGTTCTCCGGTGCGGGTCCGATGATGACCGTATCCGGGCTCTGGTTCCTGATCAGGTATTTCTTCAGGTGGGCCATGGCGATGCGAAGCCGTTCCTCGTCGGCACCGGAGCCATGAATCGCGAGAAGGTTGCAGGCGGGCGGATAGTGCATCATTTCCCTTGCCGTGATCTCCTCCTCATAAAAAGCATCGTAATCCTGCCGGATGGCAGCCTGTATACTATAGTGTTCCGGGTGATAGGTCTGGATAAACGCCTCACCGGGAAGCGCTCCCCTGCCGGCCCGGCCGACGGCCTGTACCAGAAGCTGGTAGGTCCGCTCCGCCGCCCGGTAGTCGCTGACGAACAGAGAAAGGTCCGCCGCCAGCACACCGACCAGTGTGACCCGCGGAAAGTCATGTCCCTTGACAATCATCTGGGTCCCCACCAGAATATCCGCCTCTCCGGAGGAAAAGGCACGCAGGATTTTCGTGTAACCGTCTTTTCCTCTTGTAGTATCTGAATCCATCCTTATGACGCGGGCGGATGGGAAATAGCGGTGCAGCTCGCTTTCCACCTTCTCGGTGCCGGCGCGGAAGCCTCCAATATATGGGGATCCGCAGGAGGGGCATCGGCTGACCTGGCTGATCTCATAGCCACAGTAGTGGCAGACCAGCTTGCCGTTTGCGTGAAAAGTCAGAGAGACATCGCAGTGGGGGCACTTGATGACCTCGCCGCAGGACCGGCAGGAAATAAAGCCGGAGTAGCCTCTCCGGTTCAGAAAAAGTATGGTCTGCTCCTGACGCCCCAGCCGCTCTTCGATGGCCTTGCGCAGATCCCTGCTGAGGATGGAACGGTTACCGCTTTTGAGCTCTTCGCGCATATCCACCACCGATACAGCAGGCAGGGCGGCGTTTCCGTACCGCGCATGCAGCAAAAACCGCGCATATTTTCCCTTCTCACAGCGGTAGGCGGTATCCACGGATGGTGTCGCAGATCCGAACAGCACATGGGCATGCTCAATCCGTGCCCGCTCCAGGGCAGCTTCCCGGGCATCATATCTGGGAGCGCTTTCGCTTCGATAGGATGCTTCCTGTTCCTCGTCGATGATGATCAGTCCAAGATCCGGGAAAGGTGTGAACAGCGCCGATCTGGGACCGATAACGATCTGCGCGTCCCCTCTTTTGAGGCGCTCGAACTGATCCGACCTCTCACCTCTGGACATCTTTGAATGCAGGACGGTCACCGCAGAGCCGAAACGGCGGCGGAACCGCTGCACATTCTGCCAGGACAGAGCGATCTCCGGAATGAGAAGGATGACCTGCTGTCCCTGGTGGAGGACATGATCGATCAGTTCCATATACACCAGCGTCTTGCCGCTTCCTGTGATTCCCTGCAGCAGGCAGGGACGGTCCTGATTCTCCCACTCGGCGAGAATACCGTCCCGGGCCTGTTCCTGTTCCGGCGTGAGTGTGTACGTCTCCGCCTGCGGGCCATCACCATCCGCCTCACTCCCGCCACTGCCGGAATCCCGCAGTTCCTCCGGGCTTCGCCAGGTACGCAGGTCGCGAAGGGCGATAACGCCCTCCCGCTCCAGACTTTTCAGACTTTCCGCCGTGATTTTCAGTGTGCCGGTCACGAAGCTTCGGTCCAGAACATGGTCCGGCTGCTCCAGAAGCGCCGTAAGGAGCCTGACCTTTGCCACATAGTGGCGTCTGTTGTACTGGTCCGCCAGAAGGCGGGTTTTCTCCGCCGGCCAGAGGAGCACAATCTGCTCCTGCACCGCACGTTTCTCCTTCTCGCGTACCGGGAGGACGGTCTTCAGGGCATTGTTCAGACTGGATCCGTAGGTGACCTTCATCCACAGCGCAAGCCGGATCAGCTTCGACTCGATTGTGACCTTGTCCTCCGGCACCGCAAGGATCGGCTTGATCCGTTCCGGAGCAATCCTCGGGACCGTTCCGATATGCACGACGTAACCCTCCACCTCGCGCTTTCCGCCGCCGAAGGGAATCCGCACCGCACTGCCCTCATGGACAGTCTCCACAAGGGAAGGCGGGATCCGGTACTGATAGGACCGGTCCATACTCGCCTGGGTAATATCTACGATTACATCCGCGAATAACTCGCGTGCTTTTTTCCCCTCTGCCATACTGCCCCTGCTCCCCATAAAACAAGGCGCCGATCAGCAGGACAAATGCCGTCATTCTGCTCCCAGCGCTTGTGTAACATATACTCCTGATCTGCTCCTGATCGCAGCATACGTTCCGTATCTCTGCCATTACCCCTGATAAATCGTATAAAAAACAGCCTGTGCATGATGGCAGCGCATATATCGGAGCTCTGCCACCAATCCTGATAAAAAGCAGGACTGTCTGCCCGAGATGGCAGTGCATGCCGGGGCTCCGCCATCAGCCCTGATGAATGGTGTACTCCCTGTCGCGGATTTCTCCGCCAGCCTTCAGGGTCTCGGCATCCTTCTCCAGGATCTCCCTGATAATTACACGCTCATCCATCGGATACTTCTTTCCCTTGATGATCTGATAATCCTCGTGGCCCTTTCCGGCAAGAACGATGATGTCTCCGGGCTCGCCGTGATGAATTGCCCAGGCGATGGCCTCTCTGCGGTCGATGATCGTGACATATTTTCCATCGGTCTTCTGAATACCGGTCACAATGTCGTTGATGATTGCCTGGGGTTCCTCGTTCCGCGGGTTATCGGAGGTGATGATGGTCAGGTCGGCCATTTTGCCGGACACCTCACCCATCGTAAACCGTCTCTCCGGATCCCGGTTGCCGCCGCAGCCGAACAGGCAGATCAGCCTTGCCGGATGGTACTCACGCAGCGTGGAGAGCAGGCTCTCCAGCGCCATGGCGTTGTGGGCGTAATCGATCATGACGGTAAAGTTGTCGGAGACTTTGACCATCTCTACACGGCCCTTTACCTTCGCATGGGTCAGGGCGTTCATAATCTCCTCCGGTGTCACATTGAAGTGGTGGCACACAGCGATAGCCGCAAGGGAATTGTAGATGGAAAATTTTCCCGGGATGTCGATCTCTACCGGAATATTAACAATGCCGTGAGCGTCATAGCGGATGCCAAGTCTGCCTCTCTTGCTCAGCATCATGGCATCGGAGGCGCGCAGGGATGCCTTCGGATCGAAGCCGTATGTCTCCAGCTTCTCGCAGGTATTGCCTTCGACAATCTGGTCGAAGTGCTGGTCGTCGCGGTTGACGATGCCGATCCGGCACTGGCGGAGCAGCTTCTTCTTGCATGCCATATAATCCTCGAAGCTGGCGTGCTCGTTCGGGCCGATGTGGTCCGGCGCAATATTGGTGAAGATACCAAAGTCAAAACAGATGCCCGCGACACGGTCCAGCATCAGTGCCTGGGAGGAAACCTCCATGACTACGCTGTCGAAACCGGATTCCACCATCTCTGCAAAATATTCCTGAATCAGATAGGATTCCGGCGTTGTGTTCTCAGACGGAATGACGCGCTTGCCGGTGATGCTCTCGATGGTACCGATCAGTCCGCATTTGTGACCTGCAGCGTTGAGGATCGACTGAATCATATAGCTGGTCGTGGTTTTTCCCTTGGTGCCGGTGATGCCGATGGTGGTCAGCTTGTCAGCCGGATGGTCGAACCATTCCACGGAAATCAGTGCCAGAGCGTAGCGGGTGTTCTGCACGCGGATCACCGTGACGGTATCCGGAACCTGCACGTCCTCCTCTGCAACGATAGCCGCAGCGCCCTTTGCTGCCACATCCGCGGCATAGATGTGTCCGTCGGAGACCGCACCCTTTATGCATACAAAAAGAAAGCCTTCTGCTGCTTTTCTTGAGTCGTAGGCGATTCCCCTGATCTCTTTGTCTGTGCTCCCCTGGACTGTGTCATAGGTCAGTCCCTTCAGGAGTTCTGTTAATCGCTTTGCCATATTTTTACCTCTCCATGAATCCGGATTTTCCGGCATTTTTGTCAACTGTAAGGATACCATATTCACTTTCAAACGTAAAGAAGTGCGGGGCTCCGGCTGCCTTGTTACAGCTCACTGGTGTGTCAGGAGGGCACTTCTCATGCAGGCCTTTGGAGTGAGTAACTACGGACAGTTAGCTGGTTTTATGCGAAGTTACCAATAATGTTGAT
>JBJEMO010000016.1:0-23163 GCA_051879715.1 Bilifractor sp.
AGGTGTGCCCAGAGGACACTTCTCATTTGTCTGTTTCCGTTCGTAAACGGACAGTAAGCTGGTTTTATGCTTGTTTTTTGTTGCTGCGAAACTCGTCGGGCAAAAACCGCCCTCCTCAAACATTCTCGCAATCAAAATTATTGGCAGCTTCGCATAAAACCAGCTAACTGTCCGTAGAACTCACTCCAAAGGCCTACATGAGAAGTGCCCTCCTGACACACCGGTGAACTGTAATGAAAACCGTACTTGACATGGAACGGTCTTGTGTGTAGTATAAAAGCGTGTATAAATTCTATATCAGCTTTTCAGGTGAGATCTGTCGAAGATCTAAAAGGGAATCAGGTGAGATGCCTGAACGATCCGGTCACTGTAAACGGGGAGCAGGATGCGATAACCATTGTATGTCCGCACATATGAGAAGGTGCATTGCGCAATGATCCGTGAGTCAGGAAACCTGCCTGTCAGGTATAGGTTAAAGCTTCCGAGCAAGGCTTTCATTTTATGGGATATGGAATGTCTGAAAGAGTATTCACTCCGCCAGAAACCTTGAGCAGGATTTATGCATGGTTATACGGCTGGGTGAGATTCTTCAGAGCATTGCATGTTTTTATCGTTCCATTTCCTCCGCAATAGATGGACACGGTTTTCCGCAGAACACGAAGTGTTCTGGAGCATCCGCCCCTCTTGTTATTTGCAGAGTATCAGCAGGCACCCTTTACAGGGCGCTTTTTTTATTTTCTTGACAAACGAATTGATCCTTATTATGATGATGCCATGGTCAGAGGACTCTGTGCAGGATACAGCTGAAGGCTTCTTTTGACCTGAGCACCACGAAAACAGCAAAAGACTTTGACGAAGAGGAGTACGCAGACAGACGCCAACAGAGAGGGTTTCATTTGCTGAGAGAGACCCGGGAATGAGCAGCTGCGGAAGGTAGCTTCTGAGTCGGAATCCCGAGGGCTGTAGGTATTATTTTATTATTTATGCCGACAGGGGTTCACGTCTGATCCACGTTACCGGATGTAATAAGACATGCGGGTTGTTTTTCCGCATGTGAAGCAAGGTGGTACCGCGATCATATCGCCCTTTGCACTAAGCGTGCAGAGGGCTTTTTTTATTACAGACACAGGAGGATAACCAATGAGTAAGGAGCTCGCGAAGACCTACGATCCAAAGGGAATTGAGGACCGCATCTATCAGAACTGGCTGGACAAGGGGTATTTTCATGCAAAGGTGAATCCGGATAAGAAACCGTTCACGATTGTGATGCCACCGCCAAATGTTACCGGGCAGCTGCATATGGGCCACGCCCTTGACAATACAATGCAGGATATTCTGATCCGCTATAAGCGGATGCAGGGTTATGAAGCGCTCTGGCAGCCGGGAACCGACCATGCAGCGATTGCGACTGAGGTGAAGGTCACCAATATGCTGAAGGATAAGGGCATTGACAAGCGGGAGATCGGAAGAGATGCGTTTCTGAAGTACTGCTGGCAGTGGAAGGAGACCTATGGCAGCCGTATCATGAAGCAGCTTCGCAAGCTGGGTTCTTCTGCGGACTGGGACCGTGAGCGCTTTACCATGGATGAGGGCTGTTCGAAGGCGGTCGAAGAGGTGTTCTGCCGGCTTTATGAAAAGGGATGGATTTATAAGGGCAGCCGTATTATCAACTGGTGTCCGAAGTGCCAGACCTCTCTTTCTGATGCCGAGGTAGAGCATGTGGACCAGGATGGATTTTTCTGGCATATTAATTATCCGATTGTCGGAGAACCCGGAAAATATGTGGAAATTGCAACCACCAGGCCGGAAACGCTGCTGGGAGATACTGCAGTTGCCGTCAATCCCGAGGATGAGAGATATAAGGGCCTTGTGGGCAAGATGCTGAAGCTTCCCTTGACGGACCGGGAGATTCCTGTGATCGCGGATGAATATGTGGACAGAGAGTTCGGCACAGGATGCGTGAAGATTACACCGGCCCATGATCCCAATGACTTTGAGGTGGGCAGGCGGCATGGTCTTGCGGAGATTAACATTCTCAATGATGACGCAACCATGAATGACAAGTGTGGCAAATACGCGGGAATGGACCGCTATGAAGCCAGAAAAGCTATGGTGGAAGATTTAAAGGAACTCGGGCTTCTGGTGAAAGTTGTTCCGCACACGCATGCTGTGGGTACACATGACAGATGCCATACAACGGTTGAGCCGATGATCAAGCCTCAGTGGTTTGTCCGCATGAAGGAGATGGGCGAGGCTGCGCAGAAGGCTCTGGATGAGGGCGAACTGAAGTTTGTTCCCGAAAGCTACGGGAAGACCTATACCCACTGGCTGGAAAATATCAAGGACTGGTGTATTTCCCGTCAGCTCTGGTGGGGACACCGCATCCCGGCATACTATTGTGAGGATTGCGGAGAAATGGTCGTGCAGCGTGGCGGTGCTCCTGCAAAATGCCCGAAGTGCGGCAGTACACATTTCAGACAGGAAGAGGATACGCTGGATACCTGGTTCTCTTCTGCCCTCTGGCCGTTTTCAACCCTCGGATGGCCGGAACAGACACCGGAGCTGAAGTACTTCTATCCTACGGATGTACTGGTGACCGGTTATGATATTATTTTCTTCTGGGTCATCCGTATGGTGTTCTCGGCAATTGAGCAGACAGGAGAGGTTCCTTTCCATCATGTCCTGATCCATGGTCTCGTGCGTGATTCACAGGGGCGTAAGATGAGCAAGTCCCTTGGCAATGGAATTGACCCGCTGGAGGTTATCGACAAATATGGCGCTGATGCGCTCAGACTTACGCTGATGACCGGAAATGCACCGGGTAACGATATGCGTTTCTACTGGGAGAAGGTAGAGTCCAGCCGTAATTTTGCCAACAAGGTGTGGAATGCGTCAAGGTTTATCATGATGAATCTGGGCGATACGGAGATACCGAAGGAGATGGATGCATCCAGACTGGATTATGCGTCCAGATGGATTCTTTCCAAGGTAAACCAGCTGGCAAAGGATGTCACCGAGAACATGGACAAGTATGAGCTTGGCATTGCAGTCCAGAAGGTCTATGACTTTATCTGGGAAGAGTTCTGTGACTGGTATATTGAGATGTCAAAGCCGGTACTCTATAACGGCAGTGCCAAGGAAAAGCTGCCGGTTCTCTGGACGCTGAAAACGGTTCTTTCCGAAGCTCTGAAGCTGCTTCACCCCTTCATGCCGTTTATCACGGAGGAAATTTACTGTACACTGAACCCTGATGAGGAGTCAATCATGATCTCTTCCTGGCCGGAGTATACAGAGAGCCGTCATTTTGCGGAAGAGGAAGCTGCTATTGAAAGCATGAAGGAGGCTGTGAGAAAGATCCGTGATGTGCGCAGCACGCATAACGTGCCGCCGTCAAAGAAGGCAAATGTCTTCATTGTTTCCGACAGTGATGCAGTCCTGGATCAGTTCCGCAGTGCACAGACCTTCTTTGGGACATTGGCGCATGCGGAAAGTGTCACTCTCCAGCATACAAAGGATAACATTGCAGACGATGCGTTTTCTGCAATCATTCCGGGCGCCGTTATCTATATTCCGTTCTCGGACCTGGTTGATATTGAGAAGGAGAGAGCGCGGCTGACAAAGGAGAAGGAGCGGCTGACAAAGGAAATCGCCCGTTCTAACGGCATGCTCGGAAATGAAAAGTTCATCAGCAAAGCACCTGCGAAGAAGGTTCAGGAAGAAAGAGACAAACTGGAAAATTATACGAAGATGATGGCACAGGTTGAGGAGCGTCTGGCGCAGCTTGGGTAAATTGTGCGCATAAGTGATCAGAGGCGGAAGGCCTGGAAGAGGCCTGTTGGAAAGGCGGCTGGAATTCGTTGAGCAGCAGATGGAAAAATATCGACAGGGACAGGATGGTTCGGATCATGAACCGCTTTGCAGTACCTCTGCAGGCTTTGTGGTGCTGCATCCTTTATTTCATTATAGAATGGATTTCCAGGCATTCCTTCATCAATGCCTGGGAATATATGACAGGAAGTCCGCTTGTTTTTCTATATAACGTATTTCTGATTTTCATGACGATGTCGGTTGCCTTTCTGTTCCGGCGCAGAGCATGGGTCCGGGTTTTTGTATCCGGATTCTGGTTTGTCGTCGGGCTGGCGAACGGTATCGTCCTTGCAAACCGGGTTACGCCCTTCACCTGGCAGGACATGAAGCTTCTGGGAGATGCCAAGAAAATAGTAACAGAATATATACCGCCAGTTCTCTTTATCCTGATGATGGCGGCGCTGGCTGCAGGTGTATTCGGCCTGGTCCGTTTTTTCTTCGGGTCACCGAAATATCAGGGTAAACGAAACTGGTTCGTGGACATACTCATTCCTTCCCTAAGCATTGCGCTTTTTGCATTTTCAACGGTTCTGGGTCTGCACACAAGGGTTTTGTCCAGCTATTTCGGCAATCTTGCCATGTCCTATCAGAACTATGGGTTTCCTTATTGCTTTTGTGTCACGGTGTTTGATACAGGCATGAGCAAGCCCAATGGATATTCAGAAAAGCTGGTCCACTACATCGAGAAGGATGAGGATGAGAAGCTTTCCGGAAAAAATGATGCAGATACTAAGGCAACAGATACAAATATCATATTTCTGCAGCTGGAATCCTTTTTTGATCCGGAGACGGTGGTCAATCTGAAAATATCGGAAGACCCGATTCCGTATTTTCACAAGCTGCAGAAGGAATATTCCTCCGGTATGCTGAAGGTGCCGGTGGTCGGGGCAGGAACGGTCAATACAGAGTTTGAGGCGATCACGGGTATGAGCCTTGCGTATTTCGGTGCCGGAGAATATCCCTACAAGACGGTACTGAAGCAGGAATGTGTGGAGAGTATTCCCTTTGACCTGAAAAAGCTGGGATATACAACGCATGCGATTCATGACAACGAGGCTTCCTTCTACGGAAGGAATGCTGTCTATCCGAATCTTGGCTTTGATACATTTACGTCAGAGGAATATATGCCGGACGTATCGGATGTGACCGAGACCGGCTGGGTGAAGGACCATATCCTGACCGATGAGATCATGAAGGCATTGAAGTCCACCAAGGGGTCGGATTATATCTATACGGTCTCTGTGCAGGGGCATGGCGCTTATCCGACGGAGCCGGTGATCAGCGATCCGGAGATTACGGTTACCGGTGCAGAAAATAAAGAACAGAATGATTATTCCTGGGAATATTACTGCAAACAGATTCATGAGATGGATCAGTTTGTACAGAAGCTGACAGAGACGCTTTCAGATTATGACGAACCGGTGGTTCTGGTGATGTATGGCGATCACCTGCCGACCATGGGGCTGAAGCAAAGTGACGTAGAGGGCTGGAATCTGTATAAGACGCCTTATATCATCTGGGACAACTTCGGTCTGAAGGAGCAGGACAAGGATATTGCGGCTTATCAGATCGGTGCGGAGGTGCTCAAGAGGATCGGGATCTATGATGGAACCCTGGTAAGATACCATGAGGCAGAGCGCGGTGACCGTTATTATCAGAGTAATCTGGAAATAATGCAGTATGATATGCTTTACGGGGATAAATATGTATATAATGGAACCAGTCCCTTTACACCAACGGACATGCAGATGGGCGTTGTGCCGATTTCTGTTTCACGTGTCCGCAAGGTGGGAACCGATGAGGATTCCATCTATTATATATATGGACAGAATTTTACTGCAGCCAGCAGGCTGATGGTGAATGACAAGATGATCAATAAAACCGTGTTTGTCAATAATGGCCTGCTTCTTGTAAACGGGCTGGATATTGCAGATACGGATCAGATCAGTATTGCCCAGAAGAGCAATACATCCAATGAAATTCTTTCCAGTACGGAGCAGAAACCGCTCTCAGACTATCTGGAGAAATAAGGGGTAATCAGAACGTGACATACGAAGAAGCTGTCGCATATATAGAAAGCATTCCAAAATTTACGAGCAAGACATCTCTGGACCATACGGAGCGCCTGCTTGACAGGCTGGGCCATCCGGAGAAAGATCTGAAGATTTTTCATGTGGCCGGAACCAATGGTAAGGGGAGCGTCTGTGCATACCTGAATTCCATGCTTATGCAGGGAGGTTATCGGGTTGGTTTATTCACTTCACCACATCTGATCCGGATCAATGAGCGATATATGATTAATGATCAGGAAGTGGATGATGCAGTCTTTACTGAGGCCTTTGAAAGGGTTATGGCAGCAGTAAAGCTTACAATGGCAGAGGGCGATACACATCCCACTTATTTCGAGACGCTGTTTCTGATGGGATTGCTGATTTTTCAAAACGCAAAGGTTGATTATACCATTCTGGAGGTCGGAATGGGCGGCAGACTGGATGCGACAAATGTCATATCAACACCACTGGCTTCCATCATCACATCGATCAGCCTGGACCATACGGAGTACCTGGGAGATACGATCCCGAAAATTGCCGGCGAAAAGGCAGGTATCATCAAAAAGGGGGTTCCGGTTATTTTTGACGGACATGATTCTGAGGCAGCGGCAGTGATCCGGAAAAGAGCAGGGGAAGTGGGAACGGTATGCTATGAGCTTATACCCTCCATGTACCATATGGTAAGCACGACAAAGAGCGGGATTTCCTTCGATTTCACGCCGGAGGGGCAGGAAGGCGTGCGTCTGGATATTCCACAGATTGCAGAGTATCAGATGATGAATGCATCCCTTGCTTTCTTTGCCATGAAGCTTCTGGAGGATGAGCACCGCATTCCTGAAGAGAAACTGAGACAGGGGCTGCACAGTATGAAATGGCCCTGCAGGATGGAGACGGTCCTTCCGGATGTGATTATTGATGGCGCCCACAATGCAGACGGTATTGCTGAATTTGTGAAGACTGTGCGCCATTTCCACAGGGACCACACGATCACACTGCTGTTTTCCTGCGTGAAGGATAAAAGATATCAGGAAATGGTCCGGGAACTCGCAGAAGGGATTCATCCGGATTGCGTTGTTACAACACGCATCTCAGGATATCGCGGGATTTCAGAGGATGAGCTGGCGGATCTTTTTCTTAAGGCGGGCGTTCAGACGGTATTTTCGGATCCGTCTCCCGAGAGAGCCTTTGATCTTGCGCTCTCACTGAAGGAGGATGGAATGCTGTTCTGCGTTGGATCTCTGTATCTGGCCGGGGAATTGAAGGCCTATCTGCATGCAGCCCACAGGAACTGACAGGGCAGGTACAGGTTTGATTCTGATGTGGATATCATGCATATGATGGCAGGGGCAAAAGATGTATGTCTATGAAATTGTCTTAAAATTCTCACGGCTTCGACAAGCAGGAAATTGTATAGAAAGGAGCAGGTCCTATGCTGAATTATGAGGAGGAGCTGAAGAAGTTCAAGCCAAGTCTTGATGTAGAAAACGTAGAGGACGCTATCAAGAACCAGGATCTGACGGATCTTGTCGATCTTTTCAGAGAGATGGAATTGAATCAGAAAAATTCTGAGAAAACAAAGAAGGAGTCATAAATGGTTTTTGGCCGTGCAAAAGCGGAGCAGCTCTCCAGAATCTATTATAACCAGGGACTGGATATGGCGCAGATCCGTGATCTGACCGGAGCGACAGACAAGCTTCGCATCAGTCTTCAGTTTAATAAGAACAATATAGAGGCCAGAAATCTTCTTGGACTGGTCTACTATGAGCTGGGTGAGGCAGTTTCTGCCCTCAGTGAATGGGTTATCAGTTCCAATCTGCAGACCGTGAACAATAACGCTGCTTATTATATTCAGAATCTTCGCTCGGACCCAAAGCATCTGGAGCAGCTGAATCTGACGATAAAGCAGTATAATGCTGCTCTGGATGCCTGCAGAGAGGGCAATGATGATATTGCTGCAATAGAGCTGCGAAAGATTGTCAGCAGCAATCCGAAGCTTGTCAAAGCTTATCTGCTGCTTGCGCTGATTGAGATCAAAGATGGAAAGTATTCTCATGCAAGAAGAATGCTGAAGAAAGTGATCCGGATTGACAGGATAAATCCCGTTGCACTTCGATATCTCAAGGAGATCGATGAAGCTGCAGGAACAATCACGACACTTGATATACGTACGAGAGATAAGAGAAGGGACAGGAAAAGAAAACAGGAAGCGGAAGATGAGCCGCTGGAGAGTTCCGCTGTTCGTCAGAACGCTTTCCGGGAACGGCCGGCATATCTGACGCTGGTGAATGTACTGTTCGGCATACTGATCGGCATAGCGGGTGCTGTTTTTGTGGTAGGACCTGCCTTGCGGAAAAGCTATAATACATCTGCAAACGCCAAAATAACGGAATACACAACAACCATCGCCACGCAGCAGGGCAAGATTGATTCTCTGCAGCAGCAGGTGGATGACTCTACAAGCTCGGTGAGCACGGCGCAGAGTCAGGTCTCAGACCTGCAGGCGACAGAGAAGTCCTATGATTATCTGCTGCAGGCGTATGTGGATTATCAGAAGGGAAATTATGAAACAGCGGGAGATGCCTTTGCAAAGGTAGATAATTCACTGCTGTCAACGGAAGCGGGCGAGATTTATGATTCCATAAAATCGGATCTGCAGACGCAGGCATACAGTTCTTATGTTACAAAGGGAGAAAATGCATTTTACCAGAAAAACTGGGCGGAGGCTGTTTCCTATTTCGAAAAGGCAATGGCGCTGACAGATTCTTCTGATGGCGTTGATCATTATGAGGTAATGAACCTGCTTGCCCAGGCCTATGCCAATAATGGAGACACGGATAAGGCAATCCAGGAATATCAGGCGATTATTGATGCAAATCCTGACACAAGGCGTGCTGAATATGCAAAATATGCAATTCAGGAGCTTGGGGGAAGCGTAACTTCATCCGGAAATTCCGGTACTACGACAGATACGAATACCGGTACAGACACGACAAACGCAGGCACAGACAACACAAATACTGGCATAGCCAATACAGATAATACAGATAATACAGCCAATACAGATAATACAGACTGGAATACATCCGGTACGGATACATCGGGCACAGGTTTTACAGATGAAGACGGAGATGGTGTGCCGGATAATACGAATTTTGGACCGGGCCAGTAAGAGCGATATCGGCAGATGATTTGTTGAAGCTCAGAATCCGGTTCCTTCATCCATGGATGCATGCCGGGCTGTTACGATATAGGAGTTAAATTGAATGAATCAGGAAGTCATTCTTGAAATGCAGGATATTACGGGACCCAGGGGGGTATTCCCACAGGAGCCTATGAGCAGACATACGACATTTCGGATCGGAGGCCCTGCCGACCTTCTGGTATGTCCTTCATCTGCAGATGAAGTCAGGCGGGTACTCTCCTGCTGCCGTGATCATGGGATTCCGTTTTTTGTCATTGGAAATGGAAGCAATGTGCTCGTAAATGATACGGGCTACCGGGGGGTTATTGTGCAGATTGGCCCCAATCTGCAGAGTGTACGCGCAGAGGGAAATCTGATTCAGGCAGAGGCGGGTGTTCTGCTTTCCAGGCTCGCGGCAGAAGCCAGAAATCATGCGCTGACAGGTATGGAATTTGCTTCCGGGATTCCCGGTACACTCGGTGGTGCCTGCACCATGAATGCAGGTGCCTACGGTGGTGAGATGAAGGATATTCTGCGGTCAGTCACGGTTCTGGATGAAAATCTGTCTTTGCGGACAGTTCCCTGCAGTGAGCTGGAATATGGATACAGACAGAGCAGGATCATGGCGCATAAATGGATCGTACTGGAAGCGGAGATTGCACTGGAGCATGGAGACAAAGACCGCATCAGCGAGAGGATGCAGGAACTGAAAGAAGCCCGAATCAGAAAACAGCCTTTGGAATATCCAAGTGCAGGAAGTACCTTCAAGCGTCCGAAGGGATATTATGCAGGGAAGCTGATTATGGACAGCGGACTCTGCGGGTTCCGCGTAGGAGGAGCGCAGATTTCTGAGAAGCACTGTGGCTTTGTGATCAACCGGGACCATGCATCTGCCAGAGATGTGGCAGAATTGATCAGGCTGGTGCAACAGAGGGTCTGGGATAAGTTCCAGGTTCATCTGGAGCCTGAGGTAAGGTTTCTGGGTTTTAATGAAGAGAAAACTGTGTGAAAAGCCAGTTTTTTGTCGTAACTATTCGGATTTCAAGACAATTTCTCATGTATTTACCCATTTACTATTGCCCCAATATCACAATAAGGACAGAAGAATACAGAGCATCATGATCGATCTGCACGTGCCAGATCAGGAAGGATCAGGAAATGGAAGAACTTCAGCTTGTTTTTGTATCCGGCATGTCGGGCGCCGGCAAATCAACTGCCCTGAAAATGCTGGAGGATATGGGATTTTTCTGCGTCGATAATCTGCCGGTATTTCTGATCGGCAAAATGATAGAGCTGACCGTTGACGGTGAAGAGGGAAAAATCCATAAGGTTGCGATGGGCGTAGACATCCGGAGCGGAAACCTGGAGGAGATTTATCGCGTACTGCAGAATCTCAGAGATAAGGGGTTCCAATACAGAATTCTGTTTCTGGATGCGGATGACAGCACATTGATTAAACGTTATAAGGAGACAAGAAGGAGCCATCCGCTTGCGCAGGGCGGCAGGGTGGAAAACGGTATTGCACAGGAAAGAAAGCAGCTTGCCAGACTAAAGAAAGAGGCGGACTATATTATTGATACAAGTCAGCTGCTGACCAGGGAGCTGAAGAGCGAGCTTGAGAAAATATTTGTCGAGGACGAGGATTTCAAGAGTCTGATGGTGACTGTTCTTTCCTTCGGATTTAAATACGGGATCCCTGCCGACTCGGATCTGGTCTTTGATGTCCGTTTTCTTCCGAATCCGTACTATGTACCGGAGTTGAAACATCTGACAGGAAAGGATCAGGCAGTGCATGATTTTGTCATGAAGTATGATGTTTCCAGACAGTTTATCATAAAGCTGGTGGATATGATCCGCTTTCTGATTCCGAATTATATAGAGGAGGGCAAGACCCAGCTTGTGATTTCTATCGGTTGTACAGGAGGAAAACACCGCTCTGTAACCCTCGCGGAAGAACTGTACAGCCGGCTTGGAAACTCGGGAGAATACGGCCTGCGGATTGAGCACAGAGATATTGAAAAAGATTCCCTTAGAAAGAAATGAGTTCCTATGTCTTTTTCCGGAGATGTAAAAAAAGAACTTGTCCGGCAGATCGGACCTGCAAGGCACTGTCAGATCGCCGAGCTTGCGGCGCTGCTGATGTTTTGTGCTACGGTGCAGACAGATGAGAAAAATCATTACAGAATTATTTTTCGGACGGAGCATCCTGATGTAGCAGATAAATATCTGCAGCTTCTGAAAAAGGTGCTTCATATTCTGCCGGAGCTTGTACATACGGAGGATAAGAGAAGGCAGAAAACAGATCTGTATCGGATCTGCGTGGATGACAGTAATACGGCGATGCGCATTCTGCAGGCAGTCCGTTTTCTGGATGATCGTGGCAATATGGCAGAGAATGTACCGATTCACCAGCAGCTGATTCTGCGGAATACCTGCTGCAGGCGTGCTTTTATACGGGGGGCTTTTCTGGCAGGCGGTTCGGTCAGTGATCCGAACACCTCCTATCATTTTGAGATCGTATGTGACACGGAAGAACAGGCACTGGGTGTGCGGGATATACTCAGAAGCCTGGATACAGATGCACGTACGGTTCAGAGAAAAAAATATCAGATCGTTTATGTCAAGGACAGCCAGCAGATTTCAGATCTTCTTGGCATGATGGGAGCAGGATCTTCCATGCTGGAGTTCGAAAACGTCCGCATTGTCCGCAGTGTGCGTGGAGATGTCAATCGACAGGTCAATTGCGAGACGGCAAATATCAGTAAGACAGCCAGGGCGGCGGCAAAGCAGATCGCAGATATACGTCTGGTTCAGGAGAGAGTAGGACTGGACAATTTGCCGGAGACACTTGACGAAATAGCCCGTGTTAGGTTACAATATCCGACAGCGACTTTATCTGAGCTCGGGAAGCATCTGAGTGATCCGGTTGGGAAATCCGGAGTCAATCACAGATTGAGAAAGATCAGCATTATTGCCGAAGCCCTGAGAGAGAAACAAGGAGGCAATTTTCAGGATGGTTAAAGATCATGTTACAATACAGATTTCCAGCGGACTTGAGACTAGGCCGATTGCAATGCTGGTTCAGGTTGCGAGTCAGTATGAGAGTAGCATCTATCTTGAGAGCGGCACAAAGAAGGTAAATGCGAAGAGCATCATGGGTATGATGACCCTGGGACTGGATAATGGTGAATCGGTGATCGTAACGGCGGACGGTGCAGATGAGCAGGAAGCGATCAAGAGTATTCGGAATTATCTGACACAGGACAAGTAATCAATATTGTGGAAATTGAACACATAATAAAGGCTTCTGATTCAAGATGGGGATGGTCCGCATGGAATCAGAAGCCTTTTGTTTTTTTGCCATTTAACGCGTCATAACTGTGAGAGCTTATACAGTGCATTTGAAGAGACAATTGCGGTGCCATGTTCCCGCAGGAAGGACTCTCCCGCAGCATCAATCATACTGCCTTTTCCATATTCACTGAGAACATTACAGGTGCGGTAAAAATCGACGGTAGACATTCCGGACTGGTGGATTACCAGATGGTAGAGATATCGTCCCGTGTCTGTCTTGTACAGAGCATTTACACCCTGATAGAAATCATGAACAGATCTGGCTGCTGCGATCACCTCGTCCAGATTGCCAAATTGGAATTCCTGGAGCAGATTCCCTGCAGCTGTATTTTTGGGTGAGCGGGTAGATGCGGCAGGATTCCTGCTTCCTTTGGGGGGCTTATCCGTCGTGGAATCAGCTTCACGGGTCCGGGCATCCTCCCCGGATTTCCGCGACTGGTGTGCATCGTCAGCTGCTTTCCGCCTTGCTTCTATCAGTTTATCGAAAAGAGCAGCAATGGTATCGGTGCCTTCATCCGGATCAGAGAGCAGACCATCGTCCGCATCATTTGCGGGCTGACTGAATTTGGAAAATCTTGTATCCAGTTCTTCCGGGTCGTCAACTTTTGTGATGATCAACGTCAGACTGTCGGAAGATGTCGGGATTGCTTCAATCATAAGAGGGGAATTACCGGAATCAAATCCAACTTCATAATGCGCTTCCTTCATCATATCCTGAAAAAGTTTCCTGGATTTTTCGGAACCATAGGCGAGTTCGCTGAGCCGGATATTGCGGCTGGAAAGGTCTTCACTCGTCAGAGTGCAGCGTATTTTATTCTCGTTTATTTTCTCTATTTTCATCTCATCACTTCCTCTCTGCCACAGAATATACCACCCCTGTAAAATTGTAAAGCGTTTCTGGTTGATTTATCTCCTTCATTAAAAAATAATAACGAATTTCAGTACTAAAAATATAAATTTCACTTGAAATCTATATTGATATAACATAGAATAATTTTGTATAAAATTTTTGGAGACAAAACAGAAAGGAGAGGATACCAATGTACCAGATTTAAACTATTTTCAGATGAAATTTGTTTTATATGATCTGTTTTTTCTTCCACTTCTGCGCATCTGCAGAGTTCCGGTGTTTTACCTGGAAGAATCCCCTTTTTTCAGCAGTTTCATAATGTGATGATTGCATTTCAATCCAGGATCCCGTTTTCCCGTCTTGGAAATGACTGCCTCTGGTCCCGCATTGTGGCAGCGGCGGTATGTCGGAAATGCATCAGGCCTACAAGTCACACTGATGATCGGCATATTTTATACCGGATAAGTCAGGGTTACGGCAGATTCTGATACATCCATGATTCTTGTCTCTGGCCGGCATACATGTGGATGAACCTGCTACTGTATACTACAGTATACAATCGCAACTTGTAATAATTGAAATAATATTTCGACAAAGATTGCAAAAATTGAAGAAGGAGAGGAAAACGAAATGGATTATGAAAAATCCATGGATATGTCAGGCGCAGCTGAGCTTTTTCAATGGCAGACAAGAGGCTGGACGTTATATCTCAACCGTTGTCCAAGCAATCCGATTTCTATTGAGTATGCCAGACAAAATGCTGTATATGAAGGAGCATGCTATATGCCGGATTTCGAGATAGATCCGGTAACAGGAGAAAAAAGACTATACTATGATCTGATTGTCACAGAGGAGAATCAGATCAGGAAAAACTGAATATCTGATCAGCAACACAAAACTGAATGATAGATCAGGAAAAGAAGAAACTTTCCATTTTAAGAGTGGGAAAGTTTCTGTGTATGATCCGATCCCTCCCGGAGTGCTATGGCACAGACAGATAACCGACCAATATCTGTACACCCCGGGAGGGATTTGCTTGTTACAGTGGTAGTGATACATATCCGCTTCCTTGCCATGGTTCCCTTAACATGTTAAAATGTGCGTGATTATTAACAAAAGCAGGAGCTTTCATTTATGTCTGATTCAAGGAAAAACAGGAGACAGAAACGGTCTGTTGTTCCGAAGGTAATATTTGCTGTCATCATTGTGCTGATCATTGCTGCAGCGGCTTTTATTTACAACCGCCATTCCTTTACATATGATCAGATGGATCTGAATACCTATTATGGTCTTACGTCTGAAAACCAGGCGGCACTGGTGGTCAACGACAGTGTACTGGACGTCAGGGGGCTGGTGAAAAACGATAAGATTTATCTGGATTATGATACTGTGGAGAAGGACCTGAATCCGGGATTTTTCTGGGAGAGTGACACGCAGGAACTTCTGCTCACGCTGCCGTATGGAACGAAGAAATGGAAACCGGATGACGGAAGCGGCGCGGTTTTAATTGATGGAGATCAGGTTTATATTTCTGCCGAATGTATCATGGAAAATTCCGATATAGACATGGCGACTTATGAGAATCCATGGCGTGTTGTAGCAAGGACAAAGTGGACAAATCTTACAGCGGAGACCGTGACACAGGATGACGTGATCCGTTATCGTGGTGGTCCGAAAAGTGATGTTCTCTGCAGCGTAAAGGCAGGGGATACAGTCGTGCTTACCGGTAATGCGGATGAGTGGTGCCAGGTTTCTACGTCTGATGGATTTATCGGGTATATTCTGAAATCCAGGCTGAAAACTGCAAAGGATGGTACCATCAGTCATACAACAGATTCCAGCTTTGTGTTTGATCACCAGTTTGCAGATTACAAGGTGAGCCTGGCATGGCAGTACTGCAGTGCGCAGGATGATGGAACCGGATCCTTTGCCGAGCTGACGAAGGACGCAGAGGGCCTGAATACGATTGCACCTACCTGGTTTGCTTTTTCCGGAGATGACGGGACGCTGGTCTCTTATGCCAGTGCGGATTATGTCAATATGGCACATCAGGCTGGTCTGAAGGTCTGGGGATGTCTGCAGGATCTCAGCGGAAGAGATGTGAATATCGGAGATATTCTGATGAATCATGACAGTCGTACCAAGGCTATTGAGTCACTGATCCAGGCAGCAGAGGATACCGGAATGGATGGGATCAATGTGGATATTGAGACCGTCACAGAGGAAAATGTTCCACAATATCTGCAGTTTTTGAGAGAATTGTCTGTGGCGGCGCATGATAAAAATCTGATAGTATCTGTGGATAATTATGTGCCGGCGTACACCAGTTATCTGAACCGGGCGGAGCAGGCCAAGACCGTGGATTATCTCATCATCATGGGGTACGATGAGCATTATGCGGGTTCGGATGAGGCCGGATCGGTAGCCTCGCTTCCTTTTGTGAAGCAGGGAATTGAGGATACTCTGGCGGAAGTTTCCGCATCTCAGGTTATTGATGCAATTCCATTTTACACCAGAGGATGGACGACGGTTTCAGGTGAGAAGCCTTCCAGTGAGGCCTTTGGCATGGATGAGGCAGATGAGTGGGTGAAATCCCTTGGAATCCAGACAAGCTGGGATTCCAAAGCAGGACAGTATACCGGAAGCGTGACAGATGGTGATGAAACCTACAGTATCTGGCTGGAGGATGAAAAATCCATTGAAGAAAAGATGAAGCTGATCTCACAGGAGAAGCTTGCCGGAGTGGCAGCCTGGAGATTAGGATATGAGCGGTCAGATGTATGGGCAGTCATTGATCGTTATCTGAATCAGTAGTCGCACTATTAAAAATTGCAATCCCCGTCTGCTGTGCTATACTTTATGCAGCAGAGGGAGGGGACTTTGTTTATGCATTTCCGGGTGCATCCGGGAACAGGGAGTCTTTATAACGAAAGGGGTAATCACGAGATGGCCGAAAACGAAGAATTGTTTAAAACCACTGCATTTGGCGGATATGATAAAGATGATGTGCAGGCTGAACTTCAGCGGATCAAGGACAATGCGTTTGAGGAGAAGACCAAGATCGGCAAGGAGCTTTCTGATGTCAGAAAGGCTCTTGGCGAAAAGGACGCCATCATCCGGGAAAAGGATGAAAAGATAAAAGAGCTGCAGGAGGACCTGGATGCAAAGGACCAGGAAATTCTCAGGATGGAGAAGACGATACGCGAGAAATACCAGTCCTATGTCGATAATTATGATACGATTGGCAGCCTGATTTATGAGGCAAAGATACGTGCAAAGCAGATCGATCGGGAGACTGAGGCTGAAAAGCAGAGGCAGCTTGCGCAGGCGGAGGCGGACGCGAGGAAGATCAGAGATCAGGCCCAGGAGGATGCACAGAAAACCTTAGCAGGCGTTCAGAAGAAGATTGATGATATGAACCGTGAAGGAAAACAGCAATATAACGCTGTGCAGGAGGAACTCTCACAGGTGGTTGAGATTTTCAACCGTGTGCAGAAGCAGTTTATGAATTCCTATAAGGCAATTCAGGATATCGTTAATGAGAATGCCGGAACAGGAGATGGCTGCGGTGTTTCTGCTGAAGAAGACGATTATGAGGGATGGAAGTGAGTCGTTTCATGCAGAATAAGAAGGCAAAGATTGTGCAGATGACAGAAGAGCATCTGGATATGGAAGCGCTTCGTGAGGCAGGGCGGATATTGAAGAGTGGCGGTCTGGTGGCATTCCCGACAGAGACGGTCTATGGGCTTGGCGGGAACGCACTGGACCCGGAGGCGTCAAAAAGAATTTATGCAGCAAAGGGAAGACCTTCGGATAATCCTCTGATTGTTCATATTGCTGATCTGGACCATCTGTTTCCTCTGATTCAGGATTTTCCTGATGGTGCCAGGCGCCTTGCGGACAGATATTGGCCGGGGCCGCTGACGATGATTTTCCGGAAAACAGATATGGTTCCCTATGAGACAACCGGTGGTCTGGATACGGTGGCGGTCCGGTTTCCGGACAATGCAATAGCCAGAGAGATGATCCGGCAGGGCGGAGGATATGTGGCAGCTCCAAGTGCCAATACCTCAGGACGGCCCAGCCCGACACTGGCAAAGCATGTGGAGGAGGATCTCGGTGACAGGATCGACATGATTATAGATGGCGGCCAGGTACATATCGGTTTGGAATCTACGATTGTTGATTTCAGCGAAGAGCGCCCGGTGATCTTAAGACCAGGGTTCCTGAATCAGAAGATGCTGGAGGAGGTTATCGGGGAAGTGGCTATAGACCCCGGCATTATGTCTGAAAATGTACATGTGCGGCCGAAGGCACCAGGGATGCGATATAAGCATTACGCTCCGAAGGCAGACCTCGCGATCGTAGAGGGCCGGCCGGATGCTGTTTTTGAGAAGATCCGGCTGCTTACCGGGCAGAAGATAAAGGAGGGCTTCCGGGTAGGTATCATCTGTACCGAAGAGAGCCGGCCGCAATATACCCAGGGGGACATCCGATGTATCGGAAGCCGTGCAGATGACAGAACGATTGCACATCATCTCTATGAGATTCTTCGGGATTTTGATGAGGACGGAGTGGATTACATTTATACGGAGTCCTTTGAGACACCCCGAATGGGGCAGGCGATTATGAACCGTCTGATCAAGGCAGCTGGTCATGAGGTGATCAGCGCATAATTTCGTGCAGGTTTTTCTGAATGTGATTATTGTGCTTTTACATATGAAGCCATACGTAGTTTCTTAAGACAGGTATTTCCTGAATCAGACAGGTGACCCCCCTGAATCAGACAGGTAGTTCCTTAATAATAAAATAACAAAGAAATCTGAATCGTTAAGAGTATAATAATAAAGAAATCTGAATCTGTAAGAGAAATTTTCGACAGGCAGACTTGATTTAACAAGGAGGGAAATGATGATAGCGCTTGGATGCGATCATGGCGGTTATTCTCTGATGCAGGTAGTAAAGAAACATCTGGATGCACAGCACATTGCATATCAGGATTTTGGATGCTTTAGTGAAGAATCTGTGGATTATCCGGATTATGCGCACAAGGTGGGGCATGCAATACAGGATGGAACCTGTGATAAAGGAATCCTGATCTGTGGTACAGGTATCGGTGTGTCTATCACGGCAA
Source organism: Bilifractor sp. (assembly GCA_051879715.1). Taxonomy (GTDB): domain Bacteria; phylum Bacillota; class Clostridia; order Lachnospirales; family Lachnospiraceae; genus Bilifractor. Next base: position 18,438 of record JBJEMO010000016.1, read on the forward strand.
ACAAGATGAAAGGTATCCGGTGCGCCCTCTGTACGAATGAGTATATGGCAAGACTTACCAGAGAACATAATGATGCCAATGTCCTTGCCATGGGCGGAAGAGTCACCGGGCCCGGTGTTGCTGAGGGGATTGTGGATGCATTTCTGATGACGCCTTTTTCAGAGGGGGAGCGGCACATCCGGAGAATACGGAAGATTGAAGAAGAAGCGTGACAGATACATTCCAGGAACGTGAGGAATGCACTTTTGCTATGCGGGGTTGCACAAGAAACAGTAAGTGGTCAATTATTTTCTGAAAAGTGAGAGGTATGATATGGGTAAGGTTATTATTATGGATCATCCGCTGATCAAGCACAAAATAGGTATCATTCGTGAGGAGAGTACGGGAACAAAGGAATTCCGTGAGATTATCTCTGAAATTGCCATGCTGGAATGCTACGAATCCACACGCAATGTTGCGCTCGAGGACGTTGAGATTCAGACACCGATAGCAAAAACTACGGTTCAGAGACTGGCAGGAAAGAAGCTGGCAATTGTCCCGATTCTCCGTGCAGGACTCGGTATGGTATCCGGAATACAGACATTGATTCCTGCTGCCAAGGTCGGTCATATTGGCATGTACAGAGATCCGGAGACGCTTCAGCCGGTTGAATATTATTGCAAGCTTCCGTCTGATATAGAGGAGCGTGAGGTTTTTGTCGTTGACCCTATGCTGGCAACGGGAGGTTCTGCATGTGATGCAATCAGACAGCTGAAGCGGCATGGCTGTCAGAATATTCATTTTCTGTGCATTATTGCTGCACCCCAGGGATTGGAGCGCCTGCAGAAGGAACACCCGGACGTTTCCATAGTCGTCGGTGCACTGGATGATCATTTGAATGAAAAAGGCTATATTGTTCCCGGTCTGGGTGATGCCGGAGACCGTATCTTTGGAACGAAGTAACAGATTTCCTGATCCTGACATATGATCTGATTGATGTGCAGGGCTGATTACGGAATCTACATGCAGAAGAAGAGAAAAGATGAAGTCGGATAAACGCGAAGATTATATATCCTGGGATGAGTATTTTATGGCTGTAGCGAAGCTGGCAGGCATGCGGTCCAAGGATCCCAATTCCCAGGTGGGCTGCTGTATTGTAAGCCAGGACAACAAGATACTTTCTATCGGATATAACGGATTTCCGAGGGGGTGCTCTGATGATGTATTCCCCTGGTCAAGAACAAATGACGATCCGTTGAAAACCAAATATGTTTATGTGACGCACAGCGAATTAAATGCGATTCTGAATTACCGCGGCGGAAGTCTGGAAGGTGCAAAGCTCTATGTGTCTCTTTTTCCGTGCAATGAATGCGCGAAGGCGATTATACAGGCAGGAATCCGTACGGTGATATACGATGATGACAAATACGATAAGACGCCATCCGTCATAGCGTCCAAGATGATGTTCAGGGCGGCTGGAGTGACATTTGAAAAATATACTGCAACCGGAAGGCTGCTGACAATCCAGGTCTGAATTGTCCGGGCCTGTAACGCAATCGTAAAAGGAGGAATGTATGGTTAGAAAGGAATATGTTACGTATGTAGATGGACTTGCAGGGGGAAAGGGACGTGCCAAGGTTTCCCATGTTGTTTCTGAGGAAGAGCTGATGGGACATGGACGTATGTATGCCAAGGTCACACTGCCTCCGGGGGCAAGCGTAGGCTGGCATCAGCATGTACATGATACGGAGCCGTATTACATACTGAAGGGAAAGGGAATATTTACCGATAATGACCACACGGTTTATCATGTTTCGGCAGGAGATGTATGCGTGATCCAGGTAGGACAGTATCACAGCATGGAGAATAATTCGGATGAGGATCTTGAGTTCATGGCTCTGATTTACAATGAAGCAGGATACCTCAGTGACAGAAAATAAGTATGTAAATTTTTACAAAGGACAGATTGACGTATAACAGGGCATCTGTCTTTTGGTCAGATAGTGCAGATGGCAGCAGGCTGAGAGGACAGGAAACTGTTACAGCCTGCTTTGTTGCTGTATAGGGGTCGGCCATGCAGGATACTTCATATTTGTCTGTCTCCATTTGTAGTACACACTCCAAAGTACTGTAGGAGAAGTTCCCTCCCTGGCTGACCGTTGAACTGTAATCAGCTGTTTGTGGAAACACAGACAAAATAGCGCATAAGAGTTGACAAAGAAAATATGGCGTGCTATCTTATGACATAGGTGTTAGCACTCTGACTATTAGAGTGCTAACAGGAAAGACCGGGATTCCGGGCATAAGCTTTTCGGGATACCGGAAGAAAGGGGCAAGGGTAATGGGAGAAGATCTGGACGACAGAAAAAAAACAATACTCAAGGCAATCATCCAGACATATCTGGAAACAGGAGAGCCGGTTGGTTCACGAACCATTTCCAAATATACAGAACTGAATCTGAGCTCCGCGACCATCCGTAATGAGATGTCGGATCTGGAGGAGATGGGATATATCATTCAACCGCATACCTCATCAGGACGGATTCCTTCTGACAAGGGCTATCGTCTGTATGTAAATGAACTGATTCAGAAAACGAATCAGGATACGGATGTACAGACATTGATGATTCAGAAGACTGACAGGATGGAAAAGGTTCTGAAGCAGGTTGTAGATGTGCTGGCACACAATACCAATTACGCGACAATGATTGCAGGACCTTCCTATCACCAGAACAGTCTGAAATTTATTCAGCTGTCCAAGGTGAATGAGAAGCAGCTGCTGGCAGTCGTTGTTGCACAGGGCAATCTGGTGAAGAATCAGGTAATTGATCTGAAGGAGTCCATCGATGAGAATGAGATACTGAAGCTGAATCTTCTTCTGAATAATGAACTCAATGGGAAGACAATCGGCGAGATCAATCTGGATATGATCACCCGGATGAAGCAGCAGGCCGGTATTCACAGTGAGGTAATCAGCAGCGTCATCGATGCAGTCGCAGAGGCTATACAGCCAGGGGAAGAAGATATGCCGATTTACCTCAGTGGGGCAACGAATATTTTTGATTATCCTGAGTTGTCGGATTCCAAGAAGGCAAAAGAATTGATGACTGCGTTCGGTGACAAGAAGGAACTTGCGGAGATGATCCGTGAAACTGCTCCCGGGGAGGAGTCATCCAATGGCATTACGGCATATATTGGAAATGAATCGCCGATTCAGGGAATGAAGGACTGCTCTGTGGTTACGGCAAATTACAATCTTGGAAATGGAATGAAGGGAACGGTCGCCATCGTGGGCCCCAGAAGAATGGATTACAAGAAGGTGGTCGACAACCTGAAACAGCTGAAAGTACAGATGAATGCCCTGTTCGGAAATGGTGATGCGAAGCTGGAGGATTCCAGGGCAAATGCCATGGAGAATGGCGGGGACAGGCATGAAGAATCTTAGAAATCTCCGATAGGATACGACAAAGCGCAGCATATAAAAGAATCATTCAGAAAGGCGTGATAAACGTGGCAGAAGAAAGGAAAGACGCACAGGAAGAGAAGGCAGTCAGACCTGATGCGGAATATAAGGATCATATGACTGATAAAGATAAAGCAACAGAAGATAAAGCGACAGAAGATACAGTGGCAGAGGACAGGCCCGTACAGGATGCGGCGCATGCAGATGCAGCAGAAGCTTCGGAAAATAAAGAGCAGAAAGAAAAGAATTCGCAGAACAAAGATGCTGCAAAGGAGACTGAATCCAACGGTAAGTCCAGAAAAGTGAAAAAAGATAAGAAGGATGAAAAAATTGAGGAACTTACCGATAAGCTTCAGCGTCAGATGGCTGAGTTTGACAATTTCCGCAAGCGGACAGATAAAGAGAAATCCGAGATGTTCGATATGGGTGCGAGGGATGTCATCGAGAAGATCCTTCCTGTTGTAGACAATTTTGAAAGAGGACTTGCCGGTGCAAAGGAGGATGATCCCTTTGTACAGGGCATGAACAAGATTTACAAGCAGATGACCAAAATCCTTTCGGATATGGGCGTTGAAGCTATTGAGGCAGAGGGAGCGGAATTTGATCCGAATCTTCACAATGCTGTGATGCATGAGGATAATCCGGATGTTGGAGATAATATTATTACACAGGAACTCCAGAAGGGTTATAAATACAAGGACGTGGTGGTTCGTCACAGTATGGTAAAGGTAGCAAACTGACAGACAGATTCCATGCAGGATAGCAGATTTCATGAGGGAACTTTGAGGATGAAGATGCCCGATTGTGTCAGAGCATAATGGAGGAAATAGATTATGGGAAAAATCATTGGTATTGATCTGGGTACTACAAACAGCTGTGTAGCTGTTATGGAAGGTGGAAAACCCACCGTTATCGCAAATTCAGAGGGCAGCCGTACAACACCCTCTGTTGTAGCATTTACAAAGAATGGCGAGCGTCTGGTAGGTGAGCCGGCAAAGCGTCAGGCGGTTACAAACGCTGACCACACCATTTCTTCAATCAAGCGTCATATGGGAACCGATTACAGGGTCACCATTGACGGCAAGAGCTATACACCCCAGGAGATCTCAGCCATGATTCTGCAGAAGCTGAAAAGCGATGCAGAGGGATACCTGGGTGAGAAGGTTACGGAAGCTGTTATTACCTGCCCGGCTTATTTCAATGATGCACAGCGTCAGGCAACCAAGGATGCGGGCAAGATCGCAGGCCTTGATGTAAAGCGTATCATCAACGAGCCGACAGCCG
>JBJEMO010000017.1:0-23085 GCA_051879715.1 Bilifractor sp.
AAATCGCAAAAATTACTTTTCGGAAAAATTTGTGTGTTCAGTTTTGAAGGTATGTACCTTCATAAAGATTCCTCCTTAGCTCAGTCGGTAGAGCGCATGACTGTTAATCATGATGTCGGCGGTTCGAGTCCACCAGGGGGAGCGCGAGAGATCTGTAAGTTGTTTGCAGGTCTTTTTTATTTGCTTTTTTCAGGAGGTTAAAAATGGCTGCGATAAAGGGAAGCTGTGAAACCTGTGCCTATCTGCAGTATGATGAGGACTTTGAGGAATACATCTGCGACATCAATATGGATGAGGATGATGCAGCACGGCTGATGCAGGATGAACATGCCTCCTGCCCTTATTATCGCAATGGAGATGAATATCTGGTAGCAAGAAAGCAGGGATTTTAATCCCTGCTTTCTTGCTGCAAAAAATAATTTTTCTTCGCAAAGTTTTGAGGTATAAAAGGATTATGTCTGATGCAATTATAAAAAGAATGAAAATTGATTTAACTTGAATCATTATGTTTTAAGCGATATACTTTTCTGGTTAGCACATATAGGGAGAAAAACTGGAATACGATGAACAGTGGGAGAACTCGTGCAGAATATTCATTAAAAAATGCATCGGTAGCGATGGCAGCGCAGGTTCTTGCAATTTTCTCCGGTTTCTTAACCAGAGTTGTTCTTACGCGCGTGATGAGCGCGGATTACGTCGGTATTAATGGCCTTTTTACAAATATTCTCGGTGCATTGACACTTTCGGAGCTGGGTATTGATACTGCGCTGGTTTATGCTTTGTACAGGCCCGTTGCGGAATCTGACACAGAAAAGCAGCAAGCCCTGATGCAATTATACAGCAGAGTATATCCTGCTATTTCAGGTATTGTACTTGGCATTGGTATAGCCATGTACCCTCTCCTGCGGCTTCTGATGAGAACTATGCCTGATGTGGATCATCTACTGCTGATTTATGTGCTGTATCTGTTTAATACAGTGAGTACCTATGTGCTGGCCTATCGTGGCATGATGTTTCTGGCTACACAGGAGAATTATCTGAACAATTACTTCACTTCGGGTTTTCTTGTCATTCAGGACGTGCTTCAGATCATTTTCCTTGTCAGAACGAGAAATTATATTTTGTTTTTATTGGTACAGATCACTTGTAATCTGGCAAAAAATGCTGCTGTTAATTGGTTTGCAGGGAAAAAATATTCATTTCTCAGGAACAGGAAGCATCGGGCCATATCTTCTGATGAAAAACATAATTTACTGAAGAATACCAGAGCAATGCTGATCCATAAAGTGGGGCTTGTCATTATTGGCAATACAGATAATCTATGCCTGACCTTTTTTTCTGGTTTGCTTTCAGTTGGTCAGTATGCGAACTATTATCTGATTATCGGATCTATCCGCCAGGTTGCAGATAGCACAATAAAGGGCATCACAGGCAGTATAGGAAACCTGGCTTCAGTTGAAAATAATGAAAAAGTAAATTATGTATTTAAGATGTCCCTGTTTGCCGTCAACTGGCTTTACGGAGTTTGTGCACTTTGCCTGTATGAATTGCTGGGGCCTTTTGTGTGTGTGAGTTTTGGAGCAAAATATGTATTTGCTGACGGTATTACCGGGATTCTGTGTCTGAATTTTTTTCTGAACGGTATCAGGCAGGCTACACTGACCTTTCGGGATGCACTTGGCTTGTTCTGGTATGACAGGTATAAGACAGTTGTGGAAGCAATCATCAATCTGATTACGTCTGTGATTCTTGCAAATATTATAGGTACTGCGGGAGTATTTATTGGAACGACGATTAGTATTGTATCCGTTTCCATGTGGGTTGAACCATTGGTTTTGTACAAAAGATATCTGAAAGAGCCTGTGCTGCAATATTTTCAAATGCTGATACGATATCTGGGAGTCACAGCGCTTTCAGTATCAGTTGGAATTATATGCTGCAGGATAATGTCCTCATGGATACAGAATCTTATTGTTCTGATTATTTTCAGACTGGTCATCTGCATGATTGTTTCCAATTTAATATATTTTATGTTTTTACACAAAACAGAGCAGTTTATTCTGCTTTCAAAAACAGTAAGGGCGTATTTAAGGAAGAAGTTCCATTGGAGCCGGGTTACAAAGAACGATAACTAAGAACATGCGCCCAGAAAGCAGGTTTCAGGAAGTGAATAAGGATTATGATACAGAAAAAATGGACAGACCGGTACCTGCTTCGATATCTGGCTGGAAGATATTTTCTGATCCAGGTAGGGCAGGTCAGTCCGGATTACATAGCACCACTGGAAATGGATGATGCTGGTGCGGAGTTTTGGAAAATGATGATGAAATATCCAGACCAACTGCAGGATGTGGCAGAGGCTCTGGCGCTGAAATATGATGCTGATCTATCTGCCGTTTACAAAGATGCAGCTACATTTCGGGAACAGATATCAGTACATTTTGGAGGATGTATCCAGTGAAGATACTGTTGATTGGAGGGGCAGGAAGTCTGATCAATCGTCTGATTTACAGATTTAAAAAAGAAGGAGACAGGGTCTTCCTGCTTACAGGTTCCAGATATAAAGACGAAAAATACGAGAGTGTTTTTGAAAGATATGACTTTCCCTATGAATCTTCATGCATCCCTGAGGTGTTTGAGAGCGTTGATCCGGATGTGACGATATGCACAGGAGCTTTTGATACAAATTATGACTGGGGCAGACAGGAAGAAAAAATGTCAGCACTATATATTTCGGATCTTCTGAATCTTCTGCTGGCATTCTGTACCCTGCGAAAGGGACGTTTTATCTATCTTTCATCGCAGGATGTGTATAGTGGTTACAGGAAAGGGACAATTCCGGAAGAAGAAGAGCCGGATAACAGGAGTTTTCGGGGTATGGCTCTCATTCAGGCAGAAAAACTTTGTAAAAGCTACCGTGAAAACCGGATGGTCGATATTGTGACACTGAGAATGGGAAATTTATATCATTGTCCTGAAAATCTCCAGGACATAAGGGAGATTGTTTCAAAGATGTGTCTGGAGGCTTTGCGTGACCATAGGGTTGGCTATACGAAGAACAATGCGATTGCACCGCTGCATGAAAAAGATGCTGTCCAGTTTATCTATCAGGTGGCATTTGCGAAATCCTGTACATATGGGCTGTACAATGTTGCAGCGGATCTGGTGACCACTGAACAGGCTCTGGCAGATCTGGTTGCACGTTCTTTTTTTCAAAGACTTCAGGCTGCTGCAGAAGACAAATCCATAAAGCGGTATGTGAAGAAGCAGGATGGAGGGATCGTTGATCAGGTTACCGGTAAAACACTGCAGATCAGTGTGTTTGACACCGAAGAGGAAGACAGAAACCGGACAATCCTGTCTAATATAAGATTCAGGACAGAATTTGGCATGAACAGGTATGCCGACCTGCATGAGGAGATTGAGGAGATCTGTGGGTACATGCTGGTTCATTCTGATGTTTTCTTGCTGGACAAAGAGGAAACGTTTTCAGGATGGCAGAAGTTCAGGAAAAAATTCGGATGGGTATTGGCAGCAATGATCCCATTTCTGGAAAATCTGGTTTTGTTTATACCCTTTTTCATGTTGAATAACCGGGCTGTGGGAAGCCAGTATTTTTCAAAAATTGATTTTTATCTGCTGTATGTGCTTTTATTTGCAGTTGTTCATGGACAGCAGCAGGCGATTGTGTCTGCAATGCTCGCAACTGCGGGATATATTTTCCGGCAGACGTACGGGCGTTCAGGCTTTGATGTAGTAATGGATTACAACACCTACATCTGGATCGCACAGCTTTTTATTGTGGGGCTTGTGGTCGGCTATATGCGCGATTCGATCAAAAAGCTTCGGGAAGAGGCTAAGGAAGATCATTCATATATGGCTGGACAGATTCAGGATATGAAAAGCATCAACAACAGCAATGTCAGAGTGAAGAATGCACTTGAGACCCAGGTGATCAGTCAGCATGATTCTGTTGGAGAAATATATCAGATTGTCACGGATCTGGACCGTTACAGTGCGGATGAGGTGCTTTTTTATGCGGCGGAGATGCTCAAGGACATGATGCATACAGAGGACGTTGCAATCTATACATCCTCAGACGGACCATACGCACGTCTGTTTACAGCAACATCCAGGAGGGCAGGATCACTTGGCAATTCAATTCGTTATGAAAAGCTTGGTGAGCTTTATCAGGCGGTCAGGGAACACCGGGTCTTTATCAACAGGGCTCTGGATAAGAATCTTCCTATGATGGCCTGTGCAATCTACAGAAATGACGGTAAAGATCAGAATGACATCAGTACAATGGTTATGATCTGGAGCCTGTCATGGGAGAGAGTCACACTCAGTGAAGCTGATACACTTGCTGTTATCTGTGCATTGATTCAGAATGCAGCCTTTCGCGCCAGCAGATATCTGGAGGCACTGGAGAAATCCCGGTTTATTGAAAATACCCGGGTTCTGAATCGGAATGCCTTTAAGACGCTGGTCCGCGCTCATGAAGAAGCCAGACGGAAAAGACTGACCACTGCAACCATTCTTCGCGGCAGAATAGGCGCAGGAGGACTGAAGGAACTGGCAGAAAAGACCAGTGTGTGTGTTCGAAGTACAGATTATATGGGTATTCTGGATGACGGCTTTCTATATGTGCTGCTGACCAATACCGATGAAAAAGGTGCTGCGATTGTTCTGCAGCGGATGCAGGAACATGGGCTGCATATGTCGGTGACTGATTTTCCGGACAGCACACCGGAGATACAAAGGAAAGTAGCCATTGCCGGAGGTATCTCGGAGAAAGCAGGAGCTTTTGGAGCGGGGAGATCAGTATGATACCAGAAAATGGCTGGATGATTCTGTCGATTGTTCTTCTGGTCAATTTACTGCTTTCTTGTATTTACCTGTTTTGGAATGTCTTTCGTAAGAAGCAGCGAAAGAATGGATGCGTCCTTCGATTTACAGTTATGGTGCTCTGTCCTGTAGCCGGTATTCTCTATTTTTTCGTTGGCTGGATCTGCTTTCGGATATTTTTTCACCGGCAGGTTAATCTGGAGGATGTGATCTTCAGCAAGAAACGGGTGGATACCTATGTAAAGGCGGAGGAAAAAGCAGAAAGCAATCTGGTTCCGCTGGAAGAAGCAATCGCGATCACAGATCAGAAAAGCACAAGGGAATTGATGATGGAAGTTGCCAAGAGGGATGTGTCCCATACACTTTCAACAATTGTGCACACACTGGACAGTGAAGACAGTGAGGTGGCACACTATGGTGCATCTGTTCTGCAAGGTGCCTTGAGTGATTTTCATAATGCTGTGCAGAAACTGGAAGATTTAATCGATCAGGACGAAGAGGCTCTTTCCGGGAAGGAACAGGTTGACTTAGCGGCGCTGATCCATAATGAGCGGGCACTGATACATGATCTGGATGGTATCCTCAGTCAGCATGTTTTATCACCGATGGAACAAAAGGACTGTGTGGGCAGGATGGAAAAAACTGCGGAACTTCTTGAAAAGCATACGGACCTTCAACCGGAAGAGATTGAGCATCTTTGCGGTCATCTGCTGGAAGTACAGAATACGGAATTGTGTCGGAAGTGGGCCGGGCGCTCAATGCAGCTGTATCCTCAGTCCGGCTCCAGTTACTCGAATCTTCTGCAACTCTATTATCAGACCGGAGAAAGGGAAAATTTTTTCAATACTTTGAACCTTCTTAAGACAGCCGGTGTTCCAATTGATCATCAGACACTGGAAAAGATCAGGGTATTTCAGAGTCCGCAGGAAGGATAGGAGAGGAGATCCCATATACGTGTACTGGGCTATAGAATACATAAGAACAGTAATTGCATATGGCTTCGTCATGTTTCTGTGGCCGATGGTTGTATTTAACAGACATCTTCGTGGCAAATCCAGGACATATGGCTTCGCATTCTGCACCCTTGGAATGATTCTTTTAACAAATCTGGTTGTCCTGGGTATTGGCCTGATTCCTCATGCCCTGCATGGCTGGGTGATCCGTCTTCTGTTTTTTGGAGCATTTTTTATTCAGCTGATAAGGCTGGAAAAGCGTCAATGCATGGAAGCCGTTCATGTGCTGAGAAAAATCGCTGACGGAACGATGGGAAGAAAAAGCTTCCTTCTTTGTCTGCTGCTTCTGCCGGTAAGAGGCTTAAAGGCACTTTTCAAAGCTGGTCGTCAATTTTTCAAGGGACATCTTCTGGAATATGGTGTGCTTTGTCTTCTGACGATCTATGCCATGATTTATTTTGGATGGGGAGCCTTTGATGCAGTGTCATACGGCTCTGGCGATATGTATGTGCACCATGCATGGATTTATGGGCTTCAGACTGGAAGGATTTTTTCCAGTGGTATCTACCCGGAAGGTATGCATACATTTATCTACCTGGTAAGCCTTGCCTCAGGGGTGCGTATCTACAGTCTCATGCTTTTTACTGCCGGTATCCATATCGCAGTTCTCTGTGTATCCGTATGGCTGTTTTTACGTGAGGTATTTCAGAAAAAGTATATGCCGGACCTGATTCTGCTTCTTTTTCTGATATTGGACCATCGTACGATAGATGATGTCTACGCAATGTCCAGATTGCAGTGGACAATTCCGGAGGAATTCGCGCTGTACACGGAATTTCTCTGCGGCCTTTTTCTGCTCCGCTTTATCAGATACAGTGATGGAGGATGCAGAATCTGTCATAGAGCGCTCTCGGGTAAATCGAAAATTCCGGTAAGATTTTATTTTTTTCAGAATGATGATCTTCGTATGTTTGCCTGGGCTGTCGCCGCATCCTTTGCAACCCATTTTTACGTGACTATTATGGCGGGCTTTATCTGTCTCGGTGTGGTCCTGCCTTATCTGAGGAGGGTCTTCAGAAAAAGATATTTCATTCCAATTCTCACATCGGTTGTTCTGGCGGTTACTGTTGCTCTTGTGCCAATGGCAGGGGCATTCGCAGAAGGAAGACCATTACAGGGCTCGCTGGGCTGGGCCCTTGACGTGATGCGGGGAACGGATACGGATGCAACGCAGAATGGGGATGCCGCGCAGGATATCGATACAGGAATGGCGGAGCAGAACGGGTCAGCTGCAGAGAATGAGGATCAGGCGGGATCCTCCACAAGTGCAGATCTGTCTATACAGACCGGTTCAGGCACAGCCGGAGTATCTTCATCGGATAGGCAGGGAGGGAGATTTCTCTCTGCTATGGGTATCCGGTTTGCCAGGTCCATAAAAACCTTATGGCTTCTGGTGTATAAGACTTTTGCCCGCAATGGGTATGGGTTTTCCACTGTTTATACGGAGCAGCAGGGAATGCTGATGGAGCTGGCACTGATTGCGACATTGATAGTGACTGTTCTGCTGCATGTTTTTCTGGCGGTGCTGCCGGTGACAAGGCAGAGAAGACATCTGGCAGATCCATATTTTACCCTTGCTTTTACATCCTTAATCTTCATATGCATGTATGCAGCACCTCAGGCAGGAGTACCACAGCTGATTGCCGGGCAGAGACTTTTGTCCACGCTGAAAATCATGCTGATCGCCTGCGGATTTGTCATACCGGATCTTCTGCTGCGTCTTGTCCCCTGCGTGCAGGGAGAGGGAAAGCTGGATCTGGTTATGCTGACAGCAGGAAGCTTTATAATTGCTGGCATCGTTGGGGTCACCGATAGTTATCACGGCTTTCTTTATTATGAGCTGACCAGATATCCGGGAGCTGTCAATACAACCAATCGCATCATTCATGAGATGCCTGCCGACAGCTATACGATCGTTTCCACTACCGATGAGTTGTATCAGGTGAATCTCTATGGATACCATGAGGAGCTCCTGACTTTTGTTCAGATGGGCGATTCTTACGTGGGGTACACCATTCCGTCAAAATATATCTATCTGTATATTGAAAAAAAACCCCTTAAGTATGCACAATCCCATTTTTTCAAGGGCCCAAAATGGCTGGGGATCACAGGTAAGTATTATCGGCTGTATAAATCCATGCATGTAGAGGGGGTCAGCCAGTGCAGCGATATTACGCACCGGACAATTTCGACATCAGAGGCTGAAAAAAGTCTGAATTATTCTGCGGGGAATTCGAAAGCTGCATCGGATCTGGATACGAGGGTTATTATGGAATCGAAGGCAATGAAGTGGATGCAGACATTTATGATGAATTATCCGGACACCTGGGAGGTGTATTACGAGGACGAGGATTTTATCTGTTATAAAATCACGCAGGATCCGCAGGTCCCGGACAAATTAGGATTCTTTGCATCCTGACAGATATTTTGAAAGATTTCTGCGAGGGTTCCTGAAAGGGAGCCCCGCGGGATAAGGGAAAAGCCTGTAGAGAGGGAGAGATGCCTTGAAATCCAGAAGAAAAAAGTGGCTGGCAGGGCTTGCACTGATGGCTGTTTTGGGGGTGCCAGGTTTGTTTTTTATGATGCAGCGAAAGAATATTGAAGTAAGCTCACGGGTGCCCGAAGAGACCTCTGCTTCCCTTACCAATCCGGATTGTGGTATATACCATCTGTATGGATACAATGCGGGCGAAGACCCTTCCACGGTTCTGAAGGATATAAGGGAGGACCAGGACGTCTCTCTGGAGCTGGTGGAGGTGAATCTGAAGGCTTATCGCGATTGTGATATAGATTCCTCTGCACTCTCTGATCTGGACGGCTTTCTTACAGAGGCAGGTCAGACAGACAAACATCTCATACTCCGGTTCCTGTATGATGTGGATGGAGCGGCAGGGTTGACGGAGCCGGAGTCTATCGATGTGATTCTGCGGCATATGGAACAGCTCGGACCGGTTCTGGTAAGGCATGCAGAGGATATTTATGTGCTCCAGGGATTTTTTCTTGGAAACTGGGGGGAGTTCAACGGAAGCAGGTTTTATGATATGCATTCCTTTCGGAAGCTCTATGCGAAGCTTCGGGAGGTTACAGAGGGAAAGATCCGTCTTGCCGTTCGCATGCCAGTACAATGGCGTATGATATTTGATACGAATGTAACAGCAGACAATGCGGAAAGCTGTGGACTTGGTTTGTATAATGACGGTATGACCGGTTCCGGAACCGACTACGGGACATATGCTGCGTATACAGATGGAAAATATGAAAGTCTGACAGATCAGGACATGAAATCATATAAAATCTCAGATTTCAATCTGCTCTCACCCTGGCCGCGGGACCCGGAAATGGACTTTCAGAATCTGCTCTGCCGCTATCAGCCAAATGGGGGAGAAGTGATTCACGTAAATGCCTGGAATGATATGGAGCAGGCCCTACGCAGCTTCCGGCGGATGCATGTCAGTTATCTGAATGTGGATTACGATGCAGAAGTATGGAAGAAGTGGTCGGCAGATATGATGCAGGAGAAGGGCGCTTTCCAGGGAATGAGCGGGGATACATATATCAAACGACATCTCGGTTATCGTTATATATTGTATGAGGCAGGTATCTCCTATAACTGGTGGAGAAACAATCTGACAGTGAAAATGAAATACCGTAATGAAGGCTTTGCACCGATCTATACGGATACAAAAGCAGAAATTTCGCTGATCAGTGCCTCCGGGGATACCTGTATGAAATCGCTGGCAGCTGCGCGTTTCAGGGAACTGTATGGAGGTACCGATACAGGTCAGACACTGTCGCTGAATATGGGGTTGACAGTAAAGAACCTGGAAAAAGGATCATATACAGTTGTACTGAGGATTCAGAGGGCAGACGGGCTGCCTGTACAGCTTGGCAATATCAATGATGGAACAGCACAGGACCCGTATTATGAGATTGGGACAGTAGATGTACAGTGAGGCATCAAAGTAAGAAAAATGCTTACAAAAAGAATGTTTTTGAGTATTATGCTGATGTTTGTGGCAATTTTCTTCCTTTTTCAGGGGCCGCAAATCATCAGGCAGACGGAAAATCCTTATAATGTAAATACAAACAGATCAAAATCCTTACTTCAGAGTACCGACGTATGGGATTCCGATCCGGCTGGAAAGGATGAAGCGGTTTCAGGTGACGATATCAGTAATAACAGCTATGCGGTGTATGTCGGTCCGACAGACACAGAACTATACAAAACCTGCAGAGAGTGGGCATTTTATACCAAAAGGAAGCTGAAAACATATATCGATATCGGACTGTACAGCCTGCCCGAGAAGGGGGAGCAGGGACCGGACCTGATTCTTCTGGATGGGCGGGATATGACAGATCAGGCATCAGTCTCGAAAGTACAGTCGATGCTGGATGCAGGCCTGGATGTGGTATTCTGCAGACTCCCTTCCGTCAGTGAAATGAAGAAGAGTCAGATATTTCAGGAGCTGATCGGCATCTATTACATCCGCCAGGATCTGGTTCATGCAAAGGGCATTCATCTCTATGAGGGACTTCTGCTTGGAGGTGAACGTATATATGAGGCTGATAGTGATCAGAAGGAAGAGCAGGAGAGACAGGATCTGAATCTTGATGTACCATGGCTGGTTCCGGATGCAGGTACCCGGACCTATATGACAGCAGACGTGGATAAAGGAACAGATCAGAGGATGACGGCAAAAGATATGCCGGCGCTGATCTGGAGGAAGAGCTTCGAGAGGGCGATGCTCTTTGTGGTGAATGGAGACTATCTGGATGACAGACTGAGTGGTATCGGCATACTGGATGGATTTGTTTCGGATGCCCGGGACTATGAGCTATACCCGGTTATTAATGCGCAGAATCTGGTTCTGACCGGTTTTCCGGAGCTGGCGGATGAGAATGCAGCAGAGATGGAAAAGATATATGGGCTCTCACAGACAGAACTTGAGAAGAATATTATGCTTCCTGCCATTGAGGCAGCTGTGGGCAAGGCCGGATTCCGCATAACAGCAATGGTTTTGCCTCAATACAGTTATACGGATCAGGTCTTTTCCAGGAAGAATACGCTGGCTTTTTATCTGCGACAGCTGCGTGAACAGGATGGTGAGGCGGGCATATCCTTCCAGAACAGCGGAGAGGTCTCTGTGTCTGACCTGAAGACTTTTGTTGCGCAGACGCTGCAGGATCAGGCAGAAGGATATGATTTTGGAGCTGTATACATTCCTGGTGGCGATCTGAAGCAGGCTGAAGCGCTGCTAAGCGGCAAAACGGGAGAGACTATCACAACGGTTGCAACAGATTATCAGAGTAGTAGAAGGATTTTTTCTTATTTTGATACAAACAGAACGGTGCAGCCCCTTCTTTCAGATGCATCCACACATACCTATCAGGATGACCTGGATCTGCTGGGAGCTGAATCTGCATTTGGATATACCTCCATCAGCATGAATCTTGTCTCCACACTGTGGCCGCAGGATCGGGAGGACAGGTGGGAGAACCTTTCTGATCGGCTTTTCAGTAATCTGAGTACCTATTGGAAGGATTTTTCGGCATTTGATTCTACAACATTATCTCAGAGTGACAGCCGGCTGCGTACATTCCTTGCTCTGGATTATCAGGATGAAATACAGGATCAGGATGGCAGGACACTTGAAACATTTTCGGATGGAGAGAATATTATCCGTCTGAAGGTGAAAAATTTTGGGAAGTCTGCCTGGTTCCTGCTCCGCATGCATGGAAAGTCCGTGGTACATGTGACTGATGGAACCGCTGTAAAGATAGAGGATGGCGTTTATCTGATCGGGATCCACGATGCTGATACAGCCATCACGGTAAAGGAGTCCGCATGAGAATCTGTATGGTCTGCGAAGGCTGCTATCCCTATGTGGTTGGCGGCGTATCAAGCTGGGTGCACGGTATGATCCGGTCTTTCCCTGATATAGAATTTATTATTCTGGCAATCTGCACAGACCGCAGCATCAGCGGAAAGTTTGCCTATGAACTTCCGGAGAATCTGACAGAGGTACATGAAATTTACCTGCAGGATGCTGACTGGGGAGTAAACAGAAAGAATAAAATGCATATGCTTCTGACAGAGAGGGAGTATGATGCGCTTCGTTCTCTGGTGCTGAATAAAGACGTGCGCTGGAATGACATATTCAGCCTTTTTCAGAAAGACAGCATATCAGTGGACAGTATTCTCATGGGGCCGGACTTCCTGAAAATTACGCAGGAATATTATAACAGAGAATATCCGCAGATTGTTTTTTCTGATTTTCTCTGGACGCTGCGTTCAATTTATCTTCCGCTGTTTCTTGTACTGAAATCCAGGGTTCCAAAGGCAGACCTTTACCACTGTGTTGCGACCGGTTATGCGGGCGTACTTGGTGCCATGGCGCAGCAGGTCTGGCACAGCAGTCTCCTGGTTTCAGAGCATGGAATCTATACCCGGGAGAGAGAGGAGGAACTGATTCGCGCCACGTGGGTACAGGGCTTATACAAAAACATCTGGATCGATCAGTTCCGTAAAATGTCCAGGCTTGCGTATGACAGGGCGGAAATTGTCACAAGTCTGTTTGCGCATGCAAGGGACCTGCAGATTGAATTGGGGTGTCCGGAAGAGAAGACGATTGTAACACCAAATGGAGTGGATCCGGCCCGGTTTGCAGAAATCCCCGGAAAACTCCCGGAGGATGAAAAACACATCAATGTGGGGGCAGTTCTCAGGGTGACGGAAATCAAGGATGTCAAAACGCTGCTCAAGGCATTTGCTTTTGCCAGAGACAGAGTGTCGGATTTAAGGCTGTGGATAATGGGCTCTTATGAGGAAGAACCGGATTATGCAAGGGAATGCTTTGATCTGGCGAGGCATCTTGGACTGAAGGCTGTGACGGCGACAGGAAGTACGGAGGGGGAACCGGATGCAGAGGTTATATTTACCGGTAAAGTGGATGTGACAAAATATCTGGGCAGGATGGATTTCACGATTCTGACCAGTATCAGCGAGGGACAGCCTCTGACCATATTGGAGAGCTTTGCTGCAAAAAAGCCTGTTATTGCAACGGATGTAGGAAATTGCAGGGGACTGATTTATGGTGAGGCTGATACCTTTGGCGAGGCAGGTATTCTGACACATATCATGCATACGGATGAGATCGCCTATGCGATTGACGAACTCGCAGAGCACCCGGAAAAACGCCGGGAAATGGGAGAAAACGGGTATCACAGGCTTATGAGCCGGTATAAGCTCTCTGATATGCGGAAATGCTATGAGAAGATTTACCGGTATTTTTGTGAGGAACGTGGGATTGCCTGGCCGGAATGAACCGCAGCACAGGCTTCCGGGAGTATTTGTACGTCGGGTTCGGACCGGATGCATGCATAGGTCAGATTTAAAGAATTATGTCAGAAATGGAGAAATACAGAGGATATGGCTGGAATCGGTATCAGACTAAACAGAATATTCGAGAAGCGATCTGTCTTTGCAGATATATTCGGCGTTTTCTACAGTTCCATTGTCACCGTCGCACCGATGTTCCTGGTCATTGGTGTCATCATTCTGATGCAGTGGGCGCTGGGATATGCGAAGGTAGGTTATGCGCAGAGGGAATTGTTTGCAGATACGATTCTATATATATTCATTTTTTCGCTTCTGGCTGCCGCCCCCTTTAATGCGGTACTTTCGCGTTACCTTTCGGATACAATTTATAACGAACGCTATCAGGATATCATGCCCTGTTTCTATGTAGGGCTGCTGCTGAACCTGATCCTTGGGTCGGTAATGGTCATTCCCTTTTGTCTGCATGAGTATTTTGTCGGTAAAGTGGCACTTTATTATGTATGCACATCTTATCTTGGATATATTGCTCTCCTGCTGGTATTTTATTCTATGCTGTATCTGTCCATCACCAAGGATTATGCTAAGCTTTCCCTGTTTTTTGCGATTGGAATGGCAGCGGCTTTCGGAATTGCATGGGCTGGGAACCGTCTGGCCGGCTGGGATCTGCCCTATGCAATTCTATTTGCCCTGACAGCAGGTTTTCTGCTGACTGCGAGTCTTGAAATCGCCCTGATCCAGTCCTATTTTCGGGAGAACAGCGGTGTATATAAAAGCATTTTGCGATATTTCAGAGAGTACTGGCAGCTGATTCTTATCAATTTCCTGTATACGCTGGGCCTTTTTATTCAGAATTTCGTGTTCTGGACTACGGAGGATCATCTGATCCTTGTAAAGAGCTTTTTCACACATATGAGCTATGATATGGCTACCTGTCTTGCCATGTTTACTAATATTTCTGCAACGGTGATCTTTATTTCAAGAGTGGAAATGTTCTTTCATGACCGTTACCGCGCGTATACAGAGGCCGTGATCGGAGGAAGAGGAACCGATATAGAGAATGCGAAACACAGGGTGTTCCGACAGCTCTCAACGGAAATTATGAGTCTTGCCCGCATCCAGTTCATTATTACGGTGATTGTATTCCTGTTTTGCATGATTGTTCTGCCCACGCTGGGATTTGCAGGGGAAACCATGCAGATCTATCCCCTTCTATGTGTGGGTTATTATATTATGTTCCTGATGTATGCTCTGCTTCTTTTTCTATATTATTTCAATGATCTGACAGGCGCCCTCTGGAGTGCGGGCATGTTTTGTCTGGGAACGTTTCTTGGCAGTATTTTTGCAACCTTTCTGACACCGATCTGGTACGGAACGGGGCTGGTGATTGGAGCCACCGTCGGATGGGTGATTGGATTTTTCCGTCTTCGCTGGCTGGAGCAGAATATGGATGCTCATGTATTCTGTGTTGGCCACCTGATGCAGCACAGGAGAGAACCAATGCCCTCAGGAATGGTTTTTAACAGGCGTGATGATGAGAAAGGAGACAGATGATCATGGGTTTGGTCTTCAGATTATTTTTGATTGCAACAGGCATTTACATATTCTTCAGACTCCTGTTTGCACTTGCCAGGAGAAAAATGGTTGAAGTGTACAGTGTGGCATGGGTGTTTCTGTCATTGTTCTTTCTGTTGACAGGGATTGTGGTCCATCCCTACGGTATGCAAAGAATTATCAGCTGGCAATTTTTCATCCTGATCATGCTGGTGATCTGGATTGGTGTAGAGGGATTTTTCCGGATCAGCGAACATCAGTCCGATCTTTTCCGCAAAAATGCAGAGCTTGCCATGCAGATCTCCCTCTTAAATGAAGAGAATCAGGAAGTCCGCAGAAGTCTTGCCAGCCTGGAAAGAGATGCTGCAACGAGGAAAACTGCATACGAGGAAACAGAGAACAGCCAGAATACCCGTGCGAAGATATGTAAGAGCTGCGGGGAGAAAACATCATGAAGAAACAGCTGTTGTTTGTGATAAATACCCTCGGTATGGGTGGGGCGGAAACCGCCCTGCTTGCTCTGCTGGAGAGGATTGATCCGGCTGTTTATGATGTGGATCTTTACGTGATGCTTGGGCAGGGGGAGCTGAGGAGACGGCTCCCTTCCTATGTGCATATATTGAACAGACATTACCATGATGTTGACGTCCTTTCTGTCAGGGGAAGAAGATATCTGGCAGGTACAGTGTCCAAGTCGGTGTTCCTGCATGGATCAGGCTTCCGCAACGCAGGCTATATGCTCAGAAACTTTCAGGTGATGAGGAGGAAGAAAAATTTTTCCGGGAAGCTTTTGTGGAAGATGATTGCAGATGCAGCACCTGTACCGGATAAACAATATGATCTTGCAGTCGCATATCTTGAAGGTGCATCCACGTATTATGTTGCAGATCATGTCCGGGCCATGAGAAAGGCGGCATTTCTCCATGTCGATTATGGAAAAGCTGGCTATACGCCTCAGCTTGACCATGGATGCTATGACCGGGTCGACCGTATATGGTGCGTATCAGATGAGGTAGAGCATAGCTTTCTGAAGGTGTATCCGCAATACACATGGAAAACAGGAGTATTTCACAATTTCATCGATGCTGAGAAGATCAGAAAAAAAGCCAATCTGAAGGGGGGCTTTTCGGATACCTTTGCCGGGAAAAGGATTCTGACTGTCAGCAGACTGGTGAAACAGAAAGACCTCTCTGTCTCCATCCGGGCAATGAAAATATTGAAAGAGGAACGAGAGAGACTTCAGCTCCCGCTGATTCGATGGTATGTGCTTGGGGAAGGAGATGAGCGAAGAAATCTGGAGGAGGAAATCCGAAGAGCAGGCCTGCGTGATGACTTTATTCTTCTGGGGGTGCGTGACAATCCTTATCCATATATGAAGCAGGCGGATTTTTACGTGCACTGTACAGCATTTGAAGGACGAAGCATTGCTGTATCTGAGGCGCAGATATTGGGAAAGACGGTGGTTCTCTCTGACTGCAGCGGAAACCGTGGCCAGGTGGTTAATGGGAAGGACGGTATGCTGGTCCCCTTTGATGCTGCCTCGATTGCAGCCGCAGTTGTGAAATTGATGGAAGATCCCCGTTACGCAGAGTATCTCGGAAAGAATGCAGCCCACAGGGACTTTGAAGGGGGAAATATTAAAATGCTATTGGATGGAGATGTGCATCGATGAAAATCAATTTAGGAGAATGTACGGCGGAGGCCGGTAATCAGCTGCGGCTTCTGATTATTATACCAGCCTATAATGAAGAGAGAAATCTGCAGCATCTTCTGCATCAGCTTCAGGACATTGATATGCCTATTGCAACCGATGTTCTGATTGTTAACGATGGGTCAACGGATGGAACGGGAGCAGTTCTTGGAAGCGAAGGGGATATGCATACAACGAATCTCTTTAATATGGGATACGGGAGCTGCCTTCAGATCGGATATAAATATGCACTGCGCAGGAATTATTCATATGTTATTCAGATGGATGCGGATGGTCAGCATGATGTATCCAACATTCCCATCATCTATCGGGAACTTGTCACAAGGAGTGCAGATGGAAGCTATCCGGACATTGTTCTTGGAAGTCGCTTTATGAAAGAAAGCTCTCCTTTTCAGGTAGGATGGTTGAAGAAGATCGCCTTTGGCTGGTTCCGTTATCTTTTGAAAGGCATTACCGGATACAGGGAAAAGATTTATGATCCCACCACAGGTCTGCAAGGCCTGAGCCGTACAGCATTTGCTTTTTATTCTACGTATGGAAGCTTTGATACCCGGTTTCCGGATGCAAATATGCTTGCACAGATGATACTTCTTGGTTTCCGCATCAGGCAGATCCCTGCCTGTATGCATCAGAGGGCTGAGGGTAAAAGCATGCATACGGGCCTGATACGGCAGGGTGGATACATGATCCACATGACATTATCCATTCTTGCGGTCGGCATCCGGCAGAAAACATCCCGGCAGGATCAGATGCTGCTGCATGAGATCAGGGAAAGGTATCCACTGCCCTCTGAGGATCAGATCGAGGCGGCAAGATAAATGAGAGTGTATTGGTAATTTGAACGGCAGGTGCGGGTCGGACATGCAGCTGCAGGCACTTTTGCGGTGCGGGCAATAGCAAAGGGTTAGTCACAGGAATGATTATGACACGAACAAAAGGGGACAATGATCCGGATATTGATATTGTGATTGCGTGGGTCGACCAGAAAGATCCAATCTGGCAGAAGAAAAAAAACAGATGCCGTGCAGATAATTCTTTCTATACAGATGGTACAGAGGATTTATCTGAAGCCCGATACAGAGACTGGGGCACCCTGAAATATCTGATGCGTGGCATAGAAAGGTATGCACCATGGGTACGGCTTGTACATCTTGTCACAGATCAGCAGAAACCGGAATGGCTGAATCTGCAGTCACCCAGACTGCATCTGACAGACCATCGGGACATTATAAAAGCGGATGCACTGCCGACCTTTAATGCCAATGCGGTTGAGGTGAATATTGGAAGGATTCCGGGTCTGGCAGAGCATTTTATCTATTTTAATGATGATATGCTGATTACGGCACCGATCAGGAAAAAGGATTTTTTCGTCCAGGGAATGCCGCGGGACATGCTTGCTTTGCAGCCTGTTGTGGCAAATCCGGATAATCCGACGATGTCAGATATTTATCTCAATAATGCACTGGTGATCAGCCGGCATTTCCGCAAATGGGAGAATATGAGAAAACAGCCGGGTGCATATTTTCATGCCGGGTACCCGGCTCTTTATTTTGGCTATAATATTCTGGAAAGGGTTTTTCCACTTTTTACGGGCTTTTACACGGTACACAGTGCATCACCGTTTCTTAAGCATACCTTTGAAACACTATGGAATCTTGAGCCGGAAATTCTGGATGCGACGACACATGACAGATACCGGAGTGGAAGAGATGTCAATCAGTATCTGTTCCGGGAGTGGCAGAAACTTGAAGGGAATTTTTACCCTGCGAATGTACAGAGAGATTCCGCTTATTTTGAGCTGGCGGAAGATAACAGAAGATTGTATGATGCGTTGCTATCCGAAAAAAAGAAAATGATCTGTATCAATGATCCCGGTATGAAAGACAATCTGGATTTTGACAGGGTTAAAAGTGAACTGACTGCTATACTGGAAAGGGCCTTTCCGGACAAGAGCAGCTTTGAGATTTGACAGCCGGGAATGGGCGGTTTTGTTTGTCTGGAACAGAGGGTTAAGTGGACGTATGAAGGGCTACAGAAAATCAGAAGGAAAACTCACCAATGCGGAATGGAACATTCTAATGCTTCTGCGCGGGGCGATTGCTGGGGAGCAGAAGCAGTGGGTACCGGACGGGGATGGGGACTGGCCCGCGTTGATCTGCATCGCGCAAAGACATGCGATCCTGCCCCTTCTCTATGATCAGCTTTCTGTATACAGTGCACAGATGGGGAAGGCATGGTGGGAACAGGTAGAAACGGCGGCGCTGCAGTCAGCACGTCAGTATTACTATCTGCTGTGGCTCACTGCCCGCGTCACAGCGGCACTTTCCCGGGCAGGTCTATCTGTCGTTGTGCTGAAGGGAGCCGGAGTGGCAGCAGAATATCCTGTTCCTGCGTATCGAAAGGCTGGCGATATTGATCTTTTCCTGCAGGAAACGAATTTGGATTGTGGCTCACCGAAGCCAAGAGAGGAACAGACACGGGAGAGGATCCGGAAGGCAGCCTCTGTGCTGACTTCCCTCGGGTTTGTGCAGAAACCAGGACAGACGAACACCTATCATACTGCCTTCGTAAATGACAGGGGTGTAGAGCTTGAACTGCACAGTTTTCTGACAGAACCTCTGGATCGGAAGGATGTAAACGAAAAAATTCTCAGGTTCCAGGACCCGGGTACACTACAGGCCAAAATGATCTCCACAGAAGGGCAGACCATTCCGGTTTTTGAGGATGGCGGACAGGCATTTACGCTGATGCTTCACATGCTGCATCACTTTCTGAGGTCCGGTTTTGGCCTGAAGCTTCTGACGGACTGGGTTGTTTTCTGGAATCGGGGCATCAAGGAAGACCAGAAGGAAGTCTATCACATGCTTGTTCATGGAATCGGCATAGGGGGGTTTTCAGATCTCGTGACCTCTGTCTGTATCCGCTATCTTGGTCTGACTGGTTATCTGCCGGAAAAATTCTATGGGAAGGAAATCTGCGAGGATTTTATCAAAGAGATATTGCAAAGCGGGGAGTTCGGAGAGGATATTCCGGCAAGAACTGCAATACCTCAGGGAACTGGTTTATCCGGATATTTCAGGGAATTTCACCATCGTACCAGGCTGAATTTTCCAAAAGCTTCCCATTATCCGGTTTTGTTTCCCCTGCTTTGGACGAGAACGCTTTTCCGGTTTCTGATCAACAATTGCAAGGTGAGGCGGACATCCCTGTGCGCAGTCCTTCGTGAGTCTGCAAAGAGAAGCAGGTTTATGGGCGCAATACATCTGTTCCGCGATTCGGCCTGACCTTGTTTTTAATACACATATTTATGATATGTATACATATAGCATGTTAATTTTTCACAAATTGGGGGATATGCCTTTACAAAAGTTTCCGGAAGTGCTAGTTTCTGTATAGAGAAAGAAGCAATTTGTTTTTTATCATATTTCTTTCATGTAATTTTGATGAGGAGGGTTGATATTTTATGTATAGAAAACCAATGATTCTGAAATCGGGAGACCTTGCAGAAGGTGTCTACGCGGCAAGTGGTTCCTCATGTTATACTGCTACAGCAAATATTCATCAGAGACCGCAGACCGGACGGGGTGACTACAGGATTCAGGTAACTGGAGTGCATCAGGCTGATCATACAAAGGAAACGCAGTGGCTGCATATTTCTTTCAATATGCCTGTTACATATGGATCTTCCGGGGGTACATTGGTGAGTGGAGATGGTACAGCAACACTTCTGATTCAGTACCAATATCATCAGAATCCTTCGGACAATATTGGACTTGGTGATCTTGTTGTGACTGCGGATCCGGGACTGGCGATTACCTCGGTCAGCATAACAGATTAAATGTGCATATGCATTATTGCTGAAGATCGTAGTATATTATTAGCTGAAAGTTGAAAAATAAAATAAATCAGATTAGCAGCAGGGAAGGGTATCAATCTTTCCCTGCTTTTTCTCTGTGGTGCGTCCGTCGGTGCACGTCTTGTACCTGGAGGCGTGCGCCTGTTGCTATTTGCCATAATTAAGAATGTCGGCTATTGAACTGTATGGATAGCAATAGAATATGGATAGCAATGCAATCAGAAGTCGGAGATGAGTTTTTGAATCTCCCTCTCAGACAGAACGGTGCATTTTCTGTCGCGGATCTGATAGACACGGGTGCACATGGTTAGGACTGTCGGACGATGGGTTGTTACGATACAGACGCGGGGATAATCATCGGTCATGATATTGCGGAGGACCTGACGCTCTGTGGCAACATCCAGGGCTGAGCTTGCCTCATCGAGAAGCAGGATGGGAGCTTTCCGCAAGAGCGCACGGGCAATGGCAAGCCGCTGGGCCTGTCCCTCGGAGAATCCTCCGCCGCGTTCCCTGATTTCCGTATTGATTCCATGGGGAAGCTTCCTGACGAAGTCCCAGGCACAGGCCAGCTGCAGTACACTGATAATCTGGTCATCGGTTGCTTCCGGGCATACGTTGCGCATATTCCCGGCAATGGTACCTGAGAACATCGTGTTGCCCTGTGGAACATATGAGAATGCCTGCCTTGCCGCAGGCGTCACGGGAAGTGTGGCATCACCTGACTGCAGGAAAATCTGACCATTTGTGGGGCGGAGCAGCGCAAGAAGAAGCCGGAGCATCGTTGTTTTACCTTCTCCGGAGGCACCGACCAGTCCGATGATTTCATGGGGACGGGCAATGAAACTGGCTCTGTGGAAAACGATCGTTCCTGTGTGATACGTGTAATCCAGATCGTTCACGATAATGGAGATACCATTCCGGCGGTGATCCTCAAGAAATTTGGCAGCACTATGGTATCCGCTGTAATCCTCCCGGGGCATCTCAACGATGTCCATCAGCCGTCCGGCAGAGGTAGTAAGACTGATCAGCCCAGGGACCAGAGAGGTCAGATTGTTGACGGATCCGGTCAGGTTGCCAGTCAGGGACAGAAACATCGTCATGGTTCCATACGAGATGGCTCCACTCCAGACACGATAGATACCCCATCCGTAACAGCTGTAGGTAACGGCAAGGCCGACCAGCCCCAGCAGAAAGGACGTGAACATATTCAGTCTGGCATAGGAAAGCTCCATATCGATGTATTGGTGCTGCAGTTCCTTAAGCCGATCCACATAGGTCCGTACAAGATCAAAGGCCTTGATTGTCTGGATATTGGAAAAGGTCTCCTGATTGAAGCCGGACATTTTCGCATTCATTGCGGCATTTTTTGTATTCTGGTTCTGCATTCTTGTCAGCAATGTCCGGGACATCAGCATTGAGAAGGGAATGCCAAGAAGTGCGAAGAGAGCAAAGCTCCAGTCGCTGCTGACAACGATAAACAGTGTACCAACAAATTTAAAAAGGTTGATGATGGCACTGGGAATAAAGTTCAGAACACCGGAGGAAATATTGGAGGCATCATTGCTCCAGCGTGTCAGCAGATCACCGGTGTGATAGCGGGTGATGGATTCCCAGTCGGTCACCATGATCTTTGAGAAAACATCAGCTTTGATTTCTGCATCCACCTGATAGCTGATCCTGTTTGAAAAATAGCTGGTCACCTGATTGACGATGATGGAGCTGACTGCCATGCCGATCATCCATCCAAAGGTTTTGGCCAGCTGTCCGGTTTTCATGCCAGTAATGATGTCGACCATGTCACGGGAGATCAGACTGGAAACCAGACCGAGGGCAACACCACCCATTCCCAACAGGGTATAAAATACCATCTCCTTCCAGTAACGTCTGGCATAGGAGTAGATCCAGCGGATCTGATGACGCATTTCCTTCAGCCGTCCTTCACGGATCCGACGGATATAAAATTGAAGCTTATTCTTTTTCATCGCAATTAGACCCCAAGGCTTCGTCAATTGCCTTTTTCATGACCTCTGCCGCTGATGGCTCCCTTGTAGCAGTGAGTTCCCAGACCGGCATGCTCTCCGAAAGAATGCCGGTAAAGTTCAGACAGTCCTCCAGCATTTCTCTGTTCCAGGAGGGAGTGATCAGCCGCTGCAAGATACGCAGTTGCCGCTGGTCCCGCTCCAGTGTTCGGACATGATTGCTGCTCCCTCTTCGCAGCAATATGATTCCGCCTACAGGATAGTCTCTGCTGGTCGCGATACCCGATGTGCCGCACCAGGGGATGCCATAGGTCGTAAATGCCGGATAGCTTCTGGAATTGTCTGATGTGGTGCCGGAGATTTGATCCGAACCAATCAGGTTCAGGTCTCCATTCAGAACAGATGCCCAACCCTTTCTGACCCAAAGATCTGCGTGTGTGGATTTTCCAGTTCCGGAAGGAGCAGATATCAGCCAGGATTTTTCGTGGTACAGGAAAGAACAGGCATGCAGTGCATACAGGTGATTTTTCCGGGCACGGATCAGAAAAGGGAGACGGAGTGCATGGAAAACCTCCTCATGCAGCTGTGTCAGTTCATCAGTCCTGTCAGTTTCTGCAGCCATGATGTGGATGACGCAATGTGCCCCATTCTTTTTCACCCGCGACATGCGGACAAAGTGCCAGGAGGGGTATTGCAGCCTCCAGGAATCACCCTCATCGAAGACTGCTAAATCACTGCTCTCCAAAAGAAGAACAGATCCGGGATGTGTATGCGGCTGGGACAGGGTG